>CAMDOT010000028.1 GCA_945903635.1 Rhizobium sp. Q54 | reverse complement strand
GCTCATGGCGCGGACCAGGTCGGCCTTGTCGTAGGTGCGGGCGAGCGTCATGCGGCCGACCGGCATCATCATGGCGCCGCCCGCGCCCTGCAGGACGCGGCAGGCGACCAGCATGTCGATGTCGGTCGAGAGGCCGCAGAGCACCGAGCCCAAGGTGAACAGACCGATTGCGGTCGCGAAGACACGTCGCGTGCCGAATCGGTCGGCCATCCAGCCGCTGATGGGAATGAAGACGGCGAGACTCAGCGTATAGCTCGCCAGCACCGACTTCACGCTGAGCGGCGTTACGTCCATTGCCTTGGCGATGGCTGGCACCGCCGTGTTCAGGATCGTCGTGTCGAGCGACTGCATGAAGAAGGCCACTGCGACGAGCCAGGGCAGCAGCTTCTTGGTGGCGTCGTCCGGTCTTGCCGAGGGTGTCGCTGTCATGCCGGGCACTGTGGCCATGCATATCTGGCCATTCAATTGCAATTGATGCGCGGCAGGGACCTGATGCGGTAGAGTCGGGGCTCGGGAGGTGTTCATGCGCCGCAGAGCCGTCGTCACGAGCCTTGCCGCCGCGGCTGTCGTTTTTTCCGCCGCTCTGCCGTCCTTTGGTCAGGCGGATCCGTTGCCATCGTGGAACGACGGGCCGGTGAAGAAGGCGATCCTCGATTTTGTCGCCCGAACCACTGCGACTGGCGGCCCCGACTTCGTGCCGGTGCCCGAGCGGATCGCCACCTTCGACAACGACGGCACCTTGTGGACCGAGCAGCCGATCTACTTCCAGGTCACCTTCGCCATGGATCGCGTGAAGGCGCTGGCGCCGCAGCATCCCGAATGGAAGGAGCGCGAACCCTTCAGATCGGTCCTGGCCGACGACACGGCAGCGCTTGCGGTAATGGGCGAGAAGAGTCTGCTCGCCATCATGGCCGCGACCCACGCGGGCCTCACGACGGCGGAGTTCGCCAAGGCCGTCAATGACTGGATCGCGACGGCGCGGCATCCGCGCTTCAAGCGTCCCTATACAGACCTCGTCTATCAGCCGATGCTCGAACTGTTGACCTATCTGCGTGCCAACCAGTTCAAGACCTTCATCGTCTCGGGCGGCGGCATCGAATTCATGCGGCCGTGGACGGAGCGGATCTACGGCATCCCGCCGGAACAGGTGGTGGGCTCCTCCGGCGTCACCAAATTCGTCCTGCAGTCCGACGGAGTGCCGGTGCTGATGAAGGAGGCGAAGGTCGAATTCGTCGACGATGGCCCCGGCAAGCCGGTCGGCATCAACCATTTCATCGGCCGGCGACCGGTCTTCGCTTTCGGCAATTCCGACGGCGACCAGCAGATGCTGGAATGGACGGCGGCGGGCACCGGTGCCCGGTTCATGGGCCTCGTTCATCACACCGACGCCGTGCGCGAATACGCCTACGACCGGCAGTCGCACATCGGCCGGCTGGACAAGGCATGGGACGAGGCGGTCCGCCGCAAGTGGGCCATCGTCGACATGAAGAACGACTGGAAAGTCATCTACCCGTTCGAACTGAAGTAGGCAGGGAGGCAAACAATGATCAGAAAAAAACTCAACCGATTGCTGTCGGCGACCGCGCTGCTTGGCGGGCTCTCGGCGGTGGCGCTTCCCGCCGGCGCACAGGCGCCCGCGCAACCCAACATCCTTGTCATCATGGGTGACGATGTCGGGCTCTGGAACATCAGCGCCTACAATCGCGGCATGATGGGCTACCGCACGCCCAACATCGACCGCATCGCCCGCGAAGGCGCGATCTTCACCGACTATTACGGCCAGCAATCCTGCACCGCCGGCCGCGCCGCCTTCATCACCGGCCAGTCGCCGATCCGCACCGGCCTTCTGAAGGTTGGCCTGCCGGGTACGCCGGAGGGACTCTCGGAGAAAGACCCGACCATCGCCGACCTCCTGAAGTCGAAGGGCTACGCCACCGGACAGTTCGGCAAGAACCATCTCGGCGACCGCAACGAGTTCCTGCCGACCGTGCACGGCTTCGACGAGTTCTTCGGCAACCTCTACCACCTCAATGCCGAGGAGGAACCGGAGAACATCGACTACCCGAAGGACCCGACCTTCAAGGCCAAGTACGGGCCACGGGGCGTGTTGAAGTGCGTCGCTCAGCCCAACGACACGCCGGGCGAGGATCCGCGTTTCGGCAAATGGGGCAAGCAGCGCTGCGAGGATACAGGACCGCTCACCGTCAAGCGCATGGAGACGGTCGACGAGGAGTTCCTCGCTGCGACGATGGACTTCATCGACCGCAGCAACCGTGACCGCAAGCCGTTCTTCGTGTGGACCAACTCCACGCGCATGCACATCTGGACCCATCTCAAGCCGGCGTCGCTCGGCAAGACCGGGTTCGGCGTCTATGCCGACGGCATGGTCGAGCATGACGGCCAGGTCGGGCAACTCCTGAAGAAGCTCGACGATCTCGGCATCGCCAACAACACGATCGTGATCTACACGACCGACAACGGCGCTGAGGTGATGAGCTGGCCGGATGGCGGCACCACGCCCTTCCGCGGCGAGAAGAACACCAACTGGGAAGGTGGCTATCGCGTGCCTGCGATGGTGCGCTGGCCGGGCCTTGTGAAGCCGGGCACGGAGATCAACGAGATCTTCTCGGCCGAGGATTGGATGCAGACCCTGATGGCGGCGGTCGGCGAAACTGACCTGGGCAACAAGCTGAAGCAGGGCGCCACGTTCGGCGCCAAGACCTTCAAGGTCCATCTCGACGGCTACGACCAGCGCGAGCTGTTGCGCAACGGCACGGGCAGCGCGCGCAAGGAGTTCCTCTACTGGACCGACGACGGCGGACTGGCCGGCCTGCGCTACGACAAGTGGAAGCTCGTCTTCATGGAGCAGCGCAAGCACGGCTTCGACGTCTGGCAAGATCCATTGGTGACTCTACGCGTGCCGAAGCTGTTCGACCTCAGGGCGGATCCCTTCGAACGGGCCGATCACGAAGGCATGGGCTACGGCCGTTGGCGCATCGACCGCATCTTCGCGCTGGTGCCCGCACAAGCGTATGTCATGCGCTACATCCAGACCCTGGCCGAGTTCCCGCCCCGCCAGAAACCGGCCTCGTTCAATCTCGATGCCGTACTGCAAAAGCTGACGTCGCCACCGCAAGGGGCGAACTAGAACGGATCGACGACGCGATGGCAGACGCTCAACCCGGCATGATCCATGTCCCAGGCGGTACCTTCCGCATGGGCTCGGACAGGCATTACGCGGAGGAGAAGCCCGTCCATGCGGTCACGGTCGATGGCTTCTGGATCGATCCGACACCGGTCACCAATGCGCAGTTCCGCACCTTCGTGGCCGCGACTGGCCATGTCACCTGGGCGGAGATCGATCCCGACCCCAAGGACTATCCAGGTGCCCGGCCCGAGATGCTGAAGGCCGGCGGCCTCGTCTTCACGCCGCCCTCCAGGCCGGTCGATCTCGGCGACTGGAGCCAGTGGTGGCGCTTCACCTTCGGCGCGACCTGGCGACGGCCCTACGGCAAGGGCAGCCATATCGGTGGGCTCGACGACCATCCCGTCGTGCAGGTCGGTTTTCGCGATGCCGAAGCCTACGCCAAATGGGCCGGCAAGGAGATGCCGACCGAGGCCGAATGGGAGTTCGCCGCGCGCGGCGGGCTCGACGGCGCCGAATATGCCTGGGGCGATGAGTTCATGCCCGGCGGCAGGCACATGGCCAACATCTGGCAGGGCCAGTTCCCGCACGAGAACACGCGCGAGGACGGCTGGGCGCGCACCTCGCCGGTGCGGGCGTATCCGCCGAACGGCTACGGAATCCACGACATGATCGGCAATATCTGGGAATGGACGACCGACTGGTATTCGGCCCAGCACGAGGCCGATGCCGGCAAGGCGTGCTGCGTGCCGCAGAACCCGCGCGGCGGACCGATGAAGGCGAGCTACAACGCCCGCCAGCCGAACGTCCGCATCCCGCGCAAGGTGTTGAAAGGTGGCTCGCATCTCTGCGCGCCGAGCTACTGCAAGCGCTACCGGCCGGCCGCACGCCATGCCGAAGACGTCGACACGACGACGAGCCATGTGGGCTTCAGGTGTATCGTGAGATCGAAGAGGAGTGAGCCATGAGCGACGACAAGAAGAACGAGCCCATCAACGCGAGACGCCGCAACCTGCTGCTCGGCGGCTCGGCGCTCACTGTACTCGGCACGGTCGGGCTGGGGGGGACTCGGCTCGCCCAGGCACAGCAGACGCAACAGGCACAAGCGACGCCTCCGGCTGGCGGCCGCAAGCCCAACATCCTCATCATCTGGGGTGACGATATCGGCATCGCCAACATCAGCGCCTACTCGAGCGGCCTGATGGGCTACGAGACGCCGAACATCGACCGCATCGCGCGCGAGGGTATCAAGCTCCAGCACTATTACGGCGAGCAGTCCTGCACCGCGGGCCGCGCTGCCTTCCTCACCGGCCAGCATGGCATCCGCACGGGCCTGACCAAGGTGGGCTACCCCGGCGCCCCGATGGGCATGAGCCAGCTCGACCCGTCGATCGGCGGCCTGCTCAAGAGCCTGGGCTATGCCACTGGCCAGTTCGGCAAGAACCATGTCGGCGACCGCAACGAATCGCTGCCGACGGTGAACGGCTTCGATGAGTTCTTCGGCAACCTCTATCATCTCAACGCCGAGGAAGAGCCGGAGCTGCCGGACTATCCGAAGGACCCGGCCTACCGCACCAAGTTCGGCCCGCGCGGCGTGCTGAAGTGCAAGGCCTCCGACCGTGACGATCCCACGGTCGATCCGCGCTTCGGCAAGATCGGCAAGCAGACCATCGAGGATACCGGGTCGTTGACCAAGAAGCGCATGGAGACGATCGACGATGAGACGTCGGCTGCCGCCATCGATTTCATGAAGCGCCAGCAAACGGCCGGCAAGCCGTTCTTCACCTGGTTCAACGCGACCCGCATGCATCTCAGGACGCATGTCCGCGCCGAGCATCGCGGCCGCTACAAGCACGGCGACAGCGAGTACATCGACGGCATGCAGGAGCACGATGACACGGTCGGCACCCTGCTCAAGGCGCTCGACGACATGGGCCTCGCGAACGACACCATCGTCATCTATTCGAGCGACAACGGCCCGCACATGAACAGCTGGCCCGACGGCGCCATGACCTGGTTCCGCAGCGAGAAGAACACCAACTGGGAGGGCGCGTTCCGCGTGCCGTGCCTCGTCCGCTGGCCGGGCAATATCAAGCCCGGTACGGCGAGCAACGAGATCATGAGCCACAACGACTGGATCCCGACGCTCTGTGCGGTCGCCGGCGAGCCGGACATCGTGGCCAAGTGCAAGGCCGGCTACGCCGCCAACGGCGTCACCTACAAGGTGCATCTCGACGGCTACGACCAGTCCGCCTTCCTGCGCAATGTCAGTGGTACCGCCGGCAACAACAACGGCACCAAGAGCGCCCGCGACAAGTTCTTCTATTCCGATGACGACGGCCTGCTCGTGGCCATGCGCCAGGGCGACTACAAGTACGTCTTTTCCGAACAGCGCAAGGAGGGCACGATGGCCCTGTGGGCCGAGCCTTTCACCACGCTCCGCCTGCAGAAGATCTTTAATGTTATGCAGGATCCCTTCGAACGGGCCGATATCACCTCCAACACCTTCTGGGACTGGCAGCTCAACCACATCGGCAGCGCCTACGGGATGATGGACGAGGTTTTCCAGTTCGTGGCGACGTTCAAGGACTTCCCGCCACGTTCTTTCCCGCCGAGCTTCAACCCGGCGAACGTCATGGAAAGCGTGCTGAACGGCATGAAGGAAGACAAGCGACTGAAGGATGGTCTCGACGTGGAGCGCATCCGCCAAGGCATCAACAGGATGATCGAGGACCAGCTGCGCGAGCGCGGCCGGCGGTGACCCGCATGGCGGCCATGGCGTGCGGCGTAGCGGCGGTGTTCGGCATCGACGTCGACGCACAGGCCCAGTCGCCGCCGCAGCTTGCCAACCCGGCCTCCGTGAACTGCACGCAGAAGGGTGGGACTCTGCAGATCGAGCAGCGTCCCGATGGAGGCCAATACGGCATCTGTATCTTCGTCGACAATTACCAATGCGAGGAATGGGCATTGTTCCGGGGCGAGTGTCCGGCCGGCGGGTTGCGCGTCACGGGCTACATCACGCCCGACGCGCGGTACTGCGCCATCACCGGCGGCCGCTACACGGTGGTGGCGAACAGCGGTGTCGCGGACGAGCACGGGGCCTGCGCGCTGCCGGGCGGCAAGGCCTGCGACGCCGCCGCTTATTTCGCCGGCACCTGCAGCCGATAGCGGAGTGCATGCACTGCAAGCATTCGTTCACGTGGATGTGATGAGCAGGTTCAGCAGAAAGATGTTATTGCTTCAGGCAGACTGGCGGTTGGACCGCTTCCAGTCTTTCTGCTTTGGACAAGACCCTCCCGCGCATGCCGCGGGCAGACGCTCGAGGGCGAGGGTGTAGTCACACGGATGGTACGTCACGCCAGGCCGTAACGAGTCCGTTTTAGCCCGTCCCCACCGAGCATCGATAAGACTCGGAACGGACACATGGCGCTGCCTGTCACTGGGAATACTGTCACAGGCAATACCGGGCGTGTGACACCAGAAGAAGAAACGACGCCTAAAAAGCCCGTAAAACCGGGCTCGGCCCGGACTCCGGGCATGTCGCTGTCACAACATTTGTCTCAACTTGGTGTGACACATTGGGTTGTGACACGCGATCAGGACAACGGCTCTTCGGCGTGCGGGGAGCTGCTTCGTCTGCGAGGTACTAGGGGTGTGGCCCCCAGGGGGCGGCGTTCAAGAGCTTCACTTCCTGGCTCATCACCAGCGGCCGGAATTTTACCGCGAAGCCGTCCATGAAGGCAGGGTCGGCGAAGACGGCGGCCCAATGGGCGCGACGGTGGGCGTCGTCGCTGAATTTCCACAGATGGACGAGCTGGTTGATCGTGCCGGTGTCACCCTGGAAGTAGCCGACCAGGTTCCTGGCGTGGCCGCCCTTGTCGAGCGCGGGGAAGCCGAACTCCTGGTAGAGCTTCACCGCCTCGCCCATCTTGCCGATATAGAGCGTGTAGGTCCTGAGTTCGTAGAGTGTCATGTACGTGTCCTCCTCAAGTGAGACCGATGCGGGGGCGGAAGGCTGCGTCGCGCATGGAAACGTCCTGGCCGATCAGGTCGTCGCTGGCGCCGTCGCAGAGATAGAGCAGGCCGCGCACCGCATGCTCGACCGGCGAGAGGTCGGCGCGCGGGATGCGGCTCACCTGGTTCATGCCCGAGGCGCGGATCTTCACCTGCATCTCTGTGTCAATCGTGCCGGGGGAAAAGCCGAAGATGCGGATGCCGCGGCCGGCCGTCTCCAAGGCAATGGCGCGGGTCACCATCGCGAGGCCCGCCTTGCCTGCGCTGTAGGCGCTCCAGCCTTCGAGCGGCCGGTGGGCGGCGCCGGAGGAGATGTTGACGATGGTGCCGCCGCCGCCCGCCAGCATGCCGGCCAGCACCGCACGCACGACATGGTAGGCGCCGACGAGATTGATCTGGATGTTGTTCGCCCAGGCGGCGGGATCGGAGGTTGCCAGTTCGGCAATCGGCTCGATGACGCCGGCGTTGTTGACCAGGATGTCGAGACCGCCCAGGCGTTCGCGCGTCGCTTGGGTGGCACGTTCGACGGCGGCATAGTCGGCGACATCGCAGGCGCGTGCCTCGGCGCGGCCGCCAGCCGCCACGATGTCGCGCGCCACCGTTTCGACAGCGGCACCATCACGGGCCAGCAGCATTACGGCGGCTCCTTGGGCGGCCAACGCCCGCGCCGTCCCTTCGCCGAGCCCGCGGCTCGCGCCTGTGACCAACGCTACTTTCCCATCCAGCCGAGCCATCGTTTCTCCCCTGTCTAAGCGGGCCTTGTCTTGGGTCAGTCTATTCGACAGGGTTGCCGATATGGACATCGAACTTAACCGTGATGCGAAACAGATCGCCGGCAGTTGGCTCAATGGCCTGAACGCCGCCTTGGCCGCGAAAGACACGCAGCGCGTGGCGATGTTGTTCCGACCCGATGGCGAGTGGCGCGATATCGTGGCGCTCACCTGGACCATCGAGACGATCAGCGACCGGGCGCAGGTCGCCGAGCGTCTTGTCGAGGCCGCGGCGAAGACTGGCGCCCGCAACTTCGCCATCGATCCCGATCGCCATCCGCCGCGCGACGTCGAGCGCGCCGGCGAGGACTGCGTCGAGGCGATCATCAAGTTCGAAACCGAGGTTGGGCGGGGTGCCGGCATCGTACGGCTGAAGCGCAGCGACTGCCGCACCGGCGAGGCGCTCGCCTGGACACTGCTCACGACGCTCGACGAGCTGAAAGGCTACGAGGAAGAGACGATCCTCGAAGATGCCGAGGAGCCCGCCTTCGAGCGCGACTTCCACGGTCCCAACTGGCTCGATCGGCGGCAGCAGGAGTCGGCCTATGCCGATCGCGACCCCCAGGTGCTGATCGTGGGCGGTGGCCATGCCGGCGTGACGGCGGCGGCACGGCTGAAAGGGCTCGGCATCGAGTCGCTGGTGGTCGATCGCATGGAGCGGGTCGGCGACAACTGGCGCAAGCGCTACCACGGGCTAAAACTGCACAATCAGAAGCACAGCAATCACTTCCCGTATCTGCCGTTCCCCAAGACCTGGCCCAAGTACATTCCCAAGGACAAGATCGCGAACTGGCTCGAATCCTACGTCGAGACGCTAGAAATCGATTTCTGGACGCGCACGACCTTCGAGGGAGCGACCTGGGACGCTGTTGCAAAGCGCTGGACAGCACGTGTCGAACGCGCCGACGGCAGCGTACGCATCCTGCATCCGCGCCACATCGTGATGGCGACCAGCGTCAGCGGCACGCCCAACATTCCCGAGATCCCGACGCTCGACCGCTTCAAGGGCGAGGTCGTCCATTCCAGCAAATTCTCCAACGGCGGCCAGTGGAAGAGCCGCAACGTCTATGTCTTCGGCACGGGCACCAGCGCCCACGACATCGCCCAGGACCTGCACGGCAACGGTGCGCACACCACCATCGTGCAGCGCAGCCCGACGCTGATCGTCAATGTCGAGCCCAGTGCCCAGCTCTACGACGCCATCTACTACGGCAAGGGTCCGACCTATGAGGATCGCGACCTCATCAACGTCTCGGTGCCGCTGCGGGTGATGAAGCAGGCGCACAAGATCCTGACCGACAAGACCCGCGAGCTCGACGCCCCTCTGTTGCAGGGGCTGGAGAAGGTGGGGTTCCGGCTGGAGTTCGGCGAGAACGGCACGGGCTGGCCGCTGAAGTATCGCTCGCGCGGCGGCGGTTACTATTTCAATGTCGGCGCCTCGGACCTGATCGCCCGCCGGGAGATCGGCCTGATCCAGTATGCCGATATCGCCGAGTTCACGGCGACCGGCATGAAGATGAAGGATGGCAGCGAACGGCCCGCCGACCTCATCGTGCTGGCCACCGGCTACAAGGGCCAGGGCCATCTGGTGGGAGCGCTGTTCGGCCAGGACGTGGCGAAGAAGGTCGGGCCGGTCTGGGGCTTCGACGCCCGCACGCAGGAACTGAACAACATGTGGGTGCCCACGGCGCAGCCCGGCCTCTGGTTCACCGGCGGCTCGTTCGCGCAGTGCCGGATGTATTCCAAGTACCTCGCCTTGCAGATCAAGGCCCAGGACGTGGGCCTGGCACCACAGTAGCGTCCTACGTAACCTCGATCGCACCCAGCCAGACGACGACGGCTTCGGCACCGGCATCGGGCGTGCCCAGCACGCGGTCGCCGAGGTAGGCTGCGCGGCCCAGGCGAGGATGCATCTGCGCGGTGGCCGCGGTGCCGTCACGTGCAGCCTGCACCGCTTGCGCCCAGGCTACGCTCGGCGCCGTGCCACCAGCCAGTTCGGAGGTCAGGATGGTCGCGGCGGGGAGGAGGGCATCTAGCATGGTGCGGTCACCCGGCTTGGCGCCGCCCAGCTCGCTGATCGAGGACACCGCTGCGGCAAACGCCGCCGCCCAGTCGGTGGCAGTGGGCTCATCCGGAAGGTCGCGGGCGGCGCGCAGCAGGGCAGTCGCATAGAAGGGACCGGAACTGCCGGCGATGGCGCGACCGAGTGCTGCCGCCATCTGTCCGAGCGCCGTGGCGGGCGTGGCCCATGCGGACGCGGGCAAGGCGCGGATGGCCGCCGCGCCGCGTGTCATGCTGAGGCCGAGGTCGCCATCGCCTGCGATCGCGTCCAGCTCCGTCAGCCGCTGCTCCGCGCGGGCGAGCGCATCGGCGGCGCCCATGGCGGCGCGCTTCACGGCCAACCCGGCTGCAGTTGCTGGCTGGGAAATCGAAGCTCGCGTCGGCGCAGGCGTGTGTGCCGGGCGCCTCGCCACGCCGAGTCGGCCACTGCCAGGCCACGCTGCCGCTTCAGTCGGCGCATCGAGGCGAGCGAGGCGCGCATCGTCAACGGCCAGCACGCTGAGCGACATGCCGGGCATCTCCAGTGCCGTCAGGAGATTGCCGGACCATGCCCGCACGACATCAAGCCCGCGCGCGCGGAGCGTCGTGAGCGCGTGTCGCGCGACCACCGCCAGTTCCATGGGCGGCGTGCCGCCGAGACCGTTGACCAGGAGGGCCACGCGCGTGCCGTTCGGCAGGGCGAGGTCGGCCAGGATTGTTTCGAGAAGTTCATCGACCAGTGAATCGGCGGGCAAGAGCTTTGCGCGACGAACGCCCGCTTCGCCATGGATGCCCAGGCCCAGTTCCATCTCGTCGTCGGCCAGCACGAAGCCCGGCCGGCCGCCCGGCACCGTGCAGGCACCCAGCGCCACGCCCATCGTGCCGAGCGTTGCCGCCGCCGCCCGCGCCTCGGCTGCGACCGAGGCGAGATCGAGACCGGCTGCCGAGGCGGCGCCCGCCACCTTGTGCACAAGCACCGTACCGGCGATGCCGCGCCGACGCGCCGGCTCCACCGTGTCGCGCAGGGCGACATCGTCGGCCACCACCACGGTCTCGACCGCGATGCCTTCGGCGCGCGCCATTTCTGCCGCCAGCCCGAAGTTCAGCCGGTCGCCGGTATAATTTTTCACCACCAGCAGCGCGCCGGCCGGGCCTGCGGCGGCGCGGATGGCGGCCAGCACGGCGTCGCTGGAAGGCGAGGTGAAGACATCGCCCGCGACGGCCGCATGCAGCATGCCGACGCCGACATAGCCCGCGTGCGCCGGCTCGTGGCCGCTGCCGCCGCCGGAAATGATGGCGACCTGGCGCGCGCTGGGCGGACCTTGATCGGCGCGCAGCACCACGTTCTCGCCGTCGAGCAGCGCCTGGCCTGCGTTCAGCGCAACCTGGCCTTCGAGCATTTCACGGACGATCGAACGGGGGTCGTTGACCAGCTTCTTCATGAGACGGCTTTATCCGCCGGCTTCAGCTCTTCGGCGGCTTCTGCTCCTCCAGCCGGTCGGTGGCCGGCGGCGGCGTGGGCGAGAGGTCGGCGATCTCGGCGCGCAGCTCAGGCGTCATGTTCACCTTCACCGCGGCGAGCGAGTCCTTCAGCTGGTCGAGGTTGCGCGCGCCGATGATGGGCGCGGTGATGCCGGGATGGGAACCGACCCAGGCGATCGCCGTGCTGACCGGATGCAGGCCCTGCTGCTTACAGAAGGTCACAAAGTTCTCCGCGACCTCGTAGATCCAGGCCTCGCCGTAGCGCGCCTCGTACATCTTGTTGGTCTTCAGGCGTCCGCTCGCCTGACCGAGATACTTGCCGGAAAGAAGCCCCGCCGCGCCCGGACTGTAGGGAATGACGCCGATGCCGTTGGCCTGGGCCATCGGCAGAATCTCGACCTCGGCCTGGCGCTTCACAAGATTGTACATCGGCTGGACGACTTGCAGCCGCGCCCAGTTGTTGCGCTCCTGGATATCGACCGCGCGTTGGGTCTGCCACGCCGACCAGTTGCTGACGGCGGGATAGAGCACCTTGCCCGCGCGCACTACGTCTTCCAGCCCGCGCATCATCTCCTCGATCGGCGTCAGGGGATCGAACTTGTGCAGAAACAGCACGTCGATGCGGTCGGTCTGCAGGCGTTTCAGGCTTCGCTCCACCGCGCGGACCACATGGCGGCGGGAACTGCCGCGGGCGTTGATGTCGTCGCTCTGCGGGCTAAAACACTTCGTGGTGAGGACGAGATTGTCTCGATGGTCCTTGGCCAGGCGGCCCAGGATCTCCTCCGACTTGCCCTTGTTGTACTCGTCGGCGCAGTCGAAGAAATTGATGCCGGCATCGCGGACGGCTTTGTACATGGCGGCTGACGTCGCCTCGTCGGCATCGCCGCCGAACGACATGGTGCCGAAGCAGAGTTCGGAGACGGAGACGCCGGTTCGGCCGAGGAGTTTGGTTTTCATCGGCCGACTTTAGCACGCCCCGCGCTCTTGAGGAGCGGGGCGTGGACGACGGAAGCCGCGTTTAGTCCGCCGCCTTCAATTCCGGCTCCAGCACGTCCAGCACCTTGGGCGGCGACATGGGCAGGCTGTAGAAACGCTGGCCGAGTGCGCCGTGGACCGCGTTCGCCACCGCCGCCATCACCGGCACCAGCGGCACCTCGCCGACGCCGCGCACGCCCTGCGGATGCTTCGGATTGGGAATCTCGATCATGACGGCATCGAGGAACGGCAGGTCCGAGGTGACGGGCATGCGGTAATCGAGGAAGCCGGCGTTATCGAGCTTGCCGTGCTTGTTGTAGATGTACTCCTCGCTCAACGCCCAGCCGATACCCTGGGCGACACCGCCCTGTATCTGGCCCTCGACGTAGTCGGGATGGATCGCCCGGCCGACGTCCTGGAACGCGGTGTAGCGGGTGACCCAGATACGGCCGGTGTCGGGGTCGACCTCGACGTCGCAGATGTGCGTTCCGAAGCCGCCTTCGGCGCCGGTGGTGTTGATCGAGGAGCCGGCGCCGATCGGCCCGCCGGTCTCGGTCGCCCGGGCGGCAAGCTGGGCCAGCGACAGCGGATCGAACTTGCCGGCGTTGTCGCCGGCGGGCTTCGCCTCACCGTTCTCCCAGGTGATGGCCTCGGGATCGATCTTCCAGATCAGGCCGGCGCGGCGGCGCAGGTCGGTGATGACCTTCTCCGCGGCCTGCGTGACCACCATGGCGGAAGCGAAGGTGACGCGGCTACCGCCGGTGAGGTTCGAGAAGCCGATGCTACTGGTGTCGCCGATCAGCACCTGCACCTTGGAGTGGGCGATGCCGAGCAGTTCGGCCGCGATGTTGGCGGTCGAGGCCCTGGAGCCGCCGACGTCGGGATGGCCGGTCATGACCACGACCGAGCCGTCTTCGTTGATGCTCATCTGGGCGCTCGACTCGCCGCCGGCATTGAACCAGTAGCCCGAGGCCACGCCGCGGCCCTGGTTGGGCTTGAGCGGCGCCTTGTAGTGCGGATGGGCGAGCGCCTGCTTCAGCGTCTCCTGGTAGCCCATGACCGGATAGACCGGACCATGCACCGCCTTGGTGCCCTGCTTGGCGGAGTTCTTCAGGCGGAGCTCGAGCGGATCCATCTTGAGCTTCTCGGCCAGCTCATCCAGGACGCATTCCACGGCATAGGCGCCGATCGGCGCGCCGGGCGCGCGGTAGGCCGCGACCTTGGAGCGGTTGGAGACGACGTCGTAACCCAGCGTGTAGGCATTCGGGATATCGTAGGGGCCGAAGGCGCAGCCCGCGGCGCCGCGGATTGGCGAGCCCGGGAAGGCGCCGGCCTGCAGCCAGTAGGTACCTTGGCCGGCCACGATCGTGCCGTCCTTCTTGGCGCCGATCTTGACCTTGCTGATCGAACCCGAGGTCGGGCCGGAGGCGCGCATCACTTCCTCGCGGCTCATCACCATCTTCACCGGCAAGCCCGACTTGTGGGCCAGCACTAACGCCAGCGGCTCGAGGTAGATGATGGTCTTGCCGCCGAAGCCGCCGCCGATCTCGGCCGGAATGGCGCGGATGTCGCTTTGCTGGATGCCGGTGAGCAGGGCCGACATGGCCCGGACCATGAACTGGCCCTGGCTGGAACTCCAGATTGTGGCCTTGCCGTCAGTGACGCTGACCAGGCAGGCATGCGGCTCGATATAGCCCTGGTGCACGGCCTCGGTCTTGAAGCTGCGCTCGACGATCACGTCGGCTTCCTTGAAGCCCGCCTCGATGTCACCCTTCTTGTGCTCGAGCGTGCCCGCGATGTTGGAGGGCTTGCCTTCGAACCTGACGTGGTCGTGCAGCGGGGTGGCGCCGGGCTTCATCGCGTCCTCGACGTCGATTGCCCAGGGCAGCACCTCGTAGTCGACCTTGATCAGCTTGCAGGCCTCTTCGGCGATCCGCTGGGTCATGGCGGCGACGGCGGCCACCGGATGGCCGTGGAACAGCGCCTTGTCGCGCGCCATTACGTTGCGGGACATCCAGCGCATGTCCTGGATGCCCAGCATCACCGCTCCCTTGTCGATCGGGAATTCGACGATGTCCTTGGACGTCATGACCGCCTTCACGCCCGGCAGCTTTTCGGCCTTGGAGGTGTCGATCGACTTGATGCGGGCATGCGGGTGGGGGCTGCGCAGGACCTTGCCCCAGATCATGCCGGGCATGTTGGTGTCTGCGGCGTAGGACGCGCGGCCCGTCACCTTGTCGGCGCCGTCGGGCCGGGGGGTACGCTTGCCGATCCAGTTGGTGTCGGGCTTTTCGGTCACGGTCATGGTGAATGGTCCTGTCCGTTCGGGGAATGAGGCTTTACCTCACAATCAGAACGGGTCGCGCCCGCAAGATCAAGCGCCATGTGGGGACTTCAGGCTCCGGCGGCCGTCATGCGGAGGGAGGACGGCCAGCTGGCGTCTATGGTAAGTCAGCAAGGACTTATTTTTCGGCGTGACCCGAAGCGGCCGCCCGAACCTGGGAGTTGAGATTCATGGCGGCGCGAGCCTGGGGCGGGCGCATCGTTGCGGTGTGTGTGATCGCGGCGCTCCTGGGCGCAGGGGCTTATTGGTGGACCCGGCCTGCATCGCGGCCGGCCGCTGCCGTCGTGCCGCTGCCGCCCGAAGTCGGGATCGTCACGCTGACGGCAGCCGATGTGCCCCTGCCGCTCCAGTTCGCCGGGCGGGTCGCCGGATTTCGCGTCGTTGAGATTCGCTCCCAGGTGAGCGGAATCCTTCTCAAGCGCGAGTTCAATGAAGGCGCGATCGTCACTCTGGGCGACGTGCTGTTCCGAATCGATCCCAGGTCCTACGAGGCGGCGTTGTCGCGCGCGCAGGCGCAGGCGGCGCAGGCCAAGGCCACGCTCACGCAGACCGAGGAAAATTATAAGCGCGTCGAAGGACTCGTGACCCAGAAGGTCTCGGCGCAGAAATCGCTGGAGGACGCCATCGCCGCCCGCGACCAGGCCCGTGCCACGATCCAGTCGACCCAGGCCGACGTCGATACGGCCAAGCTGAACCTCGAATACACCGTCATCAAGGCGCCGGTGACCGGTCCCACCAGCATCGTCTCGCCACCGGAAGGCACGCTGGTGCAGGCCCAGCAGACCCTGTTGACCACGATCACGCAGCTCGATCCCGCCTACGTGAATTTCACTTTCACGGACAGCGAACTGCGCGCCCTGCAGGAGATCAACAAGTCGCGCGAAACCCTTTTCAATTCGGACGACGTCAAGGTCGAGCTGCAGTTCGGCGACGGTTCGGTCTACCCGCAGCTCGGCACGGTCGATACGCGCTCGCGCACCGTCGATCCAAGGACCGGAACGATCCTGGTCCGCGCCGTCTTCCCCAACCACGAGGGTGGCCTGTTGCCGGGCCAGTTCGTGCGCGTGAACATGACGGGCATCACCATGCCCGACGCCATCGTGGTGCCCAAGGCCGCGATCTCGCAAGGGCCGCTCGGCGCCTTTGTCTATCTCATCGAGCCCGACAACGTCGCCCGTGCAAGACAGGTTCGTCTCGCGCGCGAACTGGATGACGGCTGGATCGTTCGCAAGGGCCTCCAGTCGGGTGACCGGATCGTGGTCGATGGCGTTATCCGGGTCAGGCCGGGCAATGTCGTCCGGCCGGTGCCTTTCGTTCGACCGGCGTCGGCCACCACCACGCCCGCCGCCGGCGCCAAGCCGTGAACTCGCCCTTATGATTTCCAAGTTCTTCATCGACCGGCCGGTCTTCGCGTCGGTGCTGTCGATCGTGATCGTGCTGGCGGGGCTGGTCGCGATGCGGGTCTTGCCGATTTCGCAGTATCCGCAGATCGTTCCGCCCGAAGTCGTGATCTCGGCGACCTACCCAGGCGCCACTGCCGAGAACATTGCCGCCACCGTCGCGGCACCGCTCGAGCAGCAGATCAACGGCGTCGAGCGCATGATCTACATGCAGTCGACTTCGACCGGCTCGGGCACGATGAACCTCACGGTGACCTTCGAGATCGGCACCAATCCCGACCAGAACGCCATCAACGTAAACAACCGCGTTCAGCGCGCGCTGCCGCTGTTGCCGAGCGAGGTGAGCCGCCAGGGCCTGGTCGTGCAGAAGCGGTCGACGTCGATCCTGCAGGTGCTGACCATGTCGTCGCCGGGCAACCGCTACGACACGATCTACATCAGCAACTACGCGCTGGTGAATGTGCTCGACGAAATCCGCCGCCTGCCGGGCGTCGGCGATGCCTCGCTGTTCGGCGCGTCGGACTATTCGATGCGAATCTGGCTCAGACCCGACAAGGTGGCCCAGTACAACCTCACGCCCGCCGACATCGCCGCCGTAGTGCGCGAGCAGAACCAGCAGTTCGCCGCCGGTCGTTTCGGCGAGGAGCCGATGAACAAGCCGCAGGTCTTCACCTATTCGGTGACGACGCCACCCCGGCTGGTCGACCGCACCCAGTTCGAGGACATTATCATCCGCTCCGAGGAGAACGGCGGCGCCCTGCGGTTGAAGGACGTGGCCCGCGTCGAGCTGGGGGCGCTTCAGTATGGTTTTTCCGGCACCTTCAACGGTTCGCCGGCTGTCCCCATTGCCGTCTACCTACAGCCCGGCGCAAACGCGCTGCAGGTCGCGGCGACGGTCAGGGAGACGATGGAGCGCATCTCCAAGCGTTTCCCGGTGGGCCTGCGCTACGACATTCCCTTCGACACCACGCGCTTTGTCGAGGTCTCGATCGAGGAGGTCGCGATCACCTTCGTCGAGGCGATCGCGCTGGTCGTGCTGGTGGTCTTCCTGTTTCTGCAGAACGTCCGGGCGATGATCATCCCGGTTGTCGCCATCCCGGTGTCGATCATCGGCACCTTTGCCGGCATGTACGTGCTGGGCTTCTCGATCAACCTGCTGACGCTGTTCGGGCTGGTTCTCGCCATCGGCATCGTCGTCGACGACGCCATCGTCGTGCTGGAGAACGTCGAACGCATCATGTCGACGCAAGGCAAGTCGCCGCGCGAGGCAGCGCTTCAGGCGATGCAAGAGGTCACGGGCCCGGTCATCGCCATCGTCCTGGTCCTCTGCGCGGTGTTCATTCCCGTGTCGTTCCTCGGTGGCCTGGCAGGCGAGCTTTACCGCCAGTTCGCCGTCACCATCGCCGTCTCGGTCGTGATCTCCGGCATCGTGGCGCTCACGCTGACGCCGGCGCTTGCCGCGCTGATCCTGCAGCCCGTGCATGGCGACCCGGCCTGGTTTTTTAGGAAGTTCAACCGCGGCTTTGCGTGGGTAACGGCGCGTTACACCGGTGGTGTCAGTTTCCTGCTGCGCCGCGCGGTCATCGGCGTCACGGGCTTCGTCATCGTGCTGGGCCTGGTGTTTGTCCTGTTCCAGCGCATCCCCGGCAGTCTCGTGCCGGCCGAGGATCAGGGCTATGTCTTCGTCGTGACGGTGCTGCCGCCGGCGGCCGCGATCTCGCGCACGCGCGAGGTCACGGCCAAGGCCACCGAGGCACTTCAGAAGAACCCGGCGGTCGCCAACGTCGTCACCTTCTCCGGTTTCGATCTCCTGTCGCGGGCACTCAAGTCCAATTCCGGCATCTCCTTCGTCACGCTGAAGGATTGGTCGGAGCGCAAGGAGCCGAGCCAGGATGCACGCAACGTGGCGCCGGCGATCGGCGCCATCAACGCCAACTTCCGAGACGGCGTGGTGATCGGCTTCAATCCGCCGCCGATCCAGGGCATCAGCGTCACCGGCGGCTTCGAAATGTTCCTGCAGGACCGGTCGGGCGGTTCGCTGAACGGCCTCTCGGAGGCGGCGCAGAAGGTGGTGCTGGCGGCCAACCAGCGGGCCGAGTTGCGCGGGGTTTCGACCACCTTCACTACCGCCGTGCCGCAGTATCGCACCGACGTCGATCGCCAGAAGGCGCGGGCGCTCGGCATCCCGATCAACACCATCTTCGAGACGATGCAGAGTTCGTTCGGTAGTCTCTACGTCAACGACTTCTCGCTGTTCGGGCGGACCTATCGCGTCAGCCTGTCGTCTGAGGCGGACTTCCGCGAGAAGCCGGACGATCTGCGCCACGTCTTCGTGCGCGCCGACGGTGGTGCCATGGTGCCGCTCAATGAGCTGGTGACCTTCACCCGTATCCTGGGGCCCGACACGGTCGATCGCTTCAACATCTTCCCGGCGGCCAAGATCATCGGCAGCCCGGCGCCTGGCTACTCGTCGGGCCAGGCGATCGCCGCCATGCAGCAGGTCGTGGCCACGACGCTTTCCAGCGACTTCAGCATCGGCTGGACGGGCTCGGCCTACCAGGAGCTGGCCACGGCGGGCACGGGGTCGCTGGGTTTCCTGTTCGGCCTGGTCATGGTGTTCCTGATCCTGGCCGCGCAGTACGAGCGCTGGTCGCTGCCGCTCGCCGTCCTCACCGCGGTGCCATTCGCCGTCCTGGGCGCCCTGGTCGCCATCTGGCTGCGCGGCCTGGACAACGACGTCTACTTCCAAATCGGCCTGGTGACCTTGATCGGCCTGGCGGCGAAGAACGCCATTCTGATCGTGGAGTTCGCTTCACAGCGCTATCAGCAGGGCCTGTCTGCCTACGATGCCGCCATGGAAGCGGCGCGTCTGCGCTTCCGTCCGATTATCATGACCTCGCTCGCCTTCATCCTGGGCGTTCTGCCGCTCGCCATCAGCACCGGCGCGGGCTCCGCCAGCCGCCATTCGATCGGCACGGGCGTGATCGGCGGCATGATCGCCGCGACCTTCGTCGCCATCCTGTTCGTGCCGCTGTTCTTCAGCCTGCTGATGCGCAAAAGATCGGTGAAGCCGGCAGCCGAAGCTTCCGAAGTGAAAAGCGGAGGCTAGCGCAACGCCTGATGGGAGACGCCATGCAACAGGTAGCCACCGGTTACGGCCTGATCGAAGGTCCGGTCTGGGATCCGGCCCGCGGACTCTATTTCAGCGACGTCATCAACGGTGGCGTTCATCTGCTGGACCGCGCCGGTGCCGTGTCGCTGGTTGTGCCGAAGCGGCGCGGTATCGGTGGCATGGCGCTGCATGAGAAGGGCGGGCTGGTGGTGGGCGGACGCGACATCGCCTGCGTGTCTCTGGACAACGGTTCGACACGCACTTTGCTGTCGCTCGACGCCATTCCCGGCGCGACCGGCTTCAACGACCTCACGGCCGATCGCGCGGGCCGCATCTATGTCGGCTCGCTTGCCTACCGCGTGTTCGGTGGCGAGGCGCCCAGGCCCGGATATCTGCATGTCATCGATCTGGACGGCACGATGCGCACCCTGTCGGACGGCGTGATGCTCACCAACGGCCTCGGCTTCTCGCCCGACGGCAGGCGCCTCTATCACAGCGATGCCCGCGCGCCGCTGGTGCGGGCCTACGACGTGAAGGAGGATGGTTCGGTCGGTCCGTGGCGCAAGTTCGCATCGCTGGGCGACGACCGTGTTCCCGATGGCCTCAAGGTGGCGAGTGACGGGTCGGTCTGGGTGGCCGATGCCCATGGCGGACGTGTCGCGGTGTTCGATGCCGACGGTACGTATCGCCACGACATCGCGGTGCCGCTGCCGATGGTCACCAGCCTCTGCTTTGCCGGCGACGACCTGCGTGACCTCTACATCGTCACTGGCTCACGCGGCGGCCCGCACGAAAACTGCGGCAGCATCTTTCACACGAGGGTCGATGTGGCGGGGCTGGCGCTGCCGCCGGCGCGGGTGGCGGTCTGATCTAGTCGTCTTGTGAAAGCATTGGCATCGAATGCCCCGCCGGCTTCGCAGACCAGCCAATCGCGCTGCGGCGGATAGAACGGCTCGCAGATCACGATACCGTCGCACAGCACTCCCGCCACATAGCTGAAGCTGCCTCTGCTCGAGAGGAGGACATCGGCTTCAATCAGTTCCTCCAGGCTCCGGATCGGATCGGCGTCGATGAGAAGCTCGGCCCCGGCCAGGAGGCTCTCCGGAAACTCCGAGACGTGCCCCTGGGAGACTATCCGGACGACATGGTCGATGCGCTGTTCTGTCAGGATTGCTCGAACATCGGCCAGGGTCCGGCCCATTCTGGAGAAAGAGGCGATGTACGAGATGTTGTCGTCGCCGGCATTGAAGCGGCGCACATGAACGCAAACGGTGAGCTTGGCGCTCTCGCGCGGCGACTTGTTTGAATAGTACTTGCGTCGAAACTCTTTCACGATCTCGGGCGAGAATTGCGGAATCAAATGGGTGTCATGCTCATTGTAGGGGCGCAGCTCACCAAAGAGTGAACGAATTGGATCGA
The DNA here is from genome assembly GCA_945903635.1 of Rhizobium sp. Q54. Classification (GTDB taxonomy): domain Bacteria; phylum Pseudomonadota; class Alphaproteobacteria; order Reyranellales; family Reyranellaceae; genus Reyranella. Next base: position 19,448 of record CAMDOT010000028.1, on the reverse strand, counting down.
AGTTGGTCGGGGTTATCGAAAAGACATCGCGATCGGTGTCCGCGGCTCGGGCTTCTCCCGCCCCGAAGTTGAAGAGGCCCTCCCAGGCGGCAAGCCACGCCTCCCTTGGCCGATCGGCGTGATGGATTTCAATGAAGGGGGTGTGGGCATAATCGAGACCGAGGGTCCGGGCAAAATCGATGACGGTCATCGTCAAGAGCGCATGCGAACCACCGCCTTCGCTCGAGTAATCGACCAGTTTGCTGCTGATGCACATCCGGGAGAGTGCCAGGAGGTGCCGAAGATAGGCGAGGAAAAACAGGTCCTGGGGATAGAAAAGTGGTTTCCGGCCAATGGCGAGCTTCATGGCGCTCTTCACGAAGCGCAGCCCGAATCCACGAAAGCCCCGGACCAGAAACCTCGGCAAATCCCGCTTTGGCATCATCCGACCTCGATCCTTTGACCTACAAAGCGCTTGATGCAATCCTTCTCACGTGGGTCCGGGTATCCGTAGATGACGGGAAGGTGCGATGACTGAACAATTACCGGATGAGGCGGACGCTGCTTCGAGCTCGCTTCAAGCGCAAGCAAAGAGACCTTACCAGCAACCTGTCTTGGCCAGATTGGGTTCTCTGAGAGACATGACCATGTCGGTGTCTAGTCAGGGAACTCAGGACGGCGCAAAAACCGGGAACAAAAGGCGGACCGGGCGCGGCGGCAACTATTTGTCCGGTGGTTGAGCCATTCGCGCCGACCCATCTTCCCGCAATGATTTAGGTTTTCTTTTGAAGACCTAGCCATTGGCGGGCGGCATGGATGGTGTGAAAGATCATCACAGGCCGGTCGCCCTTGGTCGCTTCGGCAAAGGCATTGGCGAAACTTTCGCGTTTCGGATCGATGACGAAGGCGAGTGGGCCTCTCGATTTGTCGCCTGCCTGGCTTCGCAGCATTGTCGCGAGGCTCTCGATCTGGTCCTTCGTAAGTTCGTAGTGGGCGAGGGTAAGGTCGATGATCTTGCCGAAGTGAAGCACGTTCTCTTCTTTTATTTCCTTGAGGTTGGCGACGATCTCTTCGGGCGCGACGTGGCCGTGGGCGGAGATGACAACAAGGCGATCGATCCGGGAGATGTCGAGATAGATTGGCATACGTTCGAGCGTCCCATGATGCAGGTCATGAAAAGGCGCTGCGATATTACACGACGAAGGCGATGGTGCGAGGGCAGCCTCCCGACGCGTTACTTCGCCGGCCGCCCCAAGACCTCTGCCGTATGCTCGCCGAGTTTGGGCGAGGGACGGGCAGAGCGCGGACGCACGTGGTCGAAGGTGATGGGCAGGCCGACGACCTTGGGCCCACCCTCGGGGAGCTGCTGCACCAGTTTGGACGCGGCCAACTGCTCGCTGGTCGCGACCTCGCCGATGTCATTCACCGGCGCGCACGGCACCCCCGCCTTGTCCATCGCCGCCAGCCAATGCGCGCGCGTGTTCTGCTTGAGCGTCGCCGCGATCATCGGCAGCAACTCGGTCTTGTGGGCGACGCGCTCGGCGCTCTTGGCGAAGCGGTGATCGGTCGCCCAGTCGGGCCGCCCCAGCACCGCCGCGCAGCGCGCCCATAGCCGGTCGTTTCCGGGCGCCAGGCAGATCGGATGATGGTCGGCCGTGTCGAAGGTCTGGTAGGGCACGATCACCGGGCTGCCTGTACCGTGGCGCTGCGAGATCGTGCCGTTGGCGATGTAGTTGTTCACCGAGCCCTCGACCCAATGCACCGCCGAGTCGAACAGCGAGGTGTCGACCAGGCAGCCCTTGCCGGTCTTGTCGCGCAGGCGGAGTGCCGCCAGCGCGCCGATGGTGCAGAACATGCCGGTCGCCTTGTCGTTGATCGAGGCGCCGCAGAAGGTCGGTGGATCCTCCGGCCGGCCGGTGATGCTCATCATGCCGCCATAGGCCTGCAGCAGTGGATCGAAGCCCGGCTTCATTTTCAGCGGCCCTTCGTAGCCGAAGGCCCAGATCGAGCAGTAGATCAGTCTCGGGTGGCGCTTCAGCATCGCCTCGGGGCCGATGCCGATCTCGTCGACCACGCCGGGGCGCAGGTTCTGGATCAGGATGTCGGCGCCCTCGCAGAGCTTGTTCAGCGCCTCGATGTCCGCCGGCAGTTTCAGGTCGAGCACGACCGAACGCTTGTTGCGGTTCTGGCTGTGGAAATAGAGCGAGGCGCCGTCGTGGGCGAACGGAGGGCCCCAGATACGGGCATCGTCGCCCTCGGGCTTTTCGATCTTGATCACGTCGGCGCCCATATCGGCCAGCAGCACACCGGCAAGCGGCCCTGCCAGGGCCTGCCCCACCTCGATCACGCGAATTCCGTCGAGCGGTAGTGTCACGATGCCTCTCTCTCCGACGCTGTGTCTTCCGATGTTGGTAAAGAGACGGCGCACGCCCGTAAAGCGGGGCGACGACGGGAAAGGGCAGGGTGCGCTATAGTCCCGCTCAAGAAAGCACGAGGGAGGCCAGGATGCGGCTGCTGATCGAGCACGCGACGGTGTGGGACGGCAGCGGCGCGGCGCCGTTTCCGGGCCAGGTGTTGATCGAGGGCGAGCGCATTGTGGCGGTGGCGCCCGCCGCTGAGGTCGTGTCGGCGGCCGAGGGCGCCACGCGGCTCGATGCCGGTGGAAAATTCCTGATGCCCGGCCTGATCGAGGGCCACGCCCATCTCTCCTTCGTCGACACGCCGCGCGGCACCGCGCTGGGCGAACTGCCGCCGGAAGACCATGCACTCCTCACCATGGATGCGGCGCGTAAACTGCTGGGCGCCGGCTTCACCAGCGCCTGCTCGGCGGCGGCGGCCAAGATCCGTCTCGACGTCGCGGTGCGCGACGCCATCGAGCGCGGCCATACGGATGGGCCGCGGTTGCTCACGGCAAGCCCCGAGCTCACCGTTACCGGCGGCTTGGGTGATGGCCGCCGCCTGCACCTGCACCAGGATAGTTTCGGTGTCGCCGTCGACGGGCCCGACGAAGTCCGGCGCATGGCGCGGCTCTGCCTGCGCGAGGGCTGCGACACCATCAAGCTCAATATCTCGGGCGACACCGGCACCGAATCGGCGCTGGCCGAAGCCACGGTCATGACCGACGCCGAAATCGCGGCCGGCGTCGAGGCCGCCCACACGATCGGCCGCCGGGTCGCCGCCCATGCCCGCGCCTCCGAATCGGTGAAGCGGGCACTGCGCAACGGTGTCGACATCATCTATCACTGCGACTTCGCCGACGACGAGGCGCTCGACATGCTGGAAGCCGCCAAGGACCGCATCTTCACCGGTCCGGCGATCGGTCTCGTGGTCAACCGGCTGGAGAGCCTGCGCGGTGACAATTCGCTGCAAGGGCAAGTCGCGCTCGAGCGGCTGAAGCCGCTCTACGAGGCGACTTGCCGCGTCCATGTCGAGATGCGCAAGCGCGGCATCCGCATCGTGGTCGGTGGCGACTACGGCTTTGCCGCGACGCCCCAGGGCACCAATGCGCGCGACCTCGCGCACTTCGTGACCCACTTCGGTTTCTCCCCGAGCGAGGCGCTGCAGGCCGCGACCCGCACCGGCGGCGAGATCATGACGCGCGGTCACGAACTCGGCCAGGTCAAGCCGGGCTTCCTTGCCGACCTCCTGCTGGTCGACGGCGACCCGCTGCATGACGTGCGCGTGCTGGAGGACAAGACGCGGCTCGCGATGATCATGAAAGGCGGCGTGCGCTACGTGCCATGCGAGGGGCCGCCGCATGTGCGGCGGCTACATTGATCCGGCTTCAGCGCGCCATGCCCGTCGCACCGTCCGGAACATCGTAGAAGGCGAGCGTCATGGCGACGGTGCTGTAGTGGCCCATCAAGGTAATGACGTCGGTAATGCCGTTGTGACCCAACGCTTTGACGGCGCGGTCGTACAGACCACGCGGCACCCAGCGGCCTTGCGTTAGCACCATCGCGATCTCGTAGACGACCTGCTCGCGCTCGTCGTCGAAACTGGTCGGCAGGCCACCGATCATCGCATCCACCTTGGCGGCGGGCAGCCCGGCCTTCTTGCCGATGCGTTCGTGCGCAGATGTCGGATAGGCCGAGCGCCAGTGGCTGGTGATGATGCAGACCGCGATCTCGCGTTCGCGCTCGGAGATCGAATTGCCGCCGCCAGTCTGGTGATAAGCACCGTATGGGCCGATGACGTTCGCGAGCTTCGGGTTGTGCACCAGAATCTTGTTGGGGCCCGGCAGGCCGCCGCGCGACGCCATCATGTCTTTGTACGCAGCCTGCTGCTCCGGATTCATCTTGTCGTAGGCGATCTCGGTGAAGCGGCCGAAAGTCGGGGTCTCGGACATTGGTGTTCCTCCGTTTAGTTACTTTTTTGGTGCAGGTGACCAGCCATAGGCCTTGGCGCACGCGCCGCCCATCAGCATGGCGCGTTCGCTGTCGCTCAGGCGCTTGGTCTCGAGGAACGGCTTTACCGCCTGCTCGTAGTTGACCACGGCGAACGCGCGCGTCCAATCCGTGCCCCACAGGCAGCGCTCGAAGCCCCAGGCATCGAACACGCGGGCCAGCGGGTCCCAGATGTCGTTGAAGGGATAGGACTCGCGCGACAGCGTGCAGGCGCCGCTGACCTTGATGACCGCGTTCGGGCGCTTTGCCAGTTCCAGCACCTTCGGCAGATCAGCCCACGGCTGCGGCGACGCGGGCGGCACGCGCGGCTGCAGGATGGCGAGGTGATCGATGATGAAGCGGGTCTCAGGGTAGCGATCGACCAGCGCGGTGCCCGCGTCCACATTGTCCCAGCACAGGACATTGACCGGAAAGTCGTATTGGACGGCAGCGCGAGCGATGCGGCCGAGGCCGGGATGGTCTGGCCCGCGCCCGTTTTCCTTCGTCAGCATGATGCGGATGCCGACCGTGCCCGGCGTCTTCTTCCAGTCGGCGACGACGTCGGCCACCGCCGGGTCGTCCGGGTCGACCGGCTTGACGATGGCCATCCGTTTGGGATGGGCCCGCGCCACCTCCACCGCGTAGCTGGCGTCGTATCGATACTGGGAGAAGGCGGAAATGAAGATCGCGCCATCGACGCCGACCTTGTCCATCGCCGCGACCATCTCGTCACCGGTGACGTGATCGGGCCAGTTGGGCACCGTGGCCCAGGGCCGCTTCGGGGTGTTCGCCTCATAGGCGTGGACTTGCGAATCGATGATCGGCATCGGGAACCTCCTATGACAAGTCTACCGGACTTCCGCCTTTCCGTGCCCATCGATGTATGGAAAGCTTGTGATCCCATCTCAGAGCGGAAGGGACTGACAATGCACGACATCGTCATCCGGGGCGGCACCATCGTCGACGGCACGGGGGCGACAGCGTCCCAGGGCGACGTCGCCATCGACGGCGACCGCATCGTTCAGGTCGGCGGCAAGGCAGGCCCCGGCCGGCGCGAGGTCAAGGCCGACGGGCGGCTGGTCACGCCGGGCTGGGTCGACGTGCATACGCACTATGACGGCCAGGCCACCTGGGATCCCGTCCTGGCGCCGTCCTCGTGGCACGGCGCCACGACCATCGTGTTCGGGAATTGCGGCGTGGGCTTCGCACCCGTCCGCCAACAGCACCAGCAGGCGCTGATCGAAATGATGGAAGGGGTCGAGGACATCCCGGGCATCGTGCTGACCGAGGGCCTCAAGTGGGATTGGGAGAGCTTCCCCGAATACCTGGACTCGCTCGCGAAGCTGCCGCGCACCATCGACATCGCCGCCCAGATCGCCCATCACCCGTTGCGCGTCTACGCCATGGGCGATCGCGCCATTGCCCGCGAGCAGGCGACGGCCGAGGACATCGAGGTCATGGCTCGCCTCACCGAGGAGGCGCTCAAGGCCGGCGCTGTTGGCTTCACCACCAGCCGCAGCGACCAGCACAAGACGCTGGCCGGCGAGCTGGTGCCGGGCCGCTATGCCGAGCACGAGGAGCTGATCGCCATCGGCAAGGCGATGGGCCGCGCCGGCCGCGGCACGTTCGGCATGCTCTCCGACTTCGAGGATGAGGCGTCCGAGTTCCGCTGGATACGCCAGGTGGCCAAGGACAGCGGCCGGCCCGTCTGGTTCCTGCTGACCGATCGCAGCTACGACCCCGAGCGCTGGCGCCGCCTGATGGACGGCGTGAGCGCCGCCCGGGCCGACAACCTGCCAGTCTATGCCCAGGTCGCCGGACGCCCGGTGGGGCTGACGCTCGGCCTCGGCACCTCGCTCAATCCCTTCGCGCTGCGCGAAGCCTTCGCCGCGCTCGCCAAACTGCCGCCCGCCGAAATGCTAGCCAGGCTGCGCGATCCCGAGACGCGCCGCCTCGTGCTGTCGCAGGAAGCCTCGCCCCGCCTTATGGACGTGCTGCCGCCGCTATCGCGCCAGATCGCGACGCGCTGGGACCGCATGTACCTGTTGGGTGAGCAACCGGACTACGAGCCGCCGCCGGAGCGCAGCATCGCCGCCATGGCGGCACGCGACGGCGTGACCCCGGCCGAATTCTGCTACGACTATCTGGTCGGCGGCGACGGCAGCCGCATGGTGTACTTCCCCGTCACCAACTACGTGCACGGCGACCTCGAGGTGGTGCGGGAACTAATCGAGCACCCGCATACCATTCTTGGCCTGTCGGATGGCGGCGCGCATTGCGGCGTGATCTGCGATGCCTCGCTCAACACCTCGATGCTGAGCCACTGGGTGCGCGATCGCACGCGCGGGCCGCGCATGCCGCTCGAGCGCACGATCCAGCGCATGACCAGCAGCACGGCGGATTTCTACGGCTTCAAGGATCGCGGCCGGCTAGAACCGGGCAAGAAGGCCGATGTGAACGTGATCGACTTCGACGGCCTCACGCTGCATTCGCCGAAGATGATCTTCGACCTGCCGGCCGGCGGACGACGCTTGGTCCAGCATGTCGACGGCTACGACATGACGATCTGCTCGGGCATGCCCATCTTCGAGAAGGGCCAGGAGACCGGCGCCAGGCCCGGCAAGCTCGTCCGCTCGGCGGGCTGAGGGGGCTGGTCAGCGCCAGTCGATCGGATTTCTGTCGAGATAGAGCAGGAACCCGAAGGCGGCGAGCGTCGGCAGCGCCGCGACCGCCAGCAGGGCGATGGCGGCCCCTGAATGGCCGCGCCGCCTGAGCGCCAGGCCGCCAATCGTGGTCAGGGCCAGCACGGCCATCGGGACGGCGCAGATCGCAAGCTCCACCCACATCACGCCGTCATGGAACACCACCTTGGACGCAAACCATCCGAGGCCGAGGAAGCCCGCGACGTTGATCGAGGCCAGTGCGGCAACGACGAAACGGATCACGCCTTCACCGGTCCCGGCAGGTCGAGCCCGACTCCCGTCAGATGTCCGAACGTGGCGTGAAGCCGCTCGATCACCTGTGCCGGCAATGCCGGCCGCAGGATCGAGTCGATGTTTGCCCTGACGTGATCCTTGTTGCCGGTGCCGAACAGGATGACATCGGCGCCCTGTTCGTGGCGCGCGTAGCGATAGGCGGCATCCGTGATGCTTTCCGCGGCACCTTCTGAAACAAGGAACCCGAGCGGATCGCCGTCGGTTAGGACCGACGCCTCGAGAAGCCCTTGCTCGACCAGCCTGGCGGAGACGTCGCGGCGGTAGGCGGCGTTGCTGAAGATGTTGCGGACGACGAACATCAGCAGCGTGCCGATCCCCCGACGCTGGGTCACCGGAAAGATATTGCGACGCGCACCCTGATTCATGAGGCTGTAGGCCAGCATGATGACTTCCCAGGGTGCTTCCTGGACCGCCCGAGCCAGCATCTTCTGTTCCGGATCGCGGGGCCCCGTCTCGGTGATGCCGACATGGCGCACCTTGCCTTGCTCCTTGAGCTTCAGGAGAGCGGGCGCCAGCACATCGCGATGATGGTCGTAGGCCGCCGGGTTGACGGCGTGGAAATGGAAGACATCCACGTAGTCGAGGCCCAGCCGTCGCAGCGACGCGTCCACCCGACGGGTCACCGCTTCGGCCGTATCGTCACCTGACCTGAAGATCGCCTTGGTCGAGATGACCAGCCTGTCGCGGTCATAGAAGCGGGCGGCAGCACCCACGATCTCCTCGGTTCCATAGACCTCGGCGGTGTCGAGGAAATTGACACCGGCCTCGATTGCCGTCCGCGCGATCACCACGCAGTCGTCGAAGCTGGCGCCGCGGCCGAGGCCCAGACGGCTGTTGCCGCCGCACCCGAGTCCGGCGACGCTTACGCTGAGGCCGGTATTTCCGAGAGGCCGGTATTCCATCACACACTCCTGGTCGCTGGCGGCATATAGTGTCGTACTAATCCGCCCGCGCCGGTACCATAGTCATGACGTAGATGATCATGGCGCAGGAAGTCATCTGATATCGAAAGGCTGAAAGAAATGAGTCGCAGGGTGGGCAGATGAGTGGCGCAGGCGCTGCGAAGACCGCGGAGATCGCCGCGCGGGTCGAGGCATTCGTTCGTGACGTCGTCGTGCCCTACGAAAAAGATCCGCGCTGCGGCAACCACGGCCCGACCGACGCGTTGGTCGCTGAATTACGGGAGAAGGCGCGTGCGGCAGGCGTCCTGACGCCGCACATCCTTGCCGATGGCAGCCACCTGACGCAGCGCGAGACGGCGACCGTCCTGAAGGCGTCCGGCCTGTCGCCGCTGGGTCCCGTGGCGGTGAATACGATGGCACCGGACGAAGGCAACATGTACCTGCTGGGCAAGGTCGGCAGTTCGGAGATGAAGGAGCGCTTCCTGAAGCCCATGATCGAAGGGCGCGCGCGTTCGGCGTTCTTCATGACCGAACCGGCCGGGGAGGGTGGCGCCGGTTCCGACCCGTCGATGATGCAGACCACGGCGGTGCAGGACGGCAATCATTGGGTGATCAACGGCCGCAAGACCTTCATCACCGGCGCGAAGGGTGCGAAGGTCGGCATCGTCATGGCGAAATCCACCGCGGGCGCCTGCATGTTCGTGGTCGACCTTCCCGATCCGGCGATCCGCATCGACCGCGTCATCGACACGATCGACAGTTCGATGCCCGGCGGCCACTCCATGGTGACGATCGACAATCTCCGGGTGCCGGCGGACCAGATGCTCGGCGAGAATGGTGGAGGCTTCAACTACGCCCAGGTGCGCCTCAGCCCGGCCCGGCTGTCGCACTGCATGCGCTGGTTCGGCGCGACCAAGCGGGCGAACGAAATCGCCACGGCCTATGCGGTCAAGCGCCATGCCTTCGGAAAGCCCTTGATCGATCATGAAGGCGTGGGCTTCATGCTGGCCGACAATCTGATCGACCTGAAGCAGGCCGAGCTGATGATCGATTGGTGCGCCGATGTTCTCGACACGGGCGTGCTCGGAACGGCCGAGAGTTCGATGGCCAAGGTGGCCGTGTCGGAAGCGCTGTATCGCGTGGCCGATCGTTGCGTTCAGGTGATGGGCGGCACCGGCGTCTCCACCGACACGATCGTCGAGCAGGTTTTTAGGGAGGTCAGGGCCTTCCGCATCTACGACGGGCCGACCGAAGTCCATAAATGGTCGCTGGCCAAGAAGATCAAGCGAGACGCCGCGAAGTCTGCATCGACATGAAGAGGACACCCGCATGCGCGACCCACGGGCCCTGATCGACACCGCCACCTTGGCCGATTCACTCGGCGATTCGTCGCTGCGCGTGTTCGACTGCACGACCTATCTGGAGCCGGCGCCGGCCGGCGCGGTCGAGCCCTACATCGCCGTGCCCGGCCGCAAGACGTTCGAGGACGGCCACGTTCCCGGCGCCGACTTCCTCGACCTGCAGGGCGAGTTCTCCGACACCGGCACGCATCTGCACTTCATGATGCCATCGGCTGCGCGATTGGTGGCGGCGTTCGGCCGGCACGGCGTAGGGCCCGGCACGCGCGTGGTGCTCTACAGCATCGGCACGATGATGTGGGCGACGCGCTTCTGGTGGATGCTGCACGCGCTCGGCTTCGACGGTGCGGCGGTGCTCGACGGTGGACTCGACAAATGGAAGGCCGAAGGCCGGCCTCTCGAAACAGGCGCGTCGCGCGGCTACCCGGCCGCGATCTTCGTGGCGGCCCCTCGGGACGGCCTGTTCGTCGATGCCGCGGCGGTGAAGTCCGCCATCGGGCGTAGCGACACCGTGACCCTGAACGCGCTGGGGCCGCAGTTCCATCGCGGACTGGAGCCCAGCCGCTACGGCCGGCCCGGCCGCGTGCCCGGCAGCGTCAACGTGCCGGCGGCCACGCTGGTCGATCCCGCAACCAAGGGCTTCACCACGCTCGCTGACGCCGCGGCAAAGTTCGCGGCCCAGGGGGTGTCGAAGGACAAGCGCACGATCTGCTACTGTGGCGGCGGCATCTCGGCCACCATCGACCTGTTCTTGCTGCACCAGCTCGGCCACGACGACATCACGCTTTACGACGCCTCGATGGGCGAGTGGGCGAAGACGGAGTCGCTGCCGATCGAGACCGACTGATCAACGAGTCACTCGGCGGCGACAGCGACCTGTTTCGCCCGAATCGCGGCGATCTTCGCCTGGGCACGCGCGCGACGCTCGTCGAACTTCGCCAGCCGTCGCTGCGGGTTGCGCTGCACGACGTTGTCTTCCGATCCCGGGTTCTTCTGCGAACCGACCCAGCCATGTGCCGCGATGTCGAAGATGATGCCGTCGAGGTCGGTGTGCTTGATCTCGTAGCCGTTCGGGTTGTTGGTGTCGCCCATGATCCAGGTGGCGCCGGTGTTGCGCGCGATCTTGCCCTGTTCCACCACGTCGTCGACCCAGAAGCCGATATGGTGGATGCCGACAAAGTCCGTGCCGGTGCCCTGTGCGGCCTCGTCATTCTTGAAGTGGAGGATGGCGAGGTTGACCACGCCGTCGGTCAGGAACACGCCCTCGGCCAGCGGGCCGTCGAGTTCCATGACTTCCTGCAGACCGACGGCCTGCTTATAAAATTCGGCGGTCTCCCAGGGGTCCTTGACGCTGAGTGCAACGTGACGGATGCGGCCTTTGGTCTGAGCGGTCATCGACTTGCTCCCTTCCATCAGCTATCGGCCGGGGAGTGTATCGCAAATGCGGCCGACAACCTAGACGATGCCGTGCGCCTTCAGCCGGGCGATCTCGTCGGCGGCATAGCCGGCGTCGCGCAGCACCGTCTCCGAATGCTGGCCGACGGCCGGCGCCCGGCGCGGCGCGACCTTGGTCTCGCCGTCGACGTGGAAGGGGCTCGACACGGTGAGGCCGGCGCCGTCGGCGAAGGGAACCAGGGCGCCGATCTCGCGGGCCTGGCGGTCGTCCGCTGCTTCGTCGACCGAGTACACCGCACCGAACGTCACGCCGGCTTTTTCGAGGATGGGCCGCCATTCGGCGAGATCGCGCTTGGCAAAGATGCCTTCGAGGATCGCGCTCAGCGCCTTGGCGTTGGCGCGCCGCGACAGGGTCGAGGCAAATCGTGGATCCGCCTCGAGGTGCTCGGCCTCGATCGCCTTCAGGAAGCTCGCGAGCTGGCGGGCCTCGTTGTGCAGCGCCATCAGGAACCACCGCCCGTCGCGGCAGCGGTAGTGATTGGCGAGCGCGCTCGGCGTCTCGGTCCGCGGCGGCCGGTGCGCGACGTGTTCGCCGAACAACCTGTTCTGCACGTAGCAGCCGTTGGCCCACAGGCCGTTCTGCAGCAGCGAGGTCTGCGCCACGCCGCCTTGCCCTGTTTTCTCGCGGCGGTAGAGCGCCGTCACGATGGCCGCGTACAGGGCGGTGGCGGTTGGATGGTCGCCCATGCCCGGCATGGAGCGGACCGGCTCCGTCTCGGGGGTGGCCCGCACCATGTCCATCAGGCCGGTGCGAGCCCAGTAGGCGGTCGCGTCGAAGCCTGTCCGGGCCGCCTCTTCACCCAGCTCGCCATAGGCCGAGATGGAGCCGTAGATGAGCTTGGGGTTGATCGCCAGGAGGTCGGCGGCGGCGATCTTCAGGCGCTCGCGCACCGGCAGCGGGAAGTTGGTGATGAAGACGTCGGTCGTGGCGATCAGGCGTTGAAGGACCGCCAGTCCGTCGGGGTGCTTGAGATCGATGGCCAGGCTCCGCTTGTTGCGGGCCGTCAATTGCCACCAGTAGTCCGTGGTCTTGCCAGGCACCGCCGCCGACGCCCGCCATGGATCGCCGGCACCCGGCGGCTCGATCTTGATCACCTCGGCGCCGAAGTCCGAAAGGATGGTTGCCGCCGCCGGCCCGGCGATCCAGCTCGCGCAATCGATAACCTTCAGGCCGGTAAATATCCCGTGATCCATCCGATATTCCCTCGTTTAGAGAGCGATCATGCCATTCGTGGCGAGGTGTAAGAAGTGACATCCCGCGTGGGAAAGCGATGTGGATCGTCACTGCGCGCGGCTGGATTGCTGAGATGTGAACAAATCGCATTTCCGGGCGAATCCGTATTTACAACTAGCCGTGGTACCCCCTTAATAGCATTGGGAATGTAGTGAGTTGTTGGGGTTTGGCTTTTCAAGTTTGGGTGACTTGAGAGGCTCTATTTTAGGGCGTTGGCTATCGAAGGCAGGAGACTGCCCGAGATGCATTGTGACGCCTCCAATCCCGACAACATGAAACGCGCAGCCGCGTAAAGCGGTCGGTCCGTATGTTCGGGCTAAGTTTGGGGGGCGAGCGAATATGGCGACGTCCAATGGTACTTCGGCCAACGACACCTTCATCGCCACCGAATTCGACGACACCGTTTCGATGCACCGATCAGCAGCCGCCCGACTGGGTCGCATCAAGCACACTCGCGAGCAGGAGTAGTCTGAAATGGCAACGATTAACGGCGACCAATTCGGCAATACACTGATCGGCAATCAGCCCAGCAACGAGTTCGTTTATGACGACTTCATCTACGGCAATGGCGGCGACGACCATATCTATGGCGAAGGTGGCAGCGACACGCTGTCCGGCGGTACGGAAAACGACCAGATTTGGCAGAATGACCACACCTTCTCGGGCGTAACATCTAGCGGCGGCACCAACTTTCTCTACGGCGACGCCGGCGATGACTTCCTTTACACCCAAGTCACCGGGGCCGGGACCGACACGCTGCAGGGCGGCGACGACAACGACTACATATCGGTCGTGGGCAGCGCCCTTCACAGCTATGTCGTCGATGGAGGCACGGGGTACGATGCCCTGTATTTCGACGCCTCCTACACCACGACAGACCTGGTGGTGAACATCACGGCCGACGGACACGTCAACGGCATTCCCAATGCCAGCATCGCCAATATCGAGCTTGTCGACACACTGAAGCTGGGTTCCGGCGACGATATAGTCACCTTCCACCAGAGCGGCCCGGTCAGCTTCTTCCCCTCCACCGGGTACACCAGTTATTTCTCCACGGCCGCCGGCGACGACGAGATCACTTTCTATGCGTCGGGTCCGGGCAATCTCGATTGGGACGGCGGCGCGGACTCGGATACCGCGATCTTCGACTTTTCTGCTTACGCTGACAGCGTCGAAGCAGGAGGAGTAAGCGGCGGGCATCAAATTCTCGGAAGCGCACGTTACATTCTGCATTCAGTCGAGAATCTGACCATTCACGGCGGCACCGACGACGACCAGTTGTTCGGGCTTACCGGCGGTACCAACACGCTGTTCGGCAACGGTGGCGCTGACTGGCTGATGGCCATGGGCAGCAACGACAAGCTGATGGGCGGGACAGGCAACGACTGGCTCACCGCCGCCAACGTGGGCAGTGGCCAGGTCTTCGACGGCGGCACTGGCACCGACACGCTGGAGATCTTCGGCGGAGGTGATGAAGACCCCGACTTCTCCGGTGTCACGCTGACGAGCCTGGAGCATTTTATCGGCAGCAATTTCGACGACACCGTCACGCTGACTGCCAATCAGTTCGTGTCCTTCGACACGTTTGACCTTGGCGGCGGCACCGACACGGTGAAGCTCAAGTTCGACGGCGCCGTAAATGTTGCCGCGGTAACCAAACCCGAACTTCTGAACGTCGAAGTCCTTCAGGGGTTCGGTGGCACGGGCAACGACACCATTACGCTGTCCGCCGAGCAGTTCACTTCCTTCGACACGTTCGATGGCGGCGCCGGCGTCGACACGGTCAAAGTGAAGTTCGCCGGTGTTGGCGATGTTTCGGGCGCGGTTAAGCCCGAGCTCCTGAACGTCGAAACCCTGCAGGTTTTGGGCGGAACCGGAGACGATACGCTTACCGTCAAGATGGAGCAGTTCACCCGGGTTGACGATTTCTACCTGTCCGATGGGGTCGATACTCTGCACGTCACGATGAACGGCGAGGACGTCGACTTCGCGGCGCGCTTCCCCGATTTGTACAACGTTGAGTACGTGACTCTGTCGGGCACCGGCAGCGTCAGGATGAGCCTCGCGCAGCTCGCCAAATTCACTTCCATCTCCGCCGGTCCAACGGTGACGGTGGCGGATACCTCCGCGCGCTTCAGTGCCCTGTCGGTGGCCGATATCGCGGCGCTGGCGGGCAAGGGCGTCGACCGGATCGACGCCACGAACGACGTTCTGACATTCTCCGTGGCGCAGTACGAGGCATTTGGCTCGGTCGCGCTGACCGATGGGGACGTGGTGACTCTGACCGACACCGGCGCCAACCTGGCTGCCAGGGCGTCAGATTTCGCCGCCCTGCAGGCCAGCGGCGGCGTCGACAAGATCAACTCAACCACCAATCTCCTGGTCCTGACTGTGGCGCAGGTCGAGGGACTGCCCGCCGGCATGCTGACTGCTGCCGACGTGGTGACTCTGGCCGACACGGGCGCCAATCTGGCGGCGATGTCGCCGGCCAGTCTTGCCGCCCTGGTGGGCAAGGGCATCGACAAGATCGACGCTACCGACAATGTCTTCACCCTCACTTTGGAGCAGGTCGCGGCGTTGCCTGTCGGCATGCTGACCGCGGCCGACGTGGTGACGGTCGTTGACACGGGCGCGGTGTTCTCGGCCCGCACGAGCGCGGAGATCGCCGCGTTGGCGGCCAAGGGCGTCGACAAGCTCGACGCCACCGACAATGTGCTGACGCTGAGCAAGGCGCAGTACATCGCGCTGGGAGCGATGAAGGTGGCGGCGGACGACACCGTCGTGCTGGCGGATTCGAACAGTCAGCTGTCCGGCATGACGCCGGCGCAGATCGCAGGGCTTGCCGTGGCAGGTGTCGACCGGATCGACTCCACCAACGACGGCTTCGTCCTCTCGGTGGCCCAGGCTCAGGCGCTTGGCAACGTGGCGTTGACGGCGGGCGACCTGGTTCTCCTGCGCGACACCGGCGCCAATATCGGGACCCTGTCGGCTGCGGCCCTGACAGCGCTGACGACCAAGGGTGTCGACAGGATCGATGCCACCGACGACGTGCTGACACTTACGGTGGCCAAGTACCTGGGTCTGGGGACGGCCACCCTGACGGCCGCGGATGTGGTGACACTCGCTGATACGGGGGCAAATCTCGCGACCTTGACGGGTCCGCAGTTCGCGGCCCTGGCCGGCAAAGGCATCGACAAGATCGACGCCACGAACGATGTGCTGACCCTCTCCTTGGCGCAGTACCAGGGATTGGGCGCGGTCACGCTGGCCGCTGCCGACGTGGTGACGCTGACCGACACGGGGGCAGCCCTGGGAGCGCTGTCGGCGGCCGATATTGCCGCCCTGGCGGCCAAGGGCATCGACAAGCTCGATGCCACGGACAACGTGCTGACGCTCTCGATGGCCAAGCTCCAGGCGCTGGGCGTGGTGACGCTGGCGTCCGCGGACGTGGTGACGCTTGCCGATACCGCGGCGGTCCTGGAAGCGCTGTCGACGACCGATATTCCCGCCCTGGCGGCCAAGGGCATCGACAAGCTCGACTCCACAAGCAACACGCTGACGTTCTCCCTGTCGCAGGCCCAGGCTTTGGGCGCGATGAGCTTGACGGCTGCCGACGTGGTGACGGTGGTCAGCACGGGTGTCGCGTTCTCGAACCTCACGAGCGCGGAGATCGCCGCTTTGGCGGCCAAGGGCGTCGACAAGTTCGATGCGACCGACAACGCGCTGACGCTGAACAAGGCGCAGGTCTTTGCGCTGGGGACGATGACGGTGGCTGCGGGCGACACCGTGGTGCTGACGGACTCGAACAGTCAGCTGTCCGCCATGACGCCGGTGCAGATCGCGGGGCTATCCGTCGCGGGCGTCGACCGGATCGATTCCACCAACGACGCGGTCAGCTTCACGGCGGCCCAGTATCAGGCGCTCGGGACCGTGGTATTGACGGCGGGCGACCTGGTTCTCCTGCGCGATACCGGTGCCAATATCGCGAGCCTGTCGGCTGCGACGGTGGCCGGGATGGCAACCAAGGGCGTCGACAGGATCGATGCCACGGACGACGTGCTGACGCTCACGGCGGCCCAGTACCTGGGGTTGGGGACGGTGGTCCTGACGGCCGCGGATGTGGTGACGTTGGCCGATACCGGCGCGAACCTGGGTGCCCTCACCGCGGCCGATATCGCCGCGCTGGCCGGCAAGCTCGTCGACAAGCTCGATGCCACGGACGACGTGCTGTCGCTCACCGTGGCCAAGTACCTGGCCTTGGGGACGGTGCCCCTGGCTGCTGCGGATGTCGTGACGCTCGCCGACACGGGAGCCAACCTCGCGACCTTGTCGGCTGCGCAGCTCGCCGCCTTGGCGGGCAAGGGCATCGACAAGCTCGACGCCACGGACAACGTCCTGGCCCTGACGGCGGCGCAGGTCGCGGCGGTGCCCGCGGGCATGCTGACCGCCGCGGATGTCGTGACGCTGGCCGACACGGGGGCGGCGCTGGGAGCGCTGTCGGCGACCGATATTGCAGCCCTCGCGGGTAAGGGCATCGACAAGCTCGACGCCACGGACAACGTGCTGACGCTTTCGATGGCCAAGTTCCAGGCGCTGGGCGCGATCACGCTGGCGGCTGCTGACGTGGTGACGCTTGCCGACACGGCGGCGGTCCTGGAAGCGCTGTCGACGACCGATATTGCAGCCCTCGCGGCCAAGGGCATCGACACGCTCGACGCCACGGACAACACGCTGACGCTCTCCATCGCGCAGGCCCAGGCCCTGGGAACGGTGACCTTGGCGGCCGCGGATGTGGTGACGGTGGTCGGCACGGGCGCGGCGTTTGCCGCCCTCACGAGCACGCAGATCGCTGCCTTGGCGGGCAAGGGCGTCGACAAGTTCGATGCGACCGACAATGTGCTGACGCTGACCAAGGCGCAGGTCCTCGCGTTGGGGACGATGACGGTGGCCGCAGGCGACACCGTGGTGCTGGCAGATTCGAACAGTCAGGTGTCCGCCATGACGCCGGCGCAGATCGCGGGTCTTGCCGCGGCAGGTGTCGACCGGATCGACCTCACGAACGATGTGCTGGGCTTCTCCGTGGCCCAGTATCAGGCGCTCGGGACCGTGGTGTTGACGGCGGGCGACGACGTTAGCGTGCGCGACACCGGCGCCAATATCGAGAGCCTGTCGGCTGCGGTCCTGGGCGGGATGGCAACCAAGGGCGTCGACAGGATCGATGCCACGGACAACGTGCTGACGCTCACGGTGGCCAAGTATCTGGCCTTGGGTACGGTGGTCCTGACGTCGTCGGACCTGGTAACGCTGGCCGATACCGGAGCCAACCTGGCGACTTTGTCAGGTCCGCAGTTCGCGGAACTGGCCGGCAAGCTGGTCGACAAGATCGATGCCACGGACGACGTGCTGACGCTCACGGTGGCCAAGTACCTGGGCTTGGGGACGGTGACGCTGGCGTCCGCGGATGTGGTGACGATCGCCGACACGGGGGCCAACCTCGCGACCTTGTCGGCCGCGCAACTCACGGCCTTGGCAGGCAAGGGCATCGACAAGCTCGACGCCACCGATAACGTCCTGACCCTGACGGCGGCTCAGGTCGCGGGGTTGCCCGCGGGCATGCTGACCGCTGCCGACGTGGTGACGCTGGCCGATACAGGTGCCGCATTGGCCGCATTGTCGCTGGCGCAGCTCGGGGCCCTGGCGGGCAAGGGCATCGACAAGCTCGACGCCACGGATAACGCGCTGACTCTCTCTGTGGCCAAGCTCCAGGCGCTGGGTGTGGTCACGCTGGCGGTCGCGGACGTGGTGACGCTCGCCGACACGGCGGCGACCCTGCAAGCGTTGTCGACGACCGATATTGCCGCCCTGGCAGGCAAGGGCATCGACAAGCTCGACGCCACCGATAACACGCTGACGCTCTCCGTGGCGCAGGCCCAGGCTCTGGGCACGGTGACCTTGACGGCCGCCGATGCGGTGACGGTGGTCGGCACGGGCGCGGCGTTTGCCGCCCTCACGAGCACGCAGATCGCCGCTTTGGCGAGCAAGGGCGTCGACAAGTTCGATGCGACCGACAACGTGCTGACGCTGACCAAGGCGCAGGTCCTTGCGCTGGGGACGATGACGGTGGCCGCCGCCGACGTCGTCGTGCTGGCTGACTCGAACAGTCAGTTGTCGGCCATGACCCCGGCGCAGATCGCGGGGCTTGCCGCTGCAGGTATCGACCGGATCGACTCGACCAACGACGGGCTCAACCTCACAGTGGCTCAGTATCAGGTGCTCGGGAGCGTGGTGTTGACCACGGGGGACCTGGTTCTCCTGCGCGACACCAGCGCCAATATCGGCGGCCTGGCGGCTGCGGTCATCGCCGGGATGGCGGGCAAGGGCGTCGACCGGATCGATGCCACCGACGACGTGCTGACGCTCAATGTGGACCAGTACCTGGCTCTGGGGACGGTGACGCTCACGTCCGCGGATGTGGTGACGCTCGCCGATACTGGCGCCGTTTTTGAATCGGGCACTCCGGCCGAGATTGCCGCGCTGGCCGGCAAGGGGATCGACAGGATCGATGCCACGGACGACGTGCTGACGATCTCGGTGGCACAGTACCGCGCGGGAAGTGCAATCGCCCTGACCCAGGCCGACTTCGTGACCCTGGCCGACTCCCCGGCGAACCTGGCGACGCTCACGCCGGCCGAGACCGCCGCACTTGCAGCGAAGGGGATCGACCAGGTCCAGAGCAACTCCACGACGGTCGAGACGGCAGACGCGAGCTACACGCTGGACGCCGTCACCGACAACCTGACGTTCATCGGCGACGGGTCGTTCACGGGCACCGGCAATGCACTTGCCAACACGATCACCGGTGGCGCTGCCGCGGACACGTTGAGTGGCCTCGGCGGCAACGACACGCTGCTGGGTGGCGACGGGAACGATACGCTGATCGGCGGCGTGGGCGCCGATATCCTGAACGGCGGCGCGGGCCTGGATTACGCCTACTATATCAACGCGACCATGGGCCTGACGGCATCGCTCGCCGACTCGTCGGAGAACACGGGCGAGGCTATCGGCGACACCTACATAGGCATCGAGCGCCTTGCGGGATCCGCCTTCAACGACAAGCTGATCGGCAATGCCGGCGACAA
>CAMDOT010000027.1 GCA_945903635.1 Rhizobium sp. Q54 | reverse complement strand
CGCGGGACGCGCGCGGTCCGGAAGAGGTTGACGCGCTTTCGGCCTCTTCGCCCTGTGGAGGTCGGGAGTCCGCTGGAACGCCTCGCAAGCCTTTGGTCTCCTTGTCTTTTGACCCGGTCGCCGCGTGCAGCCAATGCGCGGCAGAAGCGTGCATTTTCAATCCGCGAAGATCGCCACTTCGCCCGGCGTGACGGGCCGCGCCAGCAGGCCGAGCCCCTCCAGGGTCGCGATCGTCTTCTGCCAGCCGGCGCGCGTCTGGCCGCCGACCGGCGGCGCACCGAGCTGGCGGGCGACGTCGGCCATGCCGGTCTCGACATAGCGCGGTGACATCGCCGGGAAGAACACCATGAACGACGCCGACGCAGCGGCCGGCCGCGCGCGCACGACCTCGTAGGCCTCGGCCAGCGCCTCGGCGATCTTGCGCGCCACGGGCCGCCGCTTCGGATCGGCCCACGCCGCCGCGTTCACGACCAGGTTCAGGCTGTAGCAATCGACGCCGAAATCGGCCAGCCGCAGGATTTCGAGTTTTTTGCCCGCGGCCATCAGCTCGGCCGGCGCGATCTCCTTGTAGTCGATCAGCGCATCGACCTTGCCATTCAGCAGAGCGTCCGAATCCCAGCCGACCTCCACCTCGGTGATGCGCGCGCGATCGAGCTTGTTCGCAATCAGCAGCGCGCGATATTCCTCGACCGTGATGCTGCCCGGCACCAGGCCGATGCGGCGGCCTAAAAGATCCTGCGGCTTCACGATGCCGCTGTCCGCCAGCGAATAGATCACCGTCGGCGTCTCGCGATAATAGACGGCAAGGCTGCGCACCTGCGCGCCTTTGGAGCGCGCGATGGCGGTGGCGGCGCCGCTCGACGAGCCGATCCAGGTGCTGTCGCCGCGGCCGATCCCCTCGGCCGCCGCGGAGGCGCCGTGGCCGATCACGATTTCGACGTCGAGCCCGCGCCGCTCGAAGGCGCCGGTCTGCTGCGCCAGGAAGAAGCCCGCGTAGGTGGGCGAGGGCTTCCAGTCGATCAGCAGCTCGACCTTTTCGCGCGGCTGCGCCTGGGCACCGGCGCGCCACAACGCCGGTGCGGCGAGGGCGCCGGCGATCAGCGCGCGGCGCGCCAGCGTGGGGGAGGGAAGGGCTGCGGAAGGGAGGGAGCGGACTCGGGACATTTTATTGCGCCACGACCAAGGGATTGAAGATAAAGGATAAGACGGTATTTCCTGTCGCCTGAAGTGTCGAATTTCAGAAGAACAGGATCACCGCGCAAGCTTGCCCATGACATAGGAGAGCTGGCGGTTGTTCATGCGGCCGGGCGCCATGCCGCAATAGGCGCGCCGCCGCGGCCGCGCCGCCGCTTCTGCCAGGGCCGCCTCCCAGGCCGACGCGAAGCCGAGGAGCGTGTTGCGCCACGTATAGGGCGTTGTGCGGTCGATATCGACGATGGCCGACGCATGGGCGAGCCGGCCTCGCCCAGCGCCTTCAGGAACGCCATCTGGCGCTCGCGGCGGCGGGTGAACTTGCGGTGGCCGTTGTGGCGGGTCGGGGAACGCGGATCTGTCACGGGGTCTCCTCGACAGGATATATAGGAAGTCGACGATTTCCTGTCAAGGGGGCCCTACGGATGACAAACTCTCCCGCTTTGCTCGTCGCAAGTGTAGGGATCGAGAATGAACGGCAACGCAGACGCCATCATACCCAAGCGCAACTTTATCCGCACCGCACGAGCGGCCTTCTCCGTGCACTCGCCGCGGGCGCGGACGTTCTAAGACAGCTAAACTCAAGCTTGCATAGCTAGGAACCGGCAGCCTGGGACACCGGCTGGCAAGCGCTGGCTGCTTTAGGGACCCGACCGCGACCATGAAAATCTTTATTAGCTATGGCCACGACGACAATGAACGAATGGTAGAGCTCATTGAACGCGACCTACAAGCCGCTGGTCACATCACTTGGAGGGATAGGTCCTCGATAAAGGTTGGTGACGATTGGCGGCGCAGTATTGTCGATGGTCTCAAAGATACAGATTGGACCATAGCTTTTCTGTCGGCACATTCAGTGAGAGATCCCGGCGTTTGCCTGGCCGAATTGCAGATCGTACTTCATGAAAAAGGTGGCGGTCTCGCAACTGTACTCCTCGAAAAGGAAGTAGCAGCGGCGCCGCCTGTGTCGGTGAGCCACATCCAGTGGTTAGACATGCAAGAATGGCAGGACAGGATATCGACTGCCGAGTTTGGTAACTGGTATCAGGAGAAGTTGGATGCGCTTCTCGGCCTCCTGAAGGCTCCACAAACCGAGCGATTTTCAGGAGAAATTGCAGAACTCGACCGGCGCCTTGCGCCGATTACACAAGCGGCAGATATCGGCCAGCTTACTCTCGGCTTTGTTGGTCGCGAATGGCTGCACCGGCAACTGGAAGCGTGGAGAAACGAGAAAGAGTCGCCTCTGCTTTGGCTAAGTGGTGGAGCTGGCACCGGAAAAAGCGCATTTGCCGCGTGGCTCGCACATTTTGGAAAAGTCGACGTTATAGGAATAAATCTCTGTCGCTATAATGATGAAGATCGGCGGGACGCAGCTCGCGTCATTCGAACAATCTCTTTTCAAATTGCAAGCAGATTGCCCGACTACCGGCGACTACTGCTCGATCGTCTCGAAAGCCAAGATCTCGACGGGGCCAATATCAATAGCAAGAGTGCCATGGCGCTCTTTGCATGGATACTTGTCGAGCCACTCAACAGAGCGATCGATGGAGGTCGCCGCGCGAGTAAATACGTCGTGGTTATCGATGGGTTGGATGAAACTCTCCGAGATGGCAGAAGTGAACTTGCTGAAGTCCTTAGCTCAGAGGCCGCGAAGCTGCCCGCGTGGATTTCTTGTGTTGTTACCAGCCGCCCCGAAGAGCCAATTAAGCGTCAGTTGGCGGCCTTCCGCATACTGCCAATCGATGCTGACGCAAATGAAAACATCGTAGACTTGCAGAAATTTGTGCGACGAAGTCTGTCGCAAATGCATGTCAAGGAGTCCGCGATGAACTCCATAGCCGACTCAATCGTCGAGCATTCCGAGGGAAATTTTCTGTACGCGAGGATGTTTTTTCAAGCAGTAAAAGATGGTCTTGTCGAACTCGAAAGAACCGCCGAGTTTCCTCAGGGACTTGTTGGACTGTACGAGCGATGGTTTTTTCGGGCGTTTCCGACCGATGCTCGCTATCAAGAATGTAGACCCGTTCTGGAAATACTCGCCGCTTCAGAACAACCGGTGCCATTGGCTTGGATTGGAAAACTGCTGGGCTGGTCGAAGCGCGACGAGGCGACGGCGCTTGATGATCTGCCAACGTTGTTTGAGCGTCGCCTCGCAGGGATAACACCCTTTCACAAGAGTCTGCGAGACTGGCTAGTTGATCCTACCAAAGCGGGCGCACGCTTCTTTATTGATCAAGAGGAGGCCGTCGTTCGCTTGGGAAGTGCGCTTTGGGAATATCTTCCCAACGATTCAAAGGGCGCGCCGCTCGACAGCTACCTAGCTCGTGAGCTGCCGCGCCAAATTCTTCGCCTCCGATCGGAGGAACTTGTAGGCCTCCTGAAGGCCCGGTCATGGATTTCCCTGATTCCTATTCTGGTCGAGGAAGCCGCGAGGCAAGCTGAACAGTACGCCTGGCAGGACGCGCTTGCGTGGTGGCAAATGATTGGACGCTTGGCCGGCCTTGTGGGCGACAAGGCTCGACACGCCGACGCATACGAAGCCATGGCGGGTATATTTGCGACGATTGGCGATGGAAGCACGGCGTTGGACAATTATCGTAAGTCCTTGTCAATTCGGAAACTATTAAACTCCGAGCAACCGAAAGACATCGACTCCCAAATAAAGTTGTCAAGGACTCACCTTGATATTGGTGAAATGCTGACGAAGAGAGGAAATCCATCTGATGCATTGGCGCATCTCAGAAAGGCCGCATCTCTGGCAGAGCGCACAGCTACGGCAATGCCTCAGCATCCTGACAATCGAAGGAACGTATCCTCTACATACTGGGGCCTTGGACATGCTCTTCTTGAGCGAGGAGATACAGCAGATGCACAAGAAGCTCTTTTGAAGGGTATAAAGAGTATTCTCAGTTTGGTTCAAGCATATCCAGAAAGGCTGAATCTCCGAGATGATCTCCGAGGGTTTCAGACGTTGCTTGGTCGTGTCGCGGTGTCTAAGGGTGACTCACACACGGCACTCAAAAAATATGAAGAAAGCTTGGTAACGGCGCGCTTCTTAACCGAAAAGGTGCCAGCCGAAGAGTCCTATCAGCGCTCAAAGGCATTGGCTCACAATGATGTCGCAGATGTATTAAAGAATGAAGGGCAGCTTTCTGGTGCCTTGGAGCATTTTCGCCAGGGCCTTGCGATAGTCGAGCGGTTGCTCGTGACCGATCCCAATAACGTTGTTTGGCAACGAGACCTTTCCATCTCCTTTGATCGAATTGGAGGAGTGCTTAAGGAATGGGGCAGGTTGTCCGAGGCAATGTCCAACTATGTGCGAGGTCTGTCAGTCGCGGAGAAGCTTGCAAAAAGGGACCCCTCAAATGCGGCCCTCCAGCGGGACTTGATATGCTCTCACCTACGAGTCGGCGACATACATGTGCTGGAGATGGAGGCTTCAAAAGCGCTGCAAGTCTTTCTAACCGCGTTGAAATTGGCGCAGCAACTTGTTGCCTCTGATACTCAAAATCCTACATGGCAATATCTGTTGGCCAGCATATGTCGGCGTATTGGTGAATTGAATAAATTCACAAACAGGCTCGACGCAGCTTTGGCAGCCTATACCGACCAGCATTTGATAATGCGGCACCTTAGTTCTCGAGATTCTGACAAGGAAGACGGGCTGGTGCGGGCGTGTATCGATCTGGGAGATTTGCGGCTTCACCGAGGTGAGGTAGATATTGCGATCGCAATACTTCGTTCATGCCTAGAAATGGTCGAACGCTTTAAGGGGGCGCTAAGCATTTCGCGAGAGAGTATGCTTGGGGAGTTTTACGCCATGCTCGGAATGGCATTGAAGGCTAAAGGCGAGGTTGGGGAGGCAACAACATACCTTTGTGCGAGCTTAGAGATTGCGGAGAAGATGGCGAGGGAACGACCGGAAGATCCGGGCGCGACAGCGTAGTGCAATGGTTGGTTGTGTGAGGCTTGCTGAAGCCTACGCAAACGGCTCCAAAGAGAAAGCCAGGTCGCTGCTAGTGAAAGCGCAGGAGATCGAGAGCCGCTTACGTGCGGTAGGGCAGATCGTGCCTGCAGACGATTGGATGGCGGAGGATCTAGCAGAAAGACTAAAACTGCTGGGATAACGATCACTTCCGCCAGATCATGGAACGAACTTCTTTGACAGGTTAGTCGAAACGCAGAAATCGCTGACTATCCGGACAATCCCGGATAAAAAGTAAGACAGAAGAATTAGGCAGAGGAGCCTTCCATGCCCGCAGGCGCGACCCTCCCGGTTCTCGACCACGAACTGGCCGATGACGAGCTTCAGTGGATGAAGTCCGTTTACGCGGACTTCAGCAAGGCTCGCGCCGTGGCCGGTCCCGAATTCAACCCCAAGGAAGCCTTGCGCACCATTCTGGCCCGCCCGGAATATCACCTGTCGTCCGCTGCGCCGGATCTGACCGGACCCGGCGCGTGGCGTCTGGGCCAGAACCGGCACGGCCGCGGCGTCGCGGCGGTGTTCCTGCCGAAAGTCGAGCTTCACACACACATCGCCAGCCGCACCGATCAGTTCCCGATGTATGTCGTGGGCGAGGCGGAAGGCTTTTCCATCGACGAAAATGGAAAACCGTTGCTGACGCCGGTGATTGACGGCGGCCATTTCCACAACGCGCCCGGCGCGCCGCACGCCTTCCTGCCGAGAGTCGGCACGCCCAAACCGGACAACTGGGAAATCGCCTTCATCGCGATCACGCCGCGCAACCTGATGGAAGACACGCACCGCGTCTCCGACGAGGTTCGTGCGATGTACAAGCTGGTTGTCGGTCAGGACGCCCCGTTGGGCGTTTGACGCTCTGCCCGTCCGTCAAAATCATTTCCGGTAGGCGTCGCCGGGGGTGGGCGGGGCGGCTCCCGTGGGCGTGGGGACACCGCGGTTGAGGAGGATGGTGCCGCCGTCAACGGGGATGTCGACTCCGGTAATATAGGAGGCCTCGTCGGAGAGGAGGAAGGCGATGACAGTGGCTTGTTCGCGCGGGCTGCTGAGGCGGCGCAAGACGGCGGTGGCTTCGAAGTCGGGCATGGTGATGCCCGAGGCGGCGGCCATGTCGATCCAGCCCTGGAGCATCTCGGTGCGGGTGGCACCGGGGGAGGTCTGGTTGACCCGGATGCCGGCGGCGCCGTACTCGAAGGCGGCGTATTCGGTGAGGGCGGTGATGGCTCGCTTGCTGGCGCCGTAGAGGGAGTTGCCGCCGATGGTGATGTGGCTGCCGATGGAGTTCACGTTGACGATGCTCCCGCCGCCCGTTTCAAGCATGGCTTTGATTTCATGCTTCAGGCAATGCCAGGTGCCGCGGGTGTTGGTATTGAACAAGGTGTCAAAGTCGGCATCGGTGAGCTCGACAAGCGGCTTGGCGATGTCGGTCGCGGCGACATTGGCGGCCATGGTAATGCGGCCATAGGCCGTGACGGCGGACCTTACGGCGGCATCGACTTGGTCGTCCTTGGCGATATCGGCCTGGATGAAATGACAGGCCCGGCCTGTCGCCGCGCACTTCCGGGCGATTTCCTCGCCGAGATCGGCCCGGCGGCCGACGAGCGTGACGTTGGCGCCACGCTCGGCCAGGAGGAGAGCCGTCGCCGCCCCCATGCCGCTGGTCGCTCCGAAGACGATGGCCGAGTGTCCGAGGTAGGGGGTCATCCCGGCAGTGAAGCACAGCGGCTTCGAATTGCGGAGCGGATTTAAGCCGGCGTCAGCTCGCGCACGAGTTCGTCAACTGGCGCCCGGCGGATCGACCTGTGGAAGTTTAGACACCCGCACCTTGAGGCCAGTTAGCGCTCTCCAAAAAGCGGCAGTCGGCGCTCGGCCTGGAGCAATTGCACCGCTTGAAGAGCAATCACACTGAGCGCGTCACGAATCGTACCATCAGCGACCATCCGGAAAGCCTCGGCAAGAGGAAGCCGCCTGATTGCAAGTTCCTCGGTAGGCTCGGGCGACGATTTGCCTGCAGTCAGCTGCCAGGCCAGATAGGCAACGGCGCGTTCGTCGGAAACCGAGTTGGACAGATCGCACTCGAGAAGCTTCTGCCAGCGTGCGGCGATGAGGCCGGTCTCTTCCTGCAGCTCCCGGGCCGCTTCCTGCAGCGGGTCGACCCCGAAAGCACCACCCCCTTCGGGGATTTCCCAACTGTAGCTCTTCAGAGGGAAGCGATATTGACCGATGAGGTAGGTGTGCTGCTCCGCATCCACCGGCACGACGCCTATGGCGAGGTTCTTGTAGTGGACCGTTCCATAAATGCCCGCGTCGCCGCCGGGTGTAACAACGTCGCTGTGAGTCACTCGTATCCACGGATTGTCGTAGACCGTTTTCTCGGCAACGACGCCCCACGGGCCTCTCTTTTCTGATGCCACTGCCATCCTCGCGTTCCAACTATCGCTCGTTCTTCGCTTGCCCGGACTCTACATCCGAAGAGTACTTCACCACGGGCGCACGCACTGGCGACCAGTCAGAGGGCCTCAGAGCTTCTCCACCCCGGCGCGGGCGCAATCCTCGTCTTCTTGTGCGGTCCCGCCGCCGACGCCGCAGGCACCGATCAGGACATCTTGGCGGAAGATCGGCACGGCGCCTTGGCCATAGAACATGTGGTTGCCTTCGGCCGCGGCAATGCCGCGTAGGGTCGGATGGTCGGCACGGGGCGTCAGATCGCCACTCGGGCGTCCGAAGGCGGCCGAGGCCATGGCCTTGCCTTGGCTGCCGAAAGAGCCAGCCCACATGGCGCCATCCATGCGCTGAAAGGCAAGGAGCCGTCCGCCGGCGTCGCATACGGCGATATTCATCTTGGTGCCCTGCTGGTTTGCCTTCTCGATGGCGCCGGCGATCACGCGATTGGCATCGGCGAGGGTGAGGGTCATGAGGTGGATCCTTTCGAGCTGGTCTCACCAATACTACACCAGCGAAATCCGGCGCGGAGACGTTCTCACCCAATCAACTATAATAGTGCTTCTTCCAAATCTGGTTGGGCCCGCCATTCCAGGGAAAGCCGATGACGAATCCCTGATCGTTCGGGTACATCGAGCGATCCATCACGTTCGATTCGTTGTGATTGTTGAGAATGACCCATGGCTCCTTCTG
The DNA here is from genome assembly GCA_945903635.1 of Rhizobium sp. Q54. GTDB lineage: Bacteria > Pseudomonadota > Alphaproteobacteria > Reyranellales > Reyranellaceae > Reyranella. The sequence continues at coordinate 31,959 of CAMDOT010000027.1, read as the reverse complement.
GGGCGTGACGATGATGTACTGCTCGATGTTCGCGGGATCGTAGGGCTTCATGACCAGGTATTGCCGCTCGTCCGTGAAGGTGACGACCAGGCCGTCCGCGGTGCCGCCGTACTTGACGAGGAGGTGCGCGTTGGTGCCGGCGATTGCCCGCAGAATCCATCGGGTGCCCGTCTTCGCGTCGCCCGGGCCTGTTATGACGTTGTAGTAACCTTCGCTTCCTTTCCCGATCGAGACGCCGAGATAATAGGTGTCGGACTGCTGGACCGTCAGCCCGAGTTGCACGTCTTCCATGGCGCCCTCGATTCCCTAAGCGTTGTTGTACGGATCGATCCTGCAACCATTTGGAATTGGCGGTTCCCGCCGGTCAATCTGCAATTGTGTCAGTCTGGGCGCTTGATACCGAAGAATGCGGTTGCCATCATTGAGCGGGGGTTCCCTTCCGTCGTCTCGGGCGGGGTAACCCCCGCCCTGTAGCGGAGCCGCCCGCAGGGCGGCGTAGTCGAAGGACCTTTTTCCGTTCGATGATCGTGCGTCGGAAAAGAGGTCCTTCGACTTCGCTTCGCTCCGCTCAGGACGACGGAAGGAGCCCTTGGGGGAGGGGGAATACTATGGGCAGCGGCGACGTGGCTGTATCGGCTGAGTGATGGACGCGGCGTCCGACACGCTCGCCGGAATCGTCGCTGCGTCCGACGGCAGCGCGCCCGCGCTGGTCGGGACGGCGGGCACGCTCAGCTATGCCGAACTTCTCGCCACGGTGCGCAGTGTCTCGACCTGGCTGGTGGACAGCGGGGTGGCGCCCGGTGCCCGGGTGGCGATCGTCCAGCGTGACGGGCCGTGGGCCGCTCTCATGCTGCTCGGCGTGTCCTACGCGCACGCGGCGGCGCCGCTCAATCCGAACCTTTCGGCGGAGGACTACGCTTTCATAACGTCCGACTTCGGCGTCGCCGTCGTCGTGGCCGAGACGGGCGTTGTGGACGAGGCGCGACTGGCTGGCATCGCCGCGCCCGTGCTGCCTTTCACCGCCTGGTCGTTTCGTCCGACGGCCGAGGGCGCGCCGGCTGCCGCCACGCCGGAGGCGCCTGCGTTTCTCCTGCACACGTCGGGAACGACGGCGCGTCCCAAGAAGGTCGTGCTGACCCAGGGGCGTATCGCGCGCTCCGCCCGTGTGATCGCGGGCGCGCTCAGGCTCGGCGCTTCGGATCGCTGCCTGACGGGGATGCCGATGTTCCATGTGCACGGCATCCTGAATGCGCTGGCCTCGACGCTCGCCAGCGGCGGCTCCTTCGTGCACGCGGGGCCGTTCGATACGCTGGCCTTCTACGGCAACCTGCGGAAATTCCGCCCGACCTGGATGACGGCGGTGCCCACGATGTATCACGCGATCGCGGGGCGCCCCGAACTGGTGCCGCCGGATCATCAGGTCCGCTTCATCCGCAGTTCCTCGGCGCCGATGTCCGACGTGCTCTGCGAGCGGCTGGAAGATCTCTTCGGCGTTGCCGTGCTCTCGTCCTACGGCATGACCGAGATCGATCCCATCGCCTGCGTGCCCTTCGGCGAGAAGCAGCCGCTTGGCGCCGTCGGCCGTCCCTCGGGCGTCGATGTCCGGCTGGTCGGGGCCGACGGCCGCGACATCGCCCGCGACGATGATCTTGGTTCCATGGGAGAGGTGTGGGTCCGTGGCCCGCGCGTGATCCCGGCCTACGAGGCGAGCGACGAGGTCAACGCCGCGGCCTTCGCCGACGGCTGGTTCAAGACAGGGGATCTCGGCCGCTGGGACGCCGAGGGCTGGCTTCATCTGTCGGGCCGCAGCAAGGAGATCATCAATCGCGGGGGCGAGAAGGTGGCCCCGCTCGAGATCGACGCGGTCCTGCTGCGCCATCCCGACGTGGTCGAGGCCGCCGCGTTCGGCACGCCGGATGCCGCGCGCGGGGAGGAGATCGCCGCCGCCGTGGTCCTGCGGCCCGAGGCCACGCTCACCGAGGACGGGCTTCGCGCCTGGCTCGCGGAGCGGCTGGCCTTCCATAAATGTCCGCGTCACCTGCAGTTCGTTCCGGCGCTGCCCAAGGGGCCGACCGGCAAGCTTTTACGCAATGCGTTGCGTCTCGCGTCTCCGACGGATGCCTCTACGGACGGCACCACGCGCGACGACGACACGCTGGTCGCGCTGGTCCGCAGTGTCTGGGTGGAAATCCTGGAGCTTCCCGACGTTGCGCCGACCGACCGGTTCATGGACATCGGCGGTTCCTCTTACTCCGCCATGGAGATCCTGGTCCTTCTGTCGGAGCGGCTCGACCGCACCTTGCCGATCGATGTGCTGCTGGACGGCGACACGCCCGTGGCGCTTGCCGCCGCCATCCGGCGCTACACCGAGGCCCGGCCGTGATCGTTATCTCCGGGGTCGCCGGCGCCTTGGTCGGTCCCCTGCCATGGCCCGTCGCGAGCCTGCCCGGCTTCGCGCAGCTCGACCGCGTGAGGGACGACTGGCTTCCCGGACTCGTGGAACAGGCCATCGCGGATGCCGGGCATCTCGCCGACGATCTCGCGTGGCGTCCGGTCGGCCTCTATCTGGCGGGGGACGGCGATACGGCCTGCCGCCTCGCGCAGCGCTGGGACTGGTGCGGTCCGGCCTTCGGCGTCGACGCCGAATGTGCCGGCGGGCTCGTGGCGCTGCTTCTGGCGGCACAGGAACTGGCGGCGGGCCATTGCGACCTCGCGGTCGTCGTTGCCGAGCAGGTGCTGCCGGATGCTGCGTCGTGGGACGATGGCTGCGCGCCGCTGGCGGCAAAGGCCCGGGAGGCCGCCCCTCGTGCGGGCGCCGCCGTGCTGGTGCTGGAGCGCGCCGCGGATGCGCGACGGGTGCGGGCGCGGCTGCGCGGGGGCGCGCATCGCCGACTGGGATCCCCGTCCGGCATGGTCGGGATGAGTCTCCGCGGGATTTCGGAACTCCTGAAGGGCGGCCTTGACCGGGCAGGGCTGACGCCGGGCGATGTGGGCTACTGCGAACTCCACGCGCTGGGCACGGCGGTCGGAGATGCCGTTGAGCTTGCGAGTTTCTGTCGTGTGTGGGGCGACGACGGCGACGCCGCCCGGCCCACGCACCTCGGCAACCAGAAGGCGACGTTCGGGCATCTAGAAGCCGTTGCCGGCCTCGTCGGCCTCGCGCGCGTGATGGGCTGGCTCGAGTCAGGCGTGCTGCCGCCCACCGCATGGCGCCGTCCTTTCTCTCCTCTGGCGGTCGTGCCGCCGGCGCTTCGACTGTCCGAAGGGGGGATCGAGGCTGGCCCCCAGTCTGGTCGCGCCGGCGGCTGCCTCGCCCTCTCCCGCTCAGGCGTCGGCGCGTTCGCGTTGCTGGGGCCGGTCTAGTGGGGGCCGTCTAGCGATTCGCAGCGGACCTGTGCCGGTGTATCAGGGTCACCCAGTCGTCGAAGCGGCGCAGCGCATCGATCTCGCGGCTGCGCAGGCGGATGGCGAAGCGTTCCTCGACGGCCAGGATCAGCAGGACCTTCTTGCCGGAATCGAAGCCGGGGATGTTGTATTCGAGGTCGTCGGGTTGCGGTTCGAGACGGGGGTCGCCCAGTTCCTTGCGAAACAGCTCCACCAGAACGGCTCGTGTGTCGGCTTCCGTCATGAAGTTTGCTCGCGCCATAGTCCATGAGCGCGCCGGCAGATCACCCGCCACATATCGTAGGAGGGGATGCCGGTATCGAGGGCCAGCCGGTCGATGTAGCCTCGCATCACGCCCGGTGCCACGATCTCCACCGTACCGACAGGCCGTCCAGCTTCCGCCGGAGTCACCCAGAGCAGATGGTTGGGACCGCGGCGACGGAGCAGGAGGGCCAGCTGTTCGATGCGCGAGCGCGCCATCCGCGGGCCGGATTTGTAGATAAATATCTGATTGGCGTCCTCGAGGTCCTCGGTGAGTTTGCGCCAGAGGAACCGTAGTCTTTTCGATTGACGATCGCCGACTTCGCCGGGTGGAAGCGCGGTGCTGCTGACACCGGTATAGAAGACAAATCCATAAGGCTGCAAGGAGACAGTGTATTCGCCGCTGTCGGCGACAGTGACCTGCAGGGGAGCCGAGAGGAAGGGGTCGGTGCTGGCGCGGAGGAAGAGAAGAAGACCCTTCAAGGGGGTCGTCGAGAACCGGAACAGGCCGAGCGGCTCGCGGCCGAAATAGCGTTGAACGAGGCCGAGTTCGCAGTTGGAGCCGAGACTCTGGAAGTCGTCGAACAGAGGGTCGACTAGCGCCTGCGGGTCGCGTCCCTCCTGCCGGCCATGGCGGATGAAGTGAAGCATCGGGTCGACCCGCTGGGCAGCGACGTCACGGTAGCGCAGGAGGTACCAGGCCGCGTCGAAATGCGGCCCCGGGGAGCGCCCGGCGCGCGCGCCGACCGTCAGATAGTGATCGAGCGGATCGAGGCCCGAGGTGGCGGCACCTGGTGCATGCGCCACGTACCATGCGGCGTCGAACAGTCCCGCCGTCTCGATCTCCCGGCGGGTCGCCGCGGAGGCAAGACGTACCGGCAGCCCCGAGGCATGGAGCCTTTGGCGCCAGGAAGGCAGGTCGCTCAAACGATCAGGATGTCGGAGGCGACCAGGGTCGGCGCTCCGACGAGCGTCGCAAAGTGGGTCCCGCCGGTGCTGCCCGCGCCATCGCTGTCATAGTAGAGCGCGCCATTGGACTGGTTGTAGACGATTTGCGGACCCGCCCCCGTCGCGGTTCCGATCGCGAACTGGCCGGGATCCAGAGATCCCAGGGAGAGGCCGGTAAAGTAGAACTCCTGATTGATCTCGATGGTGTCGGCGGCAGAGGTGAAGTCGTAAATCCGGTCGATATTGGTGCCGCCGCCGATCGGCGCATCGAATACGAATGTGTCGTCGCCGATGCCGCCGGTCAGGCGATCGCTGCCGTCGCCGCCGTTCAGCCGGTCGTTGCCGGCTCCGCCACTCAGCCAATCGCGGCCATCGCCGCTCAACAGCACGTCGGCGCCGTTTCCGCCACTGAACGCATCGTCGAAGAGGGAGCCGAACATCGTGTCGCCATTGACAGATCCCGTGATGCGGATCGCGGATGTGAGCCCACCGTCGCGAATCTCGATCGAATTCTGCCCGCTGATTCCGGTCGTGAAGTCCAACGTGCCGCCCTCGCCGCGCAGGGACATCGAGATCTGCATGTCGGCTGCGGCCAAAACGGCCGTATAGGCGTCGAAGGATGCGACTTGCCGCACCGAGGCGGTGAGAAATCCGTAGTAGGTGTCGAGCGTCTCGACGTTGCGGATGACGAACTCTCCGAGATCCGTTGAAGTGACGGTGTCGTCTCCGATGCCTCCGTTTACCGTCCCCGTGCTGGTGGCCGTGCCGTCGAGACGGATCGTGTCGTCGCCTTCTCCGGCATCGATTTGAGCGCTGGTGCCCACGGTCGTGATCGTGTCGTTTCCGGCGTGGCCAATGAGCCGATCATTGCCCATCCCGCCATTGATCTCGTCGTTTCCGCCCGCGCCGATCAGGCAGTTGTCGAGTTCGTTGCCCGTCAGCATCACGCCCGGCGCGTCGGCGTAGGCGCGGAGATATTCGATCTCCTGGCCCGCAACCAGCGTGAAATTGACACTGGTAAAGGCAATGTCGATCCCACCGCCTGTCGCCTCGATCACCTGATCGGCAATGTTGTCGATATAGTAGCGGTCATTTCCGCCGCCGCCGGTCATGCTGTCGGCGCCCAATTCGCCGGACAGTTTGTCATCGCCGAGCCCACCGATCAGCGTGTCGTTGCCGCCAGCGCCAACCAGCCAATTGTCGAGTTCATTGCCGGTGAGGGTGAGCCCAATGGATAATTCAGCCGAGGCACGCAGGACCTCGATCTCCTGGCCCGGATCCAGCGTGTAGCTCACCGTCGTCGTGATCCAGTCGGTCCCGCCGCCCGGCGCCTCGATCACTGGAACGTCAGCGTCGAAGATAAAGTAGCGGTCGTCGCCGAGGAGGCCGACCAACTCGTCGACGCCTGTAGTGCCGACCATGCGGTCGTCGCCATTGGTTCCGATCATAACGAGGCCCGCCCATGGTTAGATGTCGTTGCCTTTGCCATCATGATCCCTCCTGCAAGGGCATCCTGCAATCGTGAAATGGCGTCCTAATCACACATGACGACAGGAGATCTCCCGATTAGCCTTGCTGCCGCCGCCTTGGCCCCCTCAACGACATTCCCCGGAAACCCCATGCCCGCTTATCGCAGCTTTCTCTTCGCCCCGGGCAATCATGCGCGGAAGGTCGCGAAGGTCTTCGAGTGCGGCGCCGACAATGTGATCCTCGACCTGGAGGACGCGGTCGCCAAGGCGGAGAAGGTGGCGACCCGGGCCCTGGTGGTGGAGGCGCTGCAACGGCCGCGCCCAAGTGGCACCAAGAGGGTCGGCGGCTACGTTCGCGTCAACGGCTTCCATACCGAGTTCTGCTATGGCGACGCGGTCGCCGTGATCGGTCCCGGCCTCGACGGCATCATCCTGCCGATGGTCGAGAGAAGCGAGCAGATCATGGCCTTCGACTGGCTGGTGGGCTCGCTGGAGCGCGAGCGTGGCCTGCCGCCGGGCGGCATCGACATCATCCCGATCATCGAAACGGGAAAGGGCATCGCCAATGCGCGGGCCATCGCCGCCGCCGGCACGCGGGTGAAGCGCATGGCGTTCGGCGCCGGCGACTACACGCTCGACATGAACATGGAGTGGACGCGGGGCGAGAGCGAGCTCGAGCATGCGCGCGCCGAGATGGCCGTGGCGTCGCGCGCCGCCGGCCTCGAAGCGCCGATCGACACGGTGTGGGTGCACATCAAAGACCTCGACGGCATCGCGGCCTCGGCGAAGCGGGCGAGGCAGCTCGGCTTCCAGGGCAAGATGTGCATCTACCCGCCGCAGGTCGAGGTGGTGAACCGGGCGTTCACGCCCACCGAGGAGGAGATCGCGTTTGCGCGGCGCGTCGTCGCCGCTTTCGAAAAGGCGGAGCGCGAGGGTTCCTCGTCGATCCAGCTCGACGGCTTCTTCATCGACTACCCGATCGTCTACAAGGCGCAACGCACGCTTGATGCGGTGCGGGCGACGGAAGAGGCGACTTAGTCATTCTTGCCGGACCGCGAGCCTCCAGGCCCGCTCATGATCATGAATCTGAGCGGGCCTGGAGGCCCGCGGTCCGGCAAGATCAGATCACGCCTTCGTCTTCCAGGCCGCGCAAATCGGCGGCGGTCATTCCCAGCAGCTTGCCGTAGACCTCCGCATTGTGCTGGCCGAGGGCGGGGCCCAGCGTGTCGACGCCGCCCGGCGTGTCAGTGAGGCGGGGCACCACGTTGGGGACGGCGAGGTCGCCGGCGCGCGGGTCGCTCACGCGGGCGATGTTGCCGCGCGCGGCGTAGTGCGGGTCGCGGAAGAGTTCGTCGACCGCGGCCACGATGCCGCACGGCACTTCGGCGCCGTCGCACAGCAGGACGGCTTCCTGTTGTGTGTGCTGCTGCGCCCAGGCGGCAACCAGGCCATCGACCGCGGCGCGCTGCTTTTCGCGCTTTGCGATGGTGCCGTAGATGCCGGTGCCGGCGACCTCGGGACAGCCCATCAGAAGGGCCATGCGGGCGAAGATCTTGTCGTTGGTGCAGGCAATGGCGATCCAGCGTCCGTCGCCGGTCTGGTAATGGCTGTGCGGGCAGACGTTGGGCGCCGCGGCCCCCATGCGCTGGCGGATGAAGCCCACCTTGTCGTAGGCGGGCGCCATCTCGTCGAGGATGCGGAAGATCGGCTCGTAGAGCCCGATGTCGATCTGCTGGCCGCGGCCGGTGGTGTCGCGCGCGCGCAGCGCCATCATCACGCCCAGCGCGCCGTAGAGTCCGGCCATGTAATCGGCAAGCGTTGCTGAGCCCGGTGTCACCGGCGGCCCGTCCGGCTCGCCCGCCAGGAAGGAGATGCCGCCGAAGGCGTTGCCGATCCGCCCGAAGCCGGGCCGGTGGCTGTAAGGCCCGGTCTGGCCGTAGCCCGAGACGCGCAGCATCACGAGCTGCGCGTTGGCAGCACTCAGCACGTCCCAGCCCAGGCCCCAGCCTTCCAGCGTGCCGGGCTGGAAGTTCTCGGTGAGCGCGTCGGCCTTGGCAACGAGCTGCTTCAGGATCGCCGCGCCCTTGGGCGACTTCAGGTTGAGCGTCACCGACTTCTTGTTGCGCGCCTCCGACAGCCAGACGAGCGTGTCGCCGCATTCACTGACAGTGCCGAGCCGGCGGCAGGGGTCACCCACCTTGGGCTGCTCGACCTTGATCACCTCGGCACCGAACTCCGCCATGATGGTCGCGCAGTAGGGGGCCGCGATGTAGGTGGCGATGTCGATGACACGCAGCCCGGCCAGCGGGCGGATACTCGAAACAGTGTCGGACAAGATCCAATTCCTCCTGGTCAGATTTCCCCCGCCGTCCTGAGCGGAGCGAAGCGTAGTCGAAGGACCTCTTTTCCCTTCAATGGACCGCCGAAGAAAGGTCCTTCGACTGCGCCGCCCTGCGGGCGGCTTCGCTCAGGACGACGGGGTGAAGCGCGCGACGCTTCACAAGCCCTGCTTTACCTTCGGCATTACCTCGGCGGCGAACAGTTCTAGCGTATCGACCACCTGCGAATGCGGCATGCCGACCCAGTGCACGGAGAGGATCATGCGGTTGACGCCCAGGCGCCGGCGGTAGCCGATGATCTGTTCCGCCACTTCGTCGGGCGAGCCCAGCAGGAAGCGATCGCGGGTGAGTTCGTCGAAGTCGAGCGAGAGGTCGTCGTCGCCTTTCGGCATCGCCTTGTCCTGCCCCCATTGGTGGTAGACCTTGTACTTCTCCTCGAGGTACGGGCGCGCCAGCCGGATCGCCTCCGCGCGCGTGCGTGCGACGAAAATCTCGCGCATCAGCGGCAACTCGTCGGGCATCGGCTTGCCCAGCTCGGCCAGGGTCTGCTTATAAAGCGCGAGCTGGCGTTCGATCGTGTCCATGCGCTGGTGCGGGTTGATGAACCACGTGTCGGCCAGTCGCGCGGCGCGGCGCACCGCGCCATCGGCATTGGCGCCTAGCCAGATCGGCGGGTGCGGTTTCTGGACCGGTCTTAGCGATACCGTGACCCGATCGAGCTCGAAGTGCGAGCCCTTGATCGAGACGTTGTCCTCCGTCCACAGCCGCTTGATGGCGTGAAGATTCTCCTCCAGCCGCGCCACGCGCTCGCGCGCCGTCGTGCCGAAGGCCTTGAATTCGACGTCGCGGTAACCGAGCCCGGCGCCGAACACCAGGCGCCCGCCCGACATGACGTCGAGCGTCGCCATTTGCTCCGCGATATCGAGCGGCTTGTGCAGCGACAGCAGGATGATGCCGGTGATGATGCGCATGCGCTCGGTCTCGGCCAGCAGGCGGGCGAGCAGCGGAACCGGCTGGTATTGCTGCAACGGCGCCGCCGCATAGTGCATGCCGGTCAGCAGGTCGGAGAAGCCGAGCTGGTCGGCCAGGCGCACCTGCGCCTTCACCTCCTCGAACCGCTTCCTCATGTCGTCGCCGGCCTGATACTGTCCCCGCACGAACAGGCCATAAGTCAGATCGCTCATCCCGCAACTCCTGATGAAGGAGAAAGACCATGATTACCGGTGGCTGCCACTGTGGCGCAATACGCTATCAGGCCGAGGGCGATGTCCTCGTCCACGCGCTGTGCCATTGCACGGATTGCCGGCGTCACGCCGGTGCGCCGATGGTCGGCTGGACGATGTACCCGCAGAGCGCGGTCAAGGTGACCAAGGGCACGCCCAAGGTCTACGCATCTTCGGAACATGGCCGGCGGCAATTCTGCCCCGACTGCGGCACCGGGCTCTTTTACGAAAACGCGATCGTGCTGCCGGGGATCATCGACGTTCAGAGTGCCACCTACGACGACCCCGACGCTGTTCCGGCGCAAGCGCAGATCCAGGTTGCCGAGCGGATCGGATGGATGGCGCGCGCCCATGAACTGCCGGCGTTCGAGCGCTACCCGCCGCAGGCGTAGCCGTCACGCGCCGCCCTCACGCGCTGCCCTGCCGCCAGCCGCGTCTCGGTATCGTGAGCGCCATCGCCATGCCCGCGATGTTGGCGCCGGCGGCGATCAGCACCGCCGTGTCGTACTGGCGGGTCACGTCGAACAGGTAGCCGGCCAGGACCGGCAGGCTGACGGCGGCCAGGCACCAGGCGATGTAGGTACGCCCGGCGACGCGCCCATAGTCGGCGGGCCGCCAGTAGAGGCCGATGCCGCCAGCGGTGGCGCCGGAGACGAAGCCGTAGCCGAGGCCAACCATGCCCAGTCCGAGAACCGCTGACACGGGTGACGGCAGCAGTGTCACCAGCAGCCCGCCGCCCAGCGCCAGCGCGTGCGCCGCGCACATCACGTGCGGCACCGCGAAGCGATCGACCAGCCAGCCGCCGCCGATGCGCGCGAGCGCAATGGCGCCGGTGAGGCCGGTCGTGGCGCCGACCGCAAGGGCTGCAGCCCCGCCATAGGCGGCCACGATCTCCCGCGCCTGGCTCAGCACCATCAGCCCGGCTGAGGCCGCCAGGAAGAACGTCGCCGAGAGCTTGAAGAAAGTCGGGCCCAGGATTGCCGGCCCTGTTGTCGCATTGCCCACGCTCTCAGCGCTTGCGGGTGCGACCAGGCGCGCCCCGCCATACCGGGCGAGCAGCGCCGCCGCGATGCCGCACGCCACCAGCACGGCCGCCAGTCCCGCCAGCGTCGTGCGCCAGCCGAAGGCCTCGTTGCAGGCATGGAAGGCGGGCGTCGCGATCATGGCGCCCATCGGGTAGAGGCTGACGATGTAGCCGTTCACCAGTCCCTGGCGCCGCCGCACCAGCATGTTCACGCCCTGCTGCAGCAGGATGTAGGCCGCGCCGCCGCCGGTGCCGAACACGATGCCGTAGCCCAGCAGCAATTGCGGAAGCCCGTTCGCCGTCGCCGCCATCGCGATGCCGCCGGCGGCACAAAGCGCGCTCGCCAGCACCAGGATGGGCGCTGGTGCAACGCGATAGAGGAAGGCCGCGCCGACCGAGCCCACGGTGAAGCCCACCGTACACAGGCCGAAGACGAGCGAGAGCGCCGAGCGCGGGATGGCCAGCTCCTGCTCGATCGGGCGCAGCAGCACGCTGAAGGCGTAGACCGATCCCAGGGGCAGGTTCATCAGCGTCGCCGCCAGCAGCGCCGCCCACAGGCGCTCGACTTGGACGGGGAGGGCTGGCGTCGCGACAGACATTACCCGACCCTCGGCCGCGGCCCCCGACCGGTCAAGTTGCAGTGGACCGCCCTTCGGAACTGGCCGATCTCGGCCTTCTCTGGCGGTCTGTCGGGAGAAGGGGCATTGTCTCGTCGATCAATTCACCATGAGGGGGCGACTGTGCGGAAGAACAAGATCAAGGAAATTTGGGCCGCCAAGAAGTGCGCGACTATGGGCTGGCTGTCGGTGGGACACAGCTTCACCGCCGAGGTGATGGCGCGCCAGGGCGGCTTCGACGCCCTCACCGTCGACCTGCAGCACGGTACAAACGAGATGAGCAACGTCCTGCCGATGCTGCAGGCGATCTCGCAGACCGACGTGGTGCCGTTCGTTCGGGTCAACTGGAACAATCCCAACGACATCATGCGCGCGCTCGATCTCGGCGCTTACGGCATCATCGTGCCGCTGATCAACAACGCCAAGGAAGCCGCGGCCGCAGTAGCCGCGTGCCGCTTCCCGCCCGTCGGCTTCCGCTCCAACGGCCCGATCCGCGCCGCGCAGTATGGCGGTGCCGACTACGTGGCCAACGCCAACGACGAGATCATCGTCATGGCGATGATCGAGACCAAGGAAGGCATCGCCAACCTCGACGCGATCTGCGCGACGCCCGGCCTCGACGCCGTCTATATCGGTCCGGCCGATCTGTCGTTTGCCCTCGGCATGCCGCCCAGGGCCGACAATCCCGACCCATTGCACATGGCCACTTGCGACAAGATCCTGGCGGCGGCGCACAAGGCGGGGATCAAGTGCGTGATGCATTGCGCCAGCGGCGCGTTCGCCGGCGGCGCGGTGAAGCGCGGCTTCGACATGGTGATGGTGACGTCCGACATCTCCTGCATGGTCGCGGGCGTGAAGAAGGAAATGGCGGAACTCAAGGCCAAGTCGGCCTGATGCCGGAGATCATGGACGGCACGACCGTCGCTGCAGCATTCGCAGCGGCGGTCTCGGCGCATGCCGGCCGTCCATTCCTCGCCGTACCCGCCAACGAAGACCGCCCCTATCTGCCACAGGGCTTCGAGATGTCGTACGGCGAGGCCGGGCGGCGCGTCGAGGAGCTGGCGGGACTCTTCCGGCGAGCGGGCTACGGCGTCGGCCACCGCGTCGCAACGCTGCTGGAGAACCGGCCCGAGCATGTGCTTCACACGCTGGCCCTCAACAGCCTCGGCGTCTGCTGCGTGCCGATCAATCCGGACTACCGCGCCGCCGAGATCGCCTATCTCATCGACCACAGCGAACCCGATCTCATCCTGACCCTCGGGGTGCGACAGGCGTCGATCGAGGAGGCACTAGCGCTGAGCGCGCATCGGCCGCGCGTTGTCGTGGTGGAGCGGATCGCCGATTCCCTGGAGAAGGTGGCGCACGCGGCACGAGAGACGCGGCCTGCTCCCGAGACGCCAGCCAGTATTCTGTATACCTCCGGCACGACGGGCCGCCCCAAGGGATGCGTATTGTCCCATGGTTACGTGATGGCCTGCGGCGCCTGGTACGCCTCACTCGGCGGCGTGGCCGGCCTGCGCACGGCCGAGGATCGCATTTATAATCCGTTGCCGCTCTATCATGCCAATGCCGGCGTCGTATCGCTGATGGGCGCCATCCTGACGGGCAACTGCCAGATTCAACCCGATCGCTTCCATCCGCAGCGCTGGTGGCGAGAAGTTGCCGAGACCAGCGCGACCATCGTCCATTATCTCGGGGTGATCGCGCCGGTGCTGCTGAAGCTCGCGCCCGGCGAGCATGAACGGCGCCACAAGGTCCGCTTCGGCATCGGCGCCGGCATCGAGCCCGAGCTGCATGCAGCATTCGAGCAGCGCTTCGGTTTTCCCATGATCGAACTCTGGGGCATGACGGAGATGGTGCGCGTCCTCGGCGATACCGTCGAGCCGCGTCAGGTCGGCACGCGCGCCTTCGGACGGGCCGTGCCGGGTGTAGAAGTTCGCGTCGTCGACGATGCCGACCGCGACGTCGCCCATGGCCAGCCCGGAGAGATGCTGGTGCGCCACTCGGCGGAGACACCGCGCCGCGGCTGCTTCTCCGGCTATCTCAAGGACGAAGCAGCCACGGAAACCGCCTGGCAGGGCGGCTGGTTTCATACCGGCGACGTGGTGTGGCGCGGGCCGGACGGCATGCTGCATTTCGTCGAGCGCAAGAAGAACATCATCCGCCGCTCGGGCGAGAACATCGCGGCGGCCGAGGTAGAGGCCGTGCTGCTCACGCATCCTGACGTGCAGCAGGTGGCCGTGATGGCGGTGCCGGACGAGCTGCGCGACGAGGAGGTGCTGGCCTGCGTCGTGCTCAAGCGTGCGACGCTAGAGCAGGGGGCGGAGAAGGAGGCGGCGACGGCGCTGTTCCACCATTGCAACGAGCGCCTCGCCTACTACAAGCCGCCGGGCTGGGTCCACATCGTGCAAAGCCTGCCCACGACCGGCACGCAGAAGATCCAGAAGCATAGTATCTACCCGGCCGGCACCGATCCGCGCGCCCTGCCCGGGATCGTCGACCTGCGCTCCTTGAAGCGCCGTCAGCACGGGTAGTCGCGCGATCCCGTCGAGACGTACCCGGTTATGCTTCCTTGGACTTTCTCTAGTTTTGAGCAGGCACGCCCTGCTCGAGCCCCGCGACCGGAAGAATCGCCGGGCCCGGGCGCCGGCGCGCGAGCAGATGCCGGGCCTCCGCCACGCGTCCCGCGCCGAGATAAGCCCGCAACAACGTCGCTTCCACCAGATCGACCTGCGCCCGGCTGCCGCCCATGCGTTCGCGATCGGGCAGCATAGGCTCGATCATGTCGATGGCCGCAGCATAGTCGCCGCGCTGGAAGGCCGCGAAGCCGCGCGCCACCGCGGGGATTGTGGCACCGGATGGATAGCGGCCGGCCTTCGCCAGCTCCTCGATGGCCTGGACCCAGCCTTCCAACGCGGCGTCATCGCCAGACGCTGCAAAAGCGAGCGCCACGTGCCAGTCGGCGAGCGAAAAGCCCGGGCGTGGAATTTTTTCGCGCGCGTAGTCTATCAGCTTTGCCCAGCGCGCGGGATCGCGCGGATAGCCCGCCAGTTCCGACCGCCACAGGAACGAGGAGGAATCCGAGAGCTTCTGATGCACCGCACCTCGATGATCGTCCGAGCAGAAAGCGTCGTTGTAGAGGCGAAGACCCGCGTCCAGATTGCCGGCATGCAGCTCGAACAGGCCGAGGTGCCAGTTCAGGTGACCGAACAAGCCGCCACCGCGATCGTACAGCGGCAGCCAGTCGCGCATGAAGGCGATGCCGCTGTCGCGCTCGCCGGTTTCGTAACAGAGATGGGTGAAGGCGTGGGCGGCATAGGCGTTGCGCCTGACCTGGGCCAGGGAACGTTCTATTTTGGGGCGCGCCGCGTCGTGCCGGCCGATTTCCGATAGCGCCATGCCGTAATGGGCCTCGAACCACCAATCCTCGCCGTAGTGCGGGGCGAGCGGTTCGAGAAAGTCGACAAGGTCCTGTTCCCGGCCAGGCAGGCCGGACATCCCGATCAACCCGCCCTGGTTGGCGGCAAGGCTCAGCACCAGTGCGTCGCGCGGCCACGTCGCCACATGGGCGCGGATCGCGGCCAGGGCCGCGACAGCCTGGCCAGAAAACAGGAGACGAAAGATATCGATATGGCTTGTATCGCGCGCCGACGCGCCGTCGGTGAGGCCGAGCGCCGTGGCGAGAGACTCGCGCATGGCCAAAAGGTTGCCGGTGAGCTGAGAGGCACGGGCCTTGCCGATATGGGCCAGGGCGAAGCCCGGATCGGCCGCGATGGCGCGGTCGAAAGCCGCGGCGGCGCCGGGGTAGACGGTGAGGAGAAGGTCGACGCCCTCGACGTAGGCATCGCGCGCAGCGGCGACGGTGGTGGATAGCGGGAGTCCGTAGCGGTCCTTCAGCATGTCACCATCACCAGTGTCTCCAAATTACCCATCGAGCGGGAGCGTGCGCCAGCGGGCCAGGGCTTTCAAGATGCGTCCTGGAGCTGCCGGCTCGCGGATTGTTGAATGTCATCAGATCGAAGTTCCTTCCCCGACAGCGTATGGTTGCAGTGCTGCAGCTTAATTAAAGGGAGGAAACAAACATGAAGAAAATTCTGCTCAGTACTGCGCTGGTCGCAATCGCTGCCACCGCGTCGGCCACCGCATCGGCCCAGGACAGGCGTCCCGAATACGGTCCAGCGGTCAACGCTGCGGCGGCGAAGAAGATCGCCGCCGGCATCATCGCCGAATGCCAGAAGAACAGCTGGAACGTCGCCGTCGCCGTGGTCGATACCCACGGGTTCCTGGTCTACTTCGAGCGCATGGACAACACACAGACCGCCAGCATGGACATCGCCGTCGGCAAGGCGAAGGCAGCGGCCACCTATCGACGTCCGACCCGCGCCTTCATGGAGGTGATCAACAAGGGCGGGCCGGCGACGGCCACGCTGCCCGGCGTCTTCGCGTCGCCCGGCGGCGTGCCGATCACGGTCGACGGCAAGGTGACGGGCGGCGTCGGGGTGAGCGGCGTCACCGGCGACCAGGACGAGCAATGCGCCAAGGCCGGTCTCGGCAGCTAGCAGAATCGCTTCGATTCCTCCCCCGTAGGGTTGAGGGGAGGAAAAGAATTTGAAGCCGCGATGCGGATCGGCGGCGTGACGGGCGGGGCAGACGCCCTCCCGATGCCGTCGTATCGTGGCGTCCCGTGAGCCATCGAAAGGGGACGCCATGACGATGCCGGCCGAGACCGATGCCACCAGCCCGAAGCATCTGCGCGACAAGTACGCCATCGTGGGTGTCGGCGAGACGACCTACACGCGAGGCTCGGGCAAGACGACCCGCGCGCTCGGTACCTGGGCGGTGAGGAACGCCATCGAGGACGCCGGCCTGAAACCGTCGGACGTCGACGGTGTGCTGTCCTACCAGTCGGGCGATTCGACGTTCGGGACGTTCATCGCCGGCGACCTCGGCATCCGGCCCAACTTCTACATGGATGTGTTCGGCGGCGGCTCGTCGACTGAGGCGCTGGTCGGCATGGCGATGGGCCTGATCGAGGCCGGCATGTGCAAGACCGTGGTGATCTTCCGCGCCATGAACGGTTTTAGCCAGGTGCGTATCGGCGGCACCGGCGCGCGCGCGGCGGCCCCCGTGTCCGGCGACATGCTGCACAGCCGCGCCTACGGCTGGCAGAGCGCCGGCCAGATGTTCAGCCTCACCTTCATGCGCCACATGTACGACTACGGCACGCGACCCGAGCAGGTCGCCGCGGTGAAGGCGATCCATTCCGAGCACGCCTCGAACAATCCCAAGGCCTTCTACAAGCAGCGTTTCACCGTCGAGGATGTTCTCAAGAGCCGCATCATCTGCAAGCCGCTGCATCTCCTCGATTGCTGCGTCGAGACCGACAACGGCACGGCCCTGGTCGTCACCAGCGCCGAGCGCGCCAAGGATTGTCGCCATCCGCGTACGCTGATCAGGGGCGTGGTGGGGCGCTGCAACAAGCCGCGCACCGACATGCACTACCAGCACGGCCCGATCTCCACCGTCGCTGGCAAATATGCGCGCGATATCCTGTGGCCCAATTCAGGCGTCGGCCCTGAGGACGTCGACATCACGGGCTCCTACGACGCCTTCACCTTCACCACCATGCTGCAGCTAGAGGACTACGGATTCTGCAAGAAGGGCGACGGCGGGCAATATGTCAGCGACGGCACGATTCGCCTGGGCGGCCGGCGACCCAACAACACCAGCGGCGGTCATCTCTGCGAGGGTTATACGCACGGCCTCAACATGGTGATCGAGAACGTGCGCCAGCTCCGCCACGATGCCGACGATTCGTGTCCGGTGGGACCCGACGGCAAGCGCCAGCACACCTATGACTACCGTGAGGGCGGCTGCCGCCAGGTGAAGAAGTGCGAGGTGTCGGCCAACATGGGCTGGGCCAATCCGGGCACCGGGTCGGCCATGGTCATGCGGAACGAGTAGGGGACGGACCATGGCGACACAAGCGACCTATCTCGGCATGCCGCTCGCCCTCGACGATCTCGATGTCGAGAACGTGGCCTACTTCAAGCATTGCGCGGCGCACGATTTCCATCTGCAGAAGTGCGGCGCTTGCAGCCTCTTGCGCTATCCCCCGACCACGGCGTGTCCGTGGTGCGCCAACCCCAAGTCCGAGTGGGTCAAGGTCGAAGGCAAGGGCGAGGTGCACTCCTACAGCGAAGTTCATCACGCCATCCAGCCGGCCTTCAAGGCGCATACGCCGTACCTGATCCTGCTGGTCGATCTCGACACGCAGAAGGGCAAGCCGACCGAGCACGAGTCGCTGCGCGTCGTCGGCAACCTGGTGACGCCGGACGGCACGCTGGCACCGCCCGACATGGTGCGCCGCGTCGGCATCGGCACGCGGGTGCGCATGGTGTTCAGCGACGTGGGCCCGGGCCTGGCGATCCCGCAATGGACCATCGACGAGGGCGCCGCCCAGCCGGCGAAACCCTGGCGCTATCCGCAGGAGTGAGAAATGACCCAGGAAGTGCGCAGGATGATCTTCGGGGCGTGCATCGTGGCCCTTGCGGGGGTCTGGTACTTCTCCCTGAAGGAGAAGCCGGCGGGCGGCACGGGCGCCACGCCCAGCGGGACGTCGGCGCCAAATACGAGTGGCTCGGGAACGCCGACGAAATAGTTGGGCGTCACGCCCGATAGTTCTCGATCGCGGAGATCAGCCGCGTGATTTTCTTGACGCCGATCGGCAAGTCCTTCGCCATCGGGCCCAAGGCAGCATGGAACGCGTCGACGGTGGCGGGATTGGTGCGCGCCGCTCGATGGACGTCGTCCATGAAGATGGTGAAGCCGCTGGCCTCGCGCCGCAGCAGTTCGATGTCCCTGTTGAGGGCGTCGCTGAAGACGGCTGCCGGTACCGAGAGGGCCACGATCTGCTGGACTGTCCGCGTGGCCCGCCCGGTGTAGCTGGCCAGGTGGGAGGTCCAGGCCAGCCTGCCTTCCTCATCGCTGAGCGGATTGAGGATCATGTTCGCGTCGTTCTCCAGCGAGATCGCGAGGCTCGTGAGCGACATCCGCAACACAGTGACGGCCCGTCGACGTTCCTCGAAGCGGGTGCGTGCCTGCAGGAGTGCGGCGCCGAGCAGGCCGCCGATCGCGCCGGCGGCGGGAATCATCGTGACCCGGTACGGATCGCCGACCTTCGTCATGATGGAGACGAGGGCGCCGAGCAGCGCGGCCATCGCCGCGGCGACGAAAATCGGACCAATCGCGATCCGCCTTAACTCCTGCAGCACCCCGGCATCTCCCTCGCGGTGCCCCAATATGACAGAATAAAACCGTAGTTCGAAGGAGAAATTGCATCGCCTGTGAAGTACGATGCTGCAGGTGAGCGCCAACGTTCATCGGATTGTCATTTTGAGGTGGACTGCTGGAATCGTCGGGCCGATGTCGTTGGACTGGAGGTAGGATTTTCGCGTGCAGATTTTTCTCGCCCTTTGCGCCGTAGCCGTCCTCATCGGAGTGGCCTACGGGACATACCGGTTCTGGCTGGAAGGCACGCAGGGCGAGGTCGGACCGGCTCTCGTCGGGACTTTCTTCTCCTTGATCGTGATCGGATTCTGCCTCTACTTCGCGATCGCCGCGCAAGATGGTGGCGTCGGGCCGGTGACGCCGTCCTCGCGCGAGAGCCATGAGTAGGCGACAGTTCTGAGCAGGCGAGGACGCGGTGTCGTCGTCCTGCCTGTTTTCAGGACCGTGCGGAAAGTTCTTCCGCGATCTCGACAATTTCACGCGTGCGCGTGACCTCGCTTCCCCAGACGCGGTCGAACTCCGCGATTTGTCCGGCCAGGGCCGCCGAGTCCAGGATGTCTTCGGCCTCTTCGACGCTGGGGAATTCATAGAGCGCGATATGCACGAGAGGGTTGGTCCTGCTCCAGCAGCGCCAGCCCCGTTGCGCCTTGAATTCCCGGACGGCGGCCGGAAGATGTTCGGTCCGGTACCAGCTGTCGAATTTCTGCCGGTCGGACAGGTTGTTCAGTCTGGCTCGAACGATGAGAACGGCTGTAGCCACGGGGACCTCCTGGTCGGCCTTGTCCTCGGGAAACGCACGCTAAGACTGCTTACTGCCGCCAAATCATAGGCGAGGCGCCGGCAAGCCGTCACTATGTCAATCGTCCGCCCTTCACCCTTCCTTTCGGCCGGCCGACGGTTCGCGCAGCGATCTGGCCGAGGGACCGGTTGAATCGTGCGGTTCGAGCGACGGCCGGAACGTGACAAGATCGGCCCAATAAAGAGAGGAAACGCAAACCATGACTCGCATGACCGGCGGTGACGCCATCGTCGATTCGCTCCTGCGTCACGGCATCGACACGGTCTTCGGACTGCCGGGCGTGCAGATGTACGGCCTGTTCGATGCCTTTGCCCGCAACGCCAACCGGCTAAAAGTGATCAACGCCCGGCACGAGCAGACCACCGCCTACATGGCGCTGGGCTACACGCAATCGACGGGCAAGCCGTCGGCCTTCACGGTGGTGCCGGGCCCCGGGGTGATGAACGCCATGGGGGCGCTCACCACGGCTTGGGGCGTCAACACGCCGATCATGTGCATCACCGGCCAGGTGCCGAGCGCCATGATCGGCCGCGGACGCGGCCAGCTCCACGAGATGCCCGACCAGCTCGCCACGCTGAAGACGCTGCTCAAATTCGCCGAGCGCATCGAACATCCGACCGAGGCGCCGCAGGTCATGGCGCGCGCTTTCCAGGCGATGGTGTCCGGCCGTCCCGGACCTGTCGCGGTCGAGATGCCGTGGGACATGTTCCCCGCGACCGCCGACGTCACACCGATCGAACCGCTCGGCAAGCGCGCGAACCCCGTGCCCGATCCGGACAAGATCGCGGCTCTCGCCAAGCTGGTCGATGGCGCGCGGTCGCCGATGATCTGGATCGGCGGCGGCGCGGTCGATTCAGGGCCCGAGATCCTGGCGCTGGCCGAGAAGATCGGTGCACCCGTGGTGTCGTTCCGCATGGGCAAGGGCGTGGTCGATTCGCGCCATCCGCTGTCGCTCAACACGGTCGGTGGCTTCGAGCTGTGGAACAAGACCGACCTGCTGATCGGCATCGGCACGCGGATGGATGTGCCGATCGCGCGTTGGGCGCCGGCACCGGCCGGACTTAAGACGGCGCGCATCGACATCGACCCGATCGAGCATCGCAGACTTACCGTAGACGTGGCGATCACGGCCGATGCGGCGGACGGCACGCGTGCGCTCATGGCGCTGGTAAAGAACAAGGACGATCCCGCGCGGCGCGCCGCCGTGGCCGCGGCGAAGGCTGCAGCCCTTGCCGCGATCGAGAAGGCCGATCCGCAGTACTCCTTCATGAAGGTGCTGCGCGAGGTGCTGCCCGACGACGGCATCGTGGTCGATGAGGTGACGCAGCTCGGCTACATCATCTGGTACGGCTATCCCGTCCATCAGCCGCGCCGCCTGATCTCCTCGGGCTTCTCCGGCACGCTGGGCTACGGCTTCCCGACGGCGCTGGGTGTGAAAGTAGCCAATCCCGGCCGTCCGGTGGTGTCGGTCACCGGCGATGGCGGCTTCCTGTTCGGCGGCTCGGATCTCGCCACGGCCAAGCAGTTCGGCATCAACCTGGTGACGGTGGTGGTGAACAACTCTTCCTACGGCAACGTGCAGCGCGACCAGCAACGGCTCTACGAAGGCCGCCATTCCGGCGCGGTCCTGACCAATCCCGACTTCCAGGCCTACGCCCGCGCCTTCGGTGTCGGCGCCTGGCGAGTCGAGACCGCCGACGGCCTGCGTGGCGCCCTCAAGGAGGCCCTGGCCAGCGACGCGCCGGCGTTGATCGAGGTCATGTCCGACATCACCAAGGACTATCCGCCCTACAAGTTTCATCAGCCGAGGCTGCCGTAGCGATGGCAACCATAGAGACCGCGCTCACGCGGCTGCTGGGCATCCAGCATCCGATCCTGCTCGCCCCGATGGGGTCGGCCGCCGGTGGAAAACTCGCCTCGGCCGTGACCCATGCCGGCGGCCTCGGCATGCTGGGGTCGGGCTATGCCGACGAGGGTGCAATCCGGCGGGAACTGACGGAGGCGGGCAATGCCCGCGTCGGCATCGGATTCATTCTGTGGGCACTGGACAAGAATCCGGCAGCGCTCGACGTGGCGCTGGATGCCAAGCCGGCGGCGGTCATGCTGTCGTTCGGCGATCCGTCTCCTTACACGGGTCGCATCAAGGCGGTGGGTAGCCGGATCATCTGCCAGGTGCAGACGCTGGAACAGGCGAAGCAGGCGGCAGCGGCCGGCGCCGACATCATCATCGCGCAGGGGCGCGACGCCGGCGGGCATTCCGGGATGACGCGCGGCACGATCGGACTTGTGCCGGCGGTGGTCGATGCCGTGGGCTCGATTCCCGTCGTCGCTGCCGGCGGCATTGCCGACGGGCGGGGACTCGCCGCTGCCCTGTCGCTGGGAGCGTCCGGCGTATCGATGGGCACGCGCTTCACCGCCACGGTCGAGTCGCTGTGGGATCAGGCGATGAAAGAAAAGGCGGTGGCGTCCGGGGGCGACCAGACGGCGCAGACGAGGATCTTCGACATCGTCCGCGGCGCCGCCTGGCCCGCGATCTATCCTGGGCGGGCGCTGCGCAACGATTTCTTCGACCAGTGGCACGGCAAGGAGGACGCGCTGCACGGCCAGCAGAAGCAGGCCGAGGCCGGTTACCTGGCGAGCCCGGCAACTGATTTCGGCCAGCGCGTGGTCTGGGCCGGCGAGAGCGTCGACCTCGTGCGCGACATCCCCACGGCACGCGAGGTGATCGAGCGGATCATCGATGAGGCGGCCGCGGTCCTGCAGGGCGGCGCGGCGCTGGTGCGCGGATAATTCACCCTGGCCTGTCCACATTCCCAGCCATGGATCGACACATGACCCATACGACGAGAAGGACGGCGGCACTGCTCGGTCTGGCGTTGGCGCTTGTGCCGCCGCTTGGTGCGCGGGCGGCGGAGCCCGTCGACATGCTGCTGGTGCTCGCCGCCGACGTCTCGCGCAGCGTGACCGAGCCCAAGTTCAAGCTGCAGCGCGAGGGTGCCGCCGCCGCCATCACGCATCCGGACGTGGTGCGAGCGATCACGTCGGGCCCAAACCGGCGCATTGCTGTCTGCTTCCTCGAATGGGCGACGGCCGGGCAACACAACGTCGTCATCGACTGGATGGTGATCGGAGACGGTGGCGCCGCGCGCAATTTCGGCGACAAGTTGATCGAGACACCGCGATCGTTTGCCGGCAGCACCTCGATCAGCAGCGCCATCGACTTCTCGGTGAGCCAGCTAGCGCGCGCGCCGTTCGCCTCGGAGCGCCGCGTCATCGATGTGTCCGGTGACGGCAACAATGTTTCCGGCCGCTTGGTTACCGACGCCCGCGACGAAGCCGTCGCGAAGGGCATCGTCATCAACGCTCTGGTGATCCTGACGCCGCTCGCCGAATCGTTTCGCCCGGAGCATACGAACCCGCTGGGCGGGCTCGAAAAATACTTCCAGGACAACGTCATCGGCGGTCCCGGATCGTTCACGATCGTTGCCGAGGGACATGGGTCGTTCGGCCGGTCGCTCACGAAGAAGCTGATCCAGGAGATCGCCGGCGTGCCCGGCCATCAGCTCGCCGCCGCGGAATAGCGACTCCCGGGACAGAGGCGTCAGCCGGGCTTGATGTTGGCGGCCCGGATCACCTTGGCCCATTTCTCGGTCTCGGCCGCGAGGAAAAGGCCGAACTCAGCGGGCGTCATCGGCATCGGCACGCCGCCGAGATCGAGGATGCGGGCCTTGAGCTTCGGGTCGGCGAGGGCTGTATTGACCGCCGTGTTGAGCTTGCCGACGATCTCGCGGGACGTACCTGCCGGCGCGCCGAGGCCGGCGAAGGCGCTGGTCTCGAAGCCCGGCAGGAATTCGGTGATCGTCGGCACTCCGGGCAGCAACCCCAACGGCTTGGCCGTCGAGACGCCGAGCGCGCGCAGGCGGCCGGCCCTGATGTGCTCGATCGATGACGGCAGGTTGTCGAACATGACCTGCACCTGGCCGCTCAACAGGTCGGCAAGTGCCAGCGGCGCGCCGCGATAGGGCACGTGTTGCATGTCGATGCCGGCCATCATCTTGAACCACTCGCCCGTGACATGCGCCACCGAGCCGGTGCCGGCGGAGCCGAAGTTGATCTTGCCCGGGTTGGCTTTGGCGTAGGCGATGAATTCGGGGACAGTCCGCGCCGGAAAGGCGGGATTGACCTCCATGACCTGGAAGACGCGGTAGATGCCGGCGACCGGCGCGAAGTCCTTCAGCAGGTCGAAGCCGAGGTTGGCGTAGAGCGTCGAGTTGATCGGGTTGTTGGCGCCGATCACCATCAGCGTGTAGCCGTCGGCCGGCGCGCGCGCGACCCCCTCGGTCGCGATGTTGCCGCCGGCGCCCGGCTTGTTCTCGACGATGAACTGCTGGTTGAGCTGCTCGGTCAGCGATTGCGCGATCAGGCGGGCCAGGATGTCGATCGCTTGGCCCGCCGCGAAACCGACGACCATGCGCACCGGTTGGGCCGGCCAGGCTTGCGCGGCGGCCACTCTCGGGACAGCGGGCAGCGCCACAGCGCCGGCCGCCAGTTGCTGGAACTGTCTGCGGCGAAGCTTCACCGGGTTCCTCCCATCGCCGGCTTTTAATGCCGGTCGAGACGAGCCTATCTCGCGCGCTCGTGCCTTGTCACTTCTGGAGCGTCACTTCTGCAGCGCAGCATGCAGGCCTGCCCTGCGTGATTTTCCCTGTTAATCGATATCGTCCTGCCGAATGATCGGCGGAACGATAATAAGTAAGAATGACATCCGGGGAATGAACGCCATCGCTGAGAAGGGCGGCCTCTTCAGCATCAGTGGACGGCAGTGGCTCATCCTGTTGATGGTCCAGCTCGCCAACATGCTGTTCGGCATGACCATAACGCTGGCCAATCTGGTGCTGCCGCAGATGCGCGGCAACCTGTCGGCGACGCAGGAGGAGATTTCCTGGGTCATCACCCTCAACCTGGTCGCGACCGCCGTCGCCACGCCGATGACGGGCTGGCTGGCGAGCCGGCTGGGCTGGCGCAACCTGATGTTCTTCACGGTGCTCGGCTTCACCGTCACCTCGCTGCTGTGCGGCATCGCGAACAGCCTGGAGAGCCTGATCCTTGCCCGCGTGGCACAAGGGGCGTTCGGCGCGCCCATCATGCCGCTCGGCCAGGCCATCCTGCTGGCGACCTTCCCGAAGCATCTCCAGCCCACCGCGCTCGTCATGTGGGGCATCGGCGCGGTGTTCGGCCCCGTGCTCGGCCCGATCCTCGGCAGCATCGTGACGGAAGCCTACGACTGGCGCGCCGCGTTCTTCATGATCGTCCCGCCCGGGATCTGTGCGCTGGTCTGTATCTGGTTCGCGCTGCGCGACCACACGGCGCGGATGCCGGTGAAATTCGACTGGATCGGCTTCATCGCGCTCTCCGTCGCGATGGCGGCGGCACAGCTGATCCTCGACCGCGGCCACCGGCTGGACTGGTTCGAATCGACGGAGATGCTCCTGTTCGCCTTCACGGGTGCGCTGGCGCTCTGGATCTTCGTCGTGCATTGCCTGACGGTGCCGGAACCGTTCCTCAATCCGCGCCTGCTGCTCGATCGCAATTTTTCCATCGGCATCCTGCTCGCCTTCATCATGGGCATGCTGAATTTCGTCAGCATCGTGCTGTTCCCGACTCTGTTCCACGATCTGCGCGGCTATCCCGACAATGCCATCGCCATGCTGATCGCCGCGCGCGGCATCGGCAACTGGACGGCCTTCCTGTTCATCGCCCAGCTCACGCGCGTCGCCCCGAGATTCGCCATCGTCTGCGGCATGGCCCTTCAGGCAGGGGCGGGATTCTGGATGGCCGAGTTCGACATCAACCTCACCGATTCAGACGTGTTCTGGGGCAACTTCCTGCTGGGCCTCGGCCAGTCGATCGCCTTTACGCCGATGACAGTGATGGCCTTCTCGACCCTGCCGCCCCGCCTGGTCACCGAGGGTTCCGCCGTCTTCACCCTGATGCGCAACTTCGGCTCCAGCCTGTTCATTTCGATCGCCGTGCTGGTCGTCAGCCGCTCGACCGCGTCCAACTATTCGCGGATGACGGAATTCATCACGCCCTACAACAAGAGCCTGTCGATGTCGGGCGGCCTGCCGCCGCAGTGGAGTGTGGAAAGCCCGGGCAGCCTGCAGATCCTGTCGAACGAGATCCTGCGGCAGGCCGCGATGATCGGCTACCTGAACGCTTTCTACCTGATGGCCTTCGCCGCGCTCGTTGCGATGCCGCTTGCCGGCTTCATGCGCCGGGTACAGCGGGACCCGTGATGTGAAGTTGCGGAACGCGGACCCGTCGGGGCGGCCGAGGCCGTTGCGCGGCGCAGCGCGGACAGTCCACTCTATGCCCCGGCCCATTGCAGCGATCCCGGAGGAAACCATGGCACTTACGCTCGTCAGCAGCAGCTTCAAGGAGGGCGAGGCCCTCAAGATGGACCACATCCTTTCCGCGGACTACGGCTTCGGCTGCGGCGGCGGCAACAAGTCCCCGCATCTCGCCTGGTCGGGCGTGCCCGAGGGGACCAAGAGCTTTGCCGTCAGCTGCTTCGATCCCGACGCGCCGACGGGAAGCGGCTTCTGGCACTGGGTGGTCGTCAATATTCCGGCCGGCACCACGGAGCTCGCGCTCGATGCCGGGAACCCCAAGGCGGGCTTGTTGCCGAAGGGCGCGCTGCAGACCCGCACCGATTTCGGCGCCCCCGGCTATGGCGGACCCTGTCCGCCCGAGGGCCACGGTCCCCACCGGTATGTCTTCACCTTGTTCGCAGTGGGCCAGGAGGCGTTGCAGGTCAACGCCGACACCTCGGCCGCGATCATCGGCTTCCAGCTCCACTTCAATACCGTCGCCAAGGCGACGTTGACGGGCCTGTTCCAGCGTTAGGGCCGGGTGAAACGGCGAGGGAGAAGATAATGAAGCCGACGACATCTGCGAGCGCGCCCGGCGCGACATCGATCAGTTCGCATCTGGTCGTACGCAAGGACTGGCTCGACCGGCGTCGCGAGGAGGTCCTCGAACCCGGCCTGCCGATCGTCGACCCACACCATCACCTGATCGACCGGCCCGAGAGCGGCACCTACCTGCTGCCCGACCTGCTGGCGGATATCGCCAGCGGGCACAATGTCGTGGCCACCGTCTATCTGGAATGGCTGTCGATGTATCGCGCCGACGGCCCGGAGGAAATGCGGCCGGTCGGCGAGATCGAGTTCGCCAATGGCGTCGCGGCCATGTGCGCCAGCGGCGGCTACGGCCCACCCCGCGTCTGCGCCGGCATCGTCGGCCACGCCGACCTCATGGTGGGGGCGCGAGTTTCCAAGGTGCTGGAGGCGATGATCGTGGCAGGCGGCGGCCGGTTCCGCGGCATTCGCTATATCGCTTCAAGCGATCCGGACCAGGCCCAGTGGGGCGCCACGGCCGTCCGGCCGGAAGGGCTGCTGCTCGACAAGCGGCTGCGCGAGGGCTTTGCGCAACTGGCGCCGCTCGGCCTCAGTTTCGACGCCTGGGTCTACCATCCGCAGCTCGGCGATCTGGTCGACCTGGCGCGCGCCTTTCCCGGAACGCCGATCATCCTCAATCATGTCGGCGGCCCGATCGGGCTCGGACGCTACACGGGCAAACGCGACGCCGTCTTCGCCGACTGGAGTGCGCGTATCGCCGAGCTGGCGGCGTGCCCCAACGTGCACGTCAAGCTGGGCGGCCTCGGCATGAAGATGTTCGGGTTCGACGTCCACGAAGGTGAGCTGCCACCCAGCTCCGAGCAGCTTGCGGCGGCATGGCGACCCTACATAGAAACCTGCATCGCGGCATTCGGGCCCAGCCGCGCGATGTTCGAAAGCAATTTCCCCGTCGACAAGGGCTCCTACGGCTATGGCGTGTTCTGGAACGCTTGTAAGCGACTGGCGCAAGGGGCGAGTGCCGACGAGAAGGCCGATCTGTTCCACGGGACCGCGTCGAGGTTCTACCGCCTCGGCCTCTGAGCGACCTGCCGTCACCAAGAGAGGATTTGAACAATGAGCAGCGCATCCGATTACACCCCGCCCAAGGTCTGGACCTGGATCAAGACAACCGAGGG
Organism: Rhizobium sp. Q54; assembly: GCA_945903635.1. Taxonomy (GTDB): domain Bacteria; phylum Pseudomonadota; class Alphaproteobacteria; order Reyranellales; family Reyranellaceae; genus Reyranella. The sequence continues at coordinate 4,510 of CAMDOT010000027.1, read as the reverse complement.
ACGCTTTGCCAACATCAACCGTCCGATCGCGGGCTCCACGCAGGAAAAGGAATTGCCGGTGGGTCGTCATCCGTTCCAGCTCTATGCGCTGGGAACGCCCAACGGCCAGAAGATCACCATCATGTTCGAGGAACTGCTGGCGCTCGGCCACAAGGGCGCGGAGTACGATGCCTGGCTGATCCGCATCGGCGAAGGCGAGCAGTTCGGCAGCGGCTTCGTGGCGGTGAATCCCAATTCCAAGATCCCGGCCCTACTGGACCGTAGCGGCCCCAAGCCCATCCGCATCTTCGAGTCGGGCGCCATGCTGCTCTACCTCGCCGAAAAATTCGGCGCGCTCCTGCCGAAGGACGTCGCGGGACGGGCAGAGTGTTTGTCGTGGCTGTTCTGGCAGATGGGCAGTGCGCCCTATCTCGGCGGCGGCTTCGGTCACTTCTATGCCTATGCGCCGTCGAAGATCGAGTACGCCATCGACCGGTTCGCCATGGAAACCAAGCGCCAGCTCGACGTCCTCGACCGGCGGCTCGGCGAGAGCACGTATCTTGCCGGCGACGACTACACCATCGCCGATATCGCGGTGTGGCCGTGGTACGGCGGGCTGGCCAAGGGATTGCTGTATGGGTCGGGCGAGTTCCTGTCGGTGCAGGACTACAAGAACGTCCAGCGCTGGGCCGACCTCATCGGTGCCCGTCCGGCCGTCAAGCGCGGGCGCATCGTCAACCGCCTGCAAGGCGATCCCAAGGCCCAGCTGCATGAACGCCACGACGCCAGCGACTTCGACCTGAAGACGCAGGACAAGATGGAGGCCAAGGGATAGCAATGTCGAAGCTCATCACACGCCGCGGCGCCGTTGCACTCGGTGTGGCCGCACCGCTGATCGCTACCGGCGCGGCCGCACAAGCGCCGTATCCCTCGAAGACCGTGCGCATCATCGTGCCGTTTCCGCCCGGACAGGCGGCGGATATCTTCGCGCGGCTGATGGCGGAGCGGCTGACCGACCTCTGGAAACAGCAGGTCATCGTCGACAACAAGGGCGGCGGCGGTGGCATTCCGGGCGTCGAAGCCGGCAGGGCCGCAACGCCCGACGGCTATACGCTGCTGATCGCCACCAGCGGCACCTTCGGCGTCAATCCCAGCCTCTACCCCGACCTGCCCTACAGGCCGCTGGTCGACTTCAAGCCGATCACCAACATCATCCGCGGGCCGCTGGTGATCGTGGCCCATCCCAGCTTCCCCGCCAGCACGGTGGCCGAGCTGATCGAGCTCGCGCGTAAGGAGCCGGGCAAGCATTCCTACGCCTCGGCCGGCCCCGGCACGGCGCAGCATCTCAGCATGGAGCTGTTCAAGCTCATGGCGAAGCTCGACATCGTCCACATCCCCTACAAGGGCTCGGGCCCGGCGATGGCGGACCTGTTGGGTGGCCACGTCAAGCTGATGATGGACAGTACCGCCTCGTCGCTGAGCGCCATCCGCGACGGCCGCATAAAGGCGCTGGGCGTGACGACGGCCAAGCGCGTGCCGGCGCCGCTCGACAAGGTGCCGTCGATCGGCGAGACCGTGCCGGGCTACGATTCGGCTGGCTGGTCCGGGCTGGTGGCCCCCGCGAAGACGCCGGACGAGATCGTGAACAAGGTGAATGCCGATCTCGTGGCGCTGATGCGCGATCCCGCGGTGCTGCGCCAGTTCGAGGAGCGCGCAACCCTCGCCGACCCCCTGACGCCCGCCCAGTTCGCAGCCTTCATCGCCAAGGATATGGCGACCTGGGCCGAGGTGGTGAAGGCCACCGGCACCAAGCCGGGCAACTAGTCAAACGAGTGGGGAGATAAAGGATGGCCAAGAAAAGCAAAGGCAAGCCCGTCGCCGTGGTCGTAGGCGCCACGTCGAAATGGCAGTCCGATGGTCGCAACACCAGACTGGCCCACGGCAAGGCCGTGGATGACAGCGACCTGCCGGTCGGCGTCCGCTGGGGCATTGGCGGCGCCATCGCCCAGAAGTTCGCGGCCGAGGGGTTCTTCGTCGTGTTGACGACGCGCAGCGAGGCCAATGCGTCGGGCTTGGCGGCGGCGATCCGGGAGCAGGGTGGCGATTGCATGATCGTCGAACTCGATCTCTCCCGGCAGGAGTCCGTCGCCGCAGCCTTCGCCACGATTCGCAGCGAGGCCGGCGATCCGCATGTTCTCGTCTACAACGCGGGTTATCTCGAAGGCCGCGACTTGCCGCCAGAGAAGGAGCTGCTCGAGCATATCCCGATAGAAATGTTCGATACCGCCCAGCATATCGCCAGCCGCGGTCCGTTCCTGGTCGCCAAGGAGGTCCTGCCGGCCATGCGCAAGCGCGGGGAAGGGTCGTTCTTCTTTTCCAACAATTCGAGCTCGCTGCGTGGGCGCAAGCGCATGACGGGCCAGTCGCTCTACTATCCCCGGGTCATGATGCGCACGCTCGCACAGGTGCTCACCGAGGAATATTCCGAGCATGGCGTGCATGTTGCCAACGTGGTGATCGACGGCCTGATCGACTCGCCCGGAACGCACGCCCTGCCGAAAGCCCGGCAGAATCCCGAGCAGATAATGAATCCGGTGAAGATCGCCGAGGCGTTCTACTACCTGCACACTCAGGACCGCTCGGTCTGGACGCACGAGCTGCAACTGACGCCATTCTCGACCAAACCGAGCTACTGAAGTCGTCGAATCTCTGAATCCGCCGCGGCCTATTCGGCCTGGGCGCCGGATTGCTTGATGATGGGCAGCCACATCGCCTGGTCGTCGACGATCAGTTTGCGGGCGGCTTCAGGCGAGGTCGGCGGCAGCACCTCGAACCCCTGGATCAGGAGCTTCGCCTTCACCTCGGGGATTTGGCCGATGCGGTTGATCTCGGCATTGAAGCGCGTGACGATTGCGGGCGGCGTGTTCGCCGGCACTGCGAAGCCCAGCCAACCGGCCACCACGAAGTCGGCCACGCCGGCCTCGATCATGGTGGGCAGGTCGGGCAGCTGGGTCGCGCGATCCTTGCTGGTAACGGCAAGCGCCTTGAGCTTGCCGGCCTTGATCTGGCCCAGCACCGTGGGCGTGTTGAAGAAGCCCATCGTCACCTCGCCGTTGATCACCGCGAGGACCGCGGCGGGCGCACCGCGGTAGGGGACGTGTTGCAGCTTCACACCGGTGCGCTGCTCGACGGTGACGCCCGATATGTGGAGGCTGCTGCCGACGCCGCTCGAACCGTAGGTGAGTTCACCCGGCTTGGCGCGCGCCTGTGCAAGCAAGTCGGCGACGGTCGTGGCCGGGTTGGTGGGAGCGATGACCAGCACGTTGGGGAGGAAGCCCGTGACGGCAACCGGGACGAGGTCCTTGAGCGGATCGTAACCCGGCGCCTTGTAGAGGCCCATGTTGAAGACCGTCGTGCCCTGCGAGGTCAGCAGCAGGGTGTAACCGTCGGCGGGGGCACGTGCGCCTTCCGCGGTCCCGATAAGGCCGCCCGCGCCGCCCTTGTTGTCGACCACGACCGGCTGGCCGAGTGACTTGGCGAGTTCCTCGGCGAAGATGCGCCCGACAGTGTCGGCGCCGGAGCCCGCCACGAACGGCACGATCATGCGCACCGTGCGCTCCGGCCAGTCGGCCGCCCGTGCCGCCGAGGGCGCAAGCAGCGGGGACGCGAGCAGCAGAAGGCCCGCCAGGGCATGCCGTCTTGTCAGAGTCTGTTGTGACGGGATCATGGCTGGCCTCCACTCTCAGTTCGTGGTCTGCTTGGTGAGAGAAAGCACCTTCTCCAGGGCTTCCTTGCCGGGCAAGCCCTTCTTTTCCGTGTCAGCCACCCATTGGTCCCACACCGGCCGTCCCGCGGTGGCGATCAACTTGTCGCGCATCTCGGGGCTGACTTTGATGACCTCGAGCTTGCGCTTCTCGAACATCGGGGCAGCCTTCTTGTCGGCTTCCTCATAGGCCTCGCGCTGCAGCCGGTAGGCCTCGGGCCGAGCGTCTTCCAGGATCTTCTTGTACTCGTCGGGCAGCGCCTTCCACGCCGTCTGACTGAGCACCACCGAGTTATGGATGATGCCGAGATTCATGCCTAAGGTGTACCACTTCGACACTTCGTGCAGCTTGTAGGCGGTGAAGCTGTAGGCGAAGGGGAAGGACGCAGCCTGGAACGTGCCGCGCTCCAGCGCGGTGTAGACTTCCGGTGCCGACACCGAGGTCGGCACAGCACCCAGGAGCTTCATGGCTTCGCCCAGGCCGCCCAGCGCGCGCACCCGCATGCCCTTCCAGTCCTCGAGGTTGCGCGGCGGCTTGCCGGTTCCCATGAACTCGTACTGCGGCAGCAGCACGGTCATGAAGTGCATGCCGTTCCAGCGCGACAGCTCGTCGGCTACGGGCTTCCAGGCCTGGTAGGCGTCCAACACCTTCGCCTGTGCCACCAGGTCGGGGATCGGCAGGAACGGCATGTCGAGAACACCCTGCAGCGGCGTCTTCGCCGGCGCGTAGGAATAGGCGACGAAGGCGCCCTGGAAGGAGTCGACCTT
>CAMDOT010000026.1 GCA_945903635.1 Rhizobium sp. Q54 | reverse complement strand
AAGTCTCTCGCTCTCCCAAAAAACCGTCGCCCCACAATCAGGGCAGAATTGAAAGCTGAGCCACGCGCCGCTCTCGCCCTGCCGACGGAAAGTACGTCGTTCGCCGTCAGTCGAGACAATCTGGTTCCGTCGAAAGAAGGCGCTCGATCCAAAGATCGCCCCGGTGCGCCGCTGGCAGGCAAGGCAGTGGCAGGACGACACCAGCTGGGGATCTCCAGCCAGCCGGATTCGCATTTGGCCGCAGGAACAGGCCGCTTCGCGCACAACGGTTTCCATCGTCTTGCTCCGCCAATGCAATGGTCACACGATGCCCGGTCTAGCCGCCCGGCATTGTCGCAGGCAACTACCTCGGGTGAGGCGGCCGTTACCAACCCGAAACTTGATCCCGCCCCTGGCGGCGCCATCTTGGGGGCTAAGAGGTAAACGCCATGATCGAACTCAGACCCTTCGAGAAACTCGGCAAGTCGGACCACGGCTGGCTGAACGCCAACTTCCATTTCAGCTTCGCCGAATACCGCAACCCCGACCGCGTCCATTGGGGTGCGCTGCGGGTATGGAACAACGACCGCATCGCGCCGGATTCCGGCTTCCCGCCGCATCCCCATCGCGACATGGAGATCGTGACCTATGTCATCAAAGGCGCGATCACCCATCAGGATCACCTCGGCAACGAGGGCCGCACCGAGGCGGGCCAGATCCAGGTGATGAGCGCGGGCAACGGCATCAAGCACGCCGAGTACAACCGCGAGGACGAGGAAACCGAGCTGTTCCAGATCTGGATCCTGCCCAACAAGCAGGGCGTACCGGCACGCTGGGAGACGGTGCAGTTCCCGGCCGAGGCGCGCGACGGCAAGCTGGTGCCGCTGGCGTCGGGCCGCGGCCATGAAGGGGCGCTCCCGCTCTATGCCGACGGCGCCCTGTTTGCCGGCACGCTGAAGGCGGGCCAGACGATCCGCCAGAAGCTCGACGGCAAGCCCACGTATCTCGTGCCCGCCAAGGGCAAGGTCGAGGTGCGTGGCGGCGATGGCAAACCAGTGACTGCCAACGCACGCGACGGCGTCGCGGTGGCCGACCAGGACGAGATCGAGATCACGGCGCTCGAGGATGCCGAGATTGTGCTGGTCGAAACCGACAAGCTGAACTGACACCACTGCAATTGACGCTATCGACCGGGCGGGCTTTGATCCCGCCCGGTTTTGTTTTGGGGGAACGCCATGGCCTACAAGGGCTTCGATCTGACGGGCAAGGTGTCGCTGATCACCGGCGGCAACGGCGGCATCGGCCTCGGCATGGCCGAGGCCCTGGCGGAGGCTGGCGCCGACGTCTGCATCTGGGGCACGAACCCCGCCAAGAATACCGCGGCTGCAGAGAAGCTGAAGCGACATGGCCGTAAGGTCCATACCCAGATCGTCGATGTCGGCGACGAGCAGCAGGTCGAGGCGGGCTTCGCCGAGACCCTCGCGATCATGGGCCATGTCGACAACTGCGTCGCCAACTCGGGCGTTTCGGGTCGCGGCAAGGGGGCCATCCTCGAGATGACCACCGAGGAATGGCGCCGTGTCCTGCGGGTCAATCTCGACGGCGTTTTCTTCACCTTCCGCGCCGCCGCCAAGCACATGGCCGCGCGCGGCAAGGGCGGTTCGCTGGTCGCCATGGCCAGCACGGCGGCCATCGAGGGCGCTGCCCGCTCCAGCCACTACGGCGCCAGCAAGGGCGGCGTCACCGCGATGGTCCGCGCCCTGGCCGTTGAACTGGCGCGCTACAAGATCAGCGTCAATTCGATCCTGCCGGGCTGGATCGAGACCGAAATGACCGCCAACGCCTTCGGCAACGAGAAATTCGCAGCCAACGTGATGCCGCGCATTCCGGAACGCCGCTGGGGCGTCGGCGCCGATTTTGGCCCGATCGCCGTATACCTGGCCAGCGACGCCACCGCCTATACGACGGGGCGCGACTTCGTTATCGATGGTGGCTATACGTTGTTCTAGTCTGTCGTATCACCGGGAGAGCTGAGAATGTCCAAGACACTTGCCGCCTGTTTCGTCGCCGCCATGGCGTTCGCTGCCGTGCCCGCGCTGGCACAGACCGCAAAGCCGGCCCCGGCAGCAGCCGCAGCGCCGGCCGCCGAAGACAAGTACGTCGGTTATTATTATCCCAAGCCGACGACGGTCGAGAATTACACGTCGGCGATGCAGACGATCCCCGGTGCGGAGCGGCAGCAGCGCGTCCAGTTCGTCACCGTCGTGTCGCAGGGCACGATCCAGTCGGCCTACCGCGTTCCCTATTCGGTTTTCGTCAAGGGCGACAAGGCGGAGAAACTGATCATCGTCGGCCTGCAACCGGGCGAGTTGAATTCGATCTATCGGGTCCGCGCGATCCTCGCCAACATGACCACGATGTCGCGCCTGTCGCCGTTCTTCCAGGAGCGCACGGTGGCCGAGGACGCCAACTTCTTCGACCTGCTGAAGCTGCTGGGCTTCACCCAGCTCACCGCCACGGATGGCGAGAAGTTCGCCTATCAGGTGAACGTAAAGTAGGCGCCTTCACAGGCGCCGGCGGGCGGCAGCGCTTGTAGTCAAGCGCGAGTAAGGCGCTGTAAACAGCGCCGACCCGCACGGGTGGAATGGCGCACCGAGATTCTTTCTGCACCGTGCGGCGCCCGCGCTTCGGTCGCTGCGCTCCCTGCAGCGCTACACGCCGCCAGCGCTCCGCTAGCGGAGCGCTGCAGCAATCTCCTGGTGATACCAGCCCAGCGCCTTCTCGAACTTGCCGAAGGTCTGCACGCGGTTGGCGCCGCTCCTGAAATTCGCCTGAACGCTGGCGCCCACGGTGAAATCCTCGTCGAGCGCGGCCAGGATCAGGTCCTGGTTGGTCTTCCAATAACTTTCCGGCTTCTTCGCCCGCTCCACGGGATCGACCAGGATCGAGACGTTGATCAGCGCCTCGTCGGGTGACACCGGGTAGCTGGTGAAGACGCCGCAATGATCCTGGGTGTAGGCCAGCACCGTGTTGGGGAAGAGGTTGTAGAGCACGACCGCATGGTCGCGGAGCTGCCAGGTCTCGCGCGGCTGGTGCTCCACTTCCAGGATCGACGGCTTGCAGACGGCGAAGCGGGAATGACGCTCGCGACGCTCATAGGCGGTGATGTTGTCGAGGAACAGCGGCGCCACACTGGCGCCGTGCAGGTAACGGAAGTGGTAGAGTTCGAGAAAGGTGTCGATCACCAGCTTCCAGTTCATGCGCGGACGGATCGGCGTCGTGCTTTGCACTTCCCAACCATGCATGTCCCAAGACGCGAGATCGGCCTTCACCGGCCCGAGGAAGGTATCCATGTCGATGTCGGTGCTCTGGCCCGGCTCAAGCGCCGTCGGCACCACGAAGACCATGCCGCAGCGCTCGGCGACGGCGAGCGGGCGCAGTCCGTGCGTCGCGCGATCGATCTCGCCGAACCAGGCCCCGTCGGTGATACCAACCAGCCTGCCCGTGAGATCGTAGCTCCAGCCGTGATAGGGGCAAACGAAGGCACGCTTGTTCGAGCCGCAGGGCTTCAGCTCCACGGTGGCGCTGCGATGACGACAGACATTGAGGAAGGCCCGCAGCTTGCCGTCGGTGCCGCGGGTAACGAGGATCGGCTGGCCGGAGTCGTTGTTGGTGACGAAGTCGCCTGAATTACGAAGCTGGGCGGAGAACGCGACCACGACCGGATACTTGCGGAACAACACGGCCTTCTCGCGTTCGAAGCGATCGGTGTCGAAATACTCCTCGACCGACGTGTGACTGATCTCTCCGTCGTCGCGCGCGTTGGTGCGCGCCATGCCGTGCATGCGTTCGATATAGGCCACCTGGTCGGCGTGCTGCATCGCCTGCTCCGCTGCTAGATCGCGTTCATGCCGCCGTCGATCACCAGCTCGGACCCGGTGACGAAGCGTGATTCATCCGAAATCAGGTAAAGAATACCGTAAGCGATGTCCTCGGGCGCGCCGAAATCGCCGATCGGAATGCTCTTGCGCACCCTCTCCTTGACCTTGTCGTTGGGCATGATGCCCTCGCCCATCGGCGTCAGGATGACCCCGGGATGGACCGAGTTGCAGCGCACCTTGTAGCCCTTGCGTGCGCAGTCGATGGCCACGGTCTTGGTGAACTGACGCACCGCGCCCTTGCTGGCGCCGTAGGCTGAGAGATTGGGCGTCCCGAGGAAGGCCGCCAGCGAAGAGAGATTGACGATCGAACCGCCGCCTGAGGACCGCATCGCCGGCACGCCGTGCTTGCAGCCGAGGAACACGCCCTGGACGTTGATCGACAGCATGCGCTGCCACTGCTCGACCGTCTCGGTCTCGAAGGTCGAGGGAGAGGGCCCGGCGATGCCGGCATTGTTGACCAGCCCATCGAGCCGGCCCTCGCGTGCCAGGATGTCGTCGATGATCCTCTTCCAGTCGGCTTCCTGCGCGGTATCGTGGGGCAGGAAACGCGCGCCACCTCCGGGTTGAGGGCCGCCGATCTGCTGCGCCGTCTCGAGGCCACCCGTTTGATTGATGTCGGTGACGATCACCGTGGCGCCCTCGTCGGCCAGCAGCGTCGCCGTGGCACGGCCGATGCCCGATCCCGCGCCCGTCACCAGGACGACCTTGCCTGTAACCCGACCCATCCGTTTCATCCCGTTTGCTTGTTCTTGTCGCAACGGTAGAAGCAGCGCAGGCTGGCCACAAGACGAGAGGACCGCATGACCCGCACACTGGAATTCTATTACGACTACGGCAGCCCCTACAGCTATCTGGCCGACACCCAGGTCGAGGCCATCGCCAAACGCGCTGGTGCGGCGCTGGTGCGCAAGCCGATGCTGCTGGGCGGCGTCTTCAAGGCGACCGGCAATGCCTCGCCGATGACGGTGGAGCAGAAGTCGAAGTGGAGCACCTTCGACATGCCGATGTGGGCCAAGCACTATGGCGTGCCGTTCCAGCGCAACCCGTTCTTTCCGGTCAATACGCTCGCCCTGATGCGCGGCGCGGCGGCAGCCCAGATCGACGGCCTGTTCGAGCGCTACCACCCCGCCATCTACAAGGCGATGTGGGTCGACGGCCGCAATCTCAACGACATTTCCGTGGTGGCGGCGGTTCTCACGGCGGCCGGCCTCGATGCCAAGAAGTTCGGCGGCCGGATCCAGGATCAGGACGTAAAGGATCGCCTAAAAGCCACGACCGACGAGGCGGTGGCGCGCGGCGTCTTCGGCGCGCCAACGAGCTTCGTGGGCGATATGATGTTCTTCGGCAACGATCGTCTGCCGTTCGTCGAAATGGCCCTCAAGGGAGAGCTCAAGTGAAAAGACTAGGAGTACTTGTCGCGGCCGGCTTCCTCTTTGCCGCCGCACCCTCTTTCGCCCAGACCGTCGGCACCTGCCCGCGCGGCGGTGGCGCCAACCAGCCGCCGCCAGTGCGGGTGCTGTTCGACCTCGGCAGCGCCCAGATCAGGGCCGACAACAAGCCGGTGATCGCCCAGGCGGCGGCCACGGCCAAGGCGCGGCAGGTGTCGGTGATCTGCCTGATCGGCCACACCGACAAGCTGGGCGACAAGGCGTTCAACGAGAAGCTGTCGCGGTCGCGCGCCCAGGCCGTCGCAGCGCAAATGATCCGCGATGGCGTGCCGGCCAATCATCTCTATATCGTCGCCGACCCCGAGGCGTTCGGGAACATGAGCCTCGGCAATGAAGATGCTTCGGTGATCGACCGCAAGGTGACGATCTTCTTCTCGCGCTGAAGCACGCGCTCAGCTCGGCATCTCGATGACGGCCTTGCCCACGACCTTGCGGTCGATCAGGGCGCGGAAGGCATCGGCCGCACGCTCCATTGGAAATCGATGCGAGATGTGCGGCCGCATGACGCCGAGAGCTGCAAGCTTCGGCAGCTCGGCGTAGCTGTATCCCATCTGAGGCAGGCGCAGCAGCATCTCTCCCGCGCGGATGCCCAGGATCGATAGTCCCTTGATCAGCACGTGGTTGGACATGAGCTTGCTCGGTCCGCCCGACGTGAAGCCCACGACCAGCAGGCGAGCGCCATAGGCCGCCGCACGCATGGACTTCTCCAGCACCTCGCCGCCGACCGGATCGTAGATCACGTCGGCGCCCTTGCCGTCGGTCAACGCCTTCACGGCGGCGACGAAATCGGACGTGCGGTAGTTCACGACCTCGTCGGCACCGTTCTGCTTCACGATGGCGAGGCGCCCGTCGTCACCGCCCGTCGCGATCACGCGCGCGCCGAGATGCTTGGCGAGCTGCACGGCTGCCAGCCCAACGCCACCGGACGCACCGTGGATGAGTGCGACCTCGCCTTGACGCAGAGCGCCGCGATGAACGAGCGAATGGTAGGCGGTGGTTGCGGCGACACGAAAGCCCGCGCCCTCGGCGAACGACCAGCCTTCGGGCAGGCGCAGCAGATGGCCCTTGGGCGTCACCGCCACATACTCGGCGAATGCGCCCGGACGGATGCCGAAGATCACCTCGTCGCCGACCTTCCAGTCAAGGCGCTCGGCGCCCACGGCGTGGACGGTGCCTGCGCCTTCCATGCCGGGCACGAAAGGCAAATCCGGCTTGTGCTGATAGTCGCCCGAAACGGTGAGCACGTCGGGAAAATTGACCGAAGCCGCGCCAACCTTCACGACGATGTCGCGCGGCCCCGGTTCGGGAAGAGGCCTCTCCTCGATTTTCAGGACAGATGGATCGCCGAGGCGATCGCAAACGACTGCCCTCATCGGGCTAGTCGAGCTCGAAGGCGTTCTTGTAGTCGAGCTTCAGCGCCGGATCCTGGTCTTCCTTCCTGAGGAAGCAGTTGCCCACCACCAGCACTTCGATCTCGCTGCCCATGAAGCAACGCCAGGCGTCCTCCGGCGTGCAGACGATCGGCTCGCCGCGCACATTGAACGAGGTATTCACCAGGACCGAGCTGCCGGTCTTGGCCTTGAAGGACTCCAGCAGCGCGTGGAAGTCCGGATTGGTTTCCTTGTGCACCGTCTGGACGCGGCCCGAATAGTCGATGTGCGTCACGGCCGGGATGTCCGAGCGCGGCACGTTCAGCTTGTCGATGCCGAACAGCTTCTCTTCCTCGGCGGTCATGACGCGGCGGCGGCTCTCAACCACCGGCGCCACCATCAGCATGTAGGGGCTGTCGCTCTTGATGTCGAAATACTTGTCGACGTCCTCGCGCAACACCGCCGGCGCAAAGGGACGGAACGACTCGCGGTACTTCACCTTGAGATTGAGCGTCTTCTGCATCGACGGCGACCGCGCGTCGCCCAGGATCGAGCGCGCGCCCAGCGAGCGCGGGCCGAACTCCATGCGGCCCTGCATCCAGCCGACCGCCTTCTCGTCGGCCAGCGCCTGGGCGGTCTGGTCGATCATCTGCGCATGATCGAGGCGCGTGAACTTGGCGCCCGCCGCCGTCAAGCGTTCGGCAATCTCGTCGTCGGTATACTCGGGGCCGAGGTAGGAGCCCGCCATGCCGTCCATGTGGCCATTGAGCTTGCGCGGCTGGCCCATGAAGCCGTGATAGGCTGCATAGGCCGCGCCCACCGCGCCGCCGGCATCGCCGGCCGCCGGCTGCACCCAGATGTTGTCGAAGATGTTCTCGCGCAGCAGCTTGCCGTTGGCGACGCAGTTCAGCGCCACGCCGCCGGCCAGGCAGATATTCCTGGCGCCGGTTTCCTTCCTCACCGAGCGGCCGAGCCGCAACACGATCTCCTCGGTGGCGGCCTGGACGGACGCCGCGAGATCCATGTGGACCTGCGTCAGCTCCTGCTCGGGTGTACGGCGCTTGATGCCGAACACATCGGCGAACTTGTCGTTCGTCATGCGCAGGCCAGTGCAATAGTCGAAGTAGGACTGGTCGAGGCGGAAGGTGCCGTCCTCTTTCAGGTCGACGATCTTGTCGAAGATCAGGTCCTTGAACCGCGGCTCGCCGTAGGGTGCCAGGCCCATGACCTTGTATTCACCCGAGTTGACCTTGAAGCCAGTGTAGTAGGTGAAGGCCGAATAGAGCAGTCCCAGAGAATGCGGGAAGTGCAGCTCCTTCAACATCTCGAGGCTGTTGCCCTTGCCGTAGCTCAGCGACGTGGTCGCCCACTCGCCGACGCCGTCCATGCAGAGGACGGCCGCTTCCTCGAACGGCGAGGGAAAGAACGCCGAGGCGGCGTGGCTCTGGTGATGCTCGCCGAACAGCAGGCGCTTCTGCCAATCGAAGTCCGGCTCCCAGCGCTTCATCTCGTCGCGCAGGAGGATCTTCTGGAAGAGCTTCTCCTTCAGCCACAGCGGCATGGCCATGCGGAAGGAGGTGAAGCCGCGCGGCGCATAGGCGAGGTAGGTCTCGAGCAGCCGCTCGAACTTCAGGAACGGCTTGTCGTAGAAGGCGACGTAATCGACATCGGCCATCTTGATGCCGGCGCGGTCGAGGCAGAACTGCACGGCATTCTGCGGAAAACCCGAATCGTGCTTCTTGCGGGTGAAGCGTTCCTCCTGCGCGGCGCCTACCAGCCGGCCATCCTCGATCAACGCCGCGGCGCTGTCGTGATAGAAGGCCGAGATGCCCAGCACCCGCATGCGACGCGTCCGATCCGCCTAGAACAGGGTGTAGATGAAGGGCGCGATCGCCGAGCCCTTGGTCAGCACGATCAGACCGCCAAAGATCACCATCATGATCAGGATCGGCAACAGCCAGAACTTCTTGCGCTCACGCATGAAGGCCCAGAGTTCGACGATGATGGAGCCCATGGCTCGGTCCTTTCGCGATCAGAATTGGTTGCGCATCGACTGCGGCGGCGGCCCCGGCGGGGTGCGGTCGATCCAGTAGCTCTTGGCCGTACGATCGAGGCGCAGCCGCAGGAAATCCTTGCCGAAGGCCCGCATGACGAGGCCGATCGGCATGATGGTGATGAAAAACAGCAGGCCGAGGATGAGCGGGTTCATGACCTTGTAGAGCAGCAGCCCGAACTTCAGCCATAGCCGGTTGAGCGGACCGAGCAGGCGGGGATAGACCAAGGCCGCCAGCAGGAAAGCGGCCGCGAGCGGCAGCATCCAATGCCAAGCGGCACCGCTCCGCCATAGCGAGAGGGCGCTCAAGATGCCGAAGAAACCGGCGAAAACGAACCCGAAACCGCGATCGGAGCCCGCCTTGACGTGCTCCTCCCGCGAAAAGTCCTCATGGAGCTGGCTGGTCGCCATTTGCAACGCGTTGGAATGTCCGGACAGGGGCCCCTAAGTCACTGATCCCAATCGCCAAGTCAATCACCGACCCGGCCAATCTGGGGGCCTTCCGGATTTATTCCGCCGCAGCTTCCGCCGCCGCCATCCCGACGCCGTGAAGCATCAGCGCGGTGAGGGTCCGCCGCCAAACCGCCTTGGCACGGTCGACACCCAGCCCGTCGCGCCGGCGGAGCACGATCCAGGCCTCCGGCGACAAGGCAGCACCGATCGCATCGGCCAGTTCCTCGCTCGCCTGTTCGCTCAGAATTGCGAATTCCGGGGCAAACATGGCCATGGCGGCGTCGCGCAGCCGCTGGCGCGAAGTCGCGGCGCGGGCCAGCAGGCCAGGATGACCGACGAACTGACCGGCAGCGACCCGCAGGGGAACGACCTTGTCGAAGACGTCGGCCATGTTCTGGACGATCATGTCGATGCGAACGGCCAGCGGCTGGTTGGCCGGCAACATCTGGGGGGCCGCCAGCTCTTCAAGCGCACTGTCCAAAACAGTTACGAAAAGTGACTCAACGTCGCCAAAATGCTGAAATACCGAGCGGACCGATACATCTGCCCGTTTTGCGACAGCCACGACCGTCGGAGCCGCGCTGGTCTCCGCAATCATCGCCTTGGCGGCCGCGATAACCTTGCGGCGCGTCTCGACCGCACGCCGATTACGACCGTCACGACGTACGACTTCGACTGCAGGACTGTCGCTCATGCGTCCCACGGCATCGCCCTGCCGCACAATGGCTGCTTCGCTCATTCCCGAATTCCCAAACTGGAGTGGAGGCAATCGGTGGCCAACTTCCATACCGACGCCTATTGAGGGCTTGAGATAGGCGTCGAGTAAGGCAGGAACAAGGTAAAGACGGTCGCACCACTATGAATACGAGCCATGCAAATCCCCCCCGTGCCGTCCTGTGGGACTTCGGCGGGGTCATCCTGAGCAGCCCCTTCGAAGCCTTTCGCCGCTACGAAGCCGAGGCCGGTCTTCCCGAAGATTTCATCCGCAGCCTGAATGCGCGCAATCCCGATACAAATGCCTGGGCGAAAATGGAACGCAGCGAGGTTTCCCTCGCGGGCTTCGTCGAACTGTTCGAGGCCGAGGCACGGGAACAAGGCCACCAGCTCGACGGCTGGCGCGTCCTGCAGTCGATAAGTGGCGACATTCGGCCGCAGATGGTCGAAGCACTCCGCCGCTGCAAGGCGGCCTTCCGGGTGGCCTGCATCACCAACAACATGAAATCGGGCGAAGGCCCGGGCATGGCGCGCGGCCCGGAGAAAGCGCGGGCCGTCGCCGAAATCATGACTCTGTTCGAGCATGTCGTGGAATCGAGCGCGCTTGGCCTGCGCAAGCCCGATCCCAGGATCTACCACCATGCCTGCGAGCTGCTCGATGTGCCGCCGCACGACTGCATCTATCTCGACGACCTCGGCATCAACCTGAAGCCGGCACGCGCTATGGGCATGCGCACCATCAAGGTCGGCGATCCCGACGAGGCGATCACCGAACTCGAGGCGATGGTCGGCATTCCGTTGCGAGGCTGAGCAGTGAAGCGCGTCGCGCGTCCAATCACCGCGAAATATCTCCAGAACGCCGCGACGTTCTACCTCGAGCGCTATCCCAGCACGGCCGAAGGTCTGCGTCGTGTCCTCAACCGGCGCGTCGCCAGGGCGCGGATGCTCGAAGCGCCGGTGATGGAGAACGTGAAGCAGGCGATCGACACCATCGTCGCGAAGTTCGTCGATGCCGGCGTGATCGACGACAAGGCCTTCGCCCAGACCAAGGCGCGCTCCCTGCACCGGCGCGGCACCTCGAACCGAGTGACACGCCAGAAGCTGAAAATGGCCGGCGTCGACGGCGGCACGCTGGACGAGGCGATCGAGGGACTGGACGTCGAGCTCGACGTCACGCCGGCTCAGCGCGAGCAACGCGCGGCCGCGGCCCTGGCGAGACGAAGGCGCCTCGGCCCCTATCGCCTGGCCGAGGACCGCAAGGACCATCGCCTGCGTGACCTGGCGACCATGGCCCGCGCCGGCTTCGCCTATGACGTCGCCCGGAAGGTCGTCGACGCGGCCAGTCCGGACGCGCTGGACGAAACCTGATCGCAGCGCCATGGTCTGTCCGGGAGTTTCGGCATGACGATCACGATCTGGCATAATCCACGCTGCGGCAAGTCGCGCGAGACCCTCGCCCTGCTGCAGAAGAAGGGCATCGAGCCCACGATCCGCGAATATCTCAAGGAGCCGCCGACCAAGGCCGAGGTCACGAAGCTGATCGACCTCCTGGGGGGCAATCCGCAAGATCTGATCCGTGACGGCGAGGACGAGTTCAAGATGCTTCGAAAGAAGAAAGTCGATCTCGGCAAGGCCGAGATCGCCGCCGCCATCGCCGCCCATCCGATCCTGCTGCAGCGGCCTGTCGTGGTCGCAGGCTCGCGCGCGGCGATCGGCCGGCCGCCAGAGGCTGTGTTGCCGCTGCTGAGATAGCGCCATGGCCGGACGCATCCGTCTCTGGTCGAGCTACATCCTCTTCTTCTATGTCGTCACGCATCTGCTCAATCATTCGCTCGGCCTGATCTCGCTGCGCGTGCTCGAACTCGGCCGGGTCTGGTTCGTCTTCATATGGCAGAATCCGCTGGGCCAGCTCGTCCTCTACGGCGCGTTGTTCGCGCACTTCTTCCTGGCGATCTGGTCGATGTTCCGGCGCCGCTCGCTCCGACTCTCGCCGTGGGAGTGGACGCAATTCGCGCTCGGCCTGTCGATCGTGCCGCTGGCGACATTCCACGTCGTGGGCACCCGAGTCGCACACGAGTTGTTCGACGTGCACCCCGGCTATGGGTGGGTGCTGGGCTCGTTGGTTTCGGGCGGCTGGCCTGGGATCGTCCGCCAGTTCTCGCTGCCCCTCGTCGTCTGGATCCATGCCTGCATCGGATTGCACTTCGCCTGGCGCCTGCGGCCCTGGTACGGAACGTGGCTGCCCGCCCTCTATGCCGTCGCCCTCCTGATTCCGGCGGCCAGCATTGCGGGCGCCGCCATCGCCTTGCGCGACTTCGCCGAACTGGCGCAACAGCCGGGCTTCCTGCAGGAAGTATTCGCCCGCGCCAACGTGCCCAAGCCCGACGAGATCGCCGAACTCTACGCCATCTCGGACGCGCTGGTGGCGGGCGCGGCCATTCTGTGGATTGCCGCCTTCGCCGGCCGGCGCGTGCGAAGCCTGTGGGAGCGCCGTGCCGGTGTGGTCTATCTGAGCTACGGCGAGCGCAAGACGACCAGCCATGCGGCCGGCCTCACCGTTCTCGAGATGAGCCGGCTCGCCGGCATCCCGCACGCCTCGGTCTGCGGTGGACGCGGCCGCTGCTCGACCTGCAGGGTCCGGGTGAGCGGGGAGGATCGCGCCAAGCTGCCGCCAGCGTCGGCGGACGAGCAGAAGGTGCTGTCGCGCGTCGGTGCCCCGGAGAATGTGCGCCTCGCCTGCCAGCTGCGACCGCCGCCGGGGCACTATCGGATCACGCCGTTGCTCCCGGCCTCCGCCGGTCCCGTCGAGGCTTATCGGCGACAACCGCAAGCGCATGGCGGCGAACACTATGTCGCCATCCTGTTTGCCGATATCCGTGGCTTCACGTCGATTTCCGAAGGAAAGCTGCCTTACGATGTCGTGTTCCTGCTCAACCGGTATTTCCGGGCGACCGGACAGGCGATCGAGGCGGCCGGCGGGCGGGTCGACAAATTCATCGGCGACGGCGTGATGGCAATCTTCGGCCTCACCGGCGAACCCCAGGTGGCATGCCGCCAGGCCCTCGACGCTGCGCGGCGCATGGCCGTGGCCCTCGACGATCTGAACGAGGCGCTGTCGGGCGATCTCGACCAGCCCCTGCGCATCGGCATCGGCCTGCATGCCGGACCGGCGATCGTCGGCGAAATGGGCTACGAGCGCGCCGCCCAGATCACGGCGATCGGCGATACCGTCAACACCGCCAGCCGTCTCGAGGCGCTGACCAAGGAATTCGGGGCCGAGCTCGTCGTGTCGCAGGAATTGCTCGACTGCGCCGGCATGGCGCTCTCGGACGCACCGCGTCACGAGGTCGAAATAAGAGGCCGCCAGGGTCGGTTGATGGTCCGCGCGCTCAAGAGCGCCTCCGATCTCACGGCAATGTCATGAGATTTTCGTTGCCACAGGCGGTAGTACGGCAACAATCCGCGCAATAGGAGGTAGACCATGCGTTCGACCTTGATCGCCGTCATCGCCGCTCTCAGCTTCGGCCTCACGGCCAGTGCCTTCGCCGCGGGCGGCGGCGGCGGCGGTGCAGACCAGACCACTGCCAAGCCCGCCGATCCCAACTACACGCGCGCCAAGGCGATGATCGAAGCCCGGGACTACGCCAATGCGCTGCCGCTCCTGCAGCAAGTCGTGGCCAGGGACCCGAAGAATGCCGATGCCTACAATCTGATGGGCTTCGCCACGCGCAAGTCCGGCAATCCCAACGGCTCGCTGCAGTACTACCAGCAGGCGCTCGCCATCGACGCCCGGCATCTCGGGGCGCACGAATACATCGGCGAAGCCTATCTGATGCTCGACCAGCCGGCGCAGGCCGACCAGCATCTGGCGCGCCTCGACTCGCTCTGTGTTTTCGGCTGCGCCGAATACCGTCTGCTCAAGACGGCGATCGCCAACTACAAGGCCGGCAGGAAGCCGACCAACTGACGTCTCGCGACCGGTAGCGAAATTTGGATCGGCGGGAGGTCCTCATGGCCTTTCCCGCCGGCGGCCCGGCCCGCTATGCTGGCGGCGGATAAATGCCCGTTTACGCCGCCGCACCGGAGGGCCTTCCGCGATGAGTACCGCCGTCACACCCGTTCCGCTCGTTTTCGGCGATTACGCCCTCGAGGATCGCTACCGGCTGGATAAGGGCCGCGTCTATCTCACCGGCATCCAGGCCCTGGTCCGACTGCCGATGATGCAGCGCCAGCGCGATCTGGCGGCGGGCCTGAATACCGGCGGTTTCATCTCGGGCTATCGCGGCTCGCCGCTCGGCATGTACGACAACGCGCTTTGGACCGCCAAGCGCTACCTCAAGGAAAACAACATCCACTTCCAGCCGGGCCTCAATGAGGATCTCGCGGCAACGTCGGTGTGGGGCAGCCAGCAGGTCAACCTCTTCCCCGGCGCCACGGTCGATGGCGTGTTCTCGATCTGGTACGGCAAGGGCCCAGGCGTCGATCGTTCGATGGACGTGCTCAAGCACGGCAACGCCGCCGGCACTTCGCCGCACGGCGGTGTGATTGCGCTCGCCGGCGACGATCACGGCTGCCAGTCCTCGACCCTGCCGCACCAGAGCGAGCAGGTCTTTGCCGCGGCGATGATCCCGGTCGTCAATCCGGCCAACGTCCAGGAATATCTCGACTTCGGCATCCTGGGCTTTGCACTGTCGCGCTACTCCGGCTGCTGGGTCGGCTTCAAGGCGATCTCCGAGACCGTCGAGTCGGGGGCCTCGGTTTGGGTCGACCCCGAGCGCATCAAGATCGTGATGCCGACGGATTTCCAGCTCCCGCCCGGCGGCCTCGGCATCCGCAATCCTGATCCGCCGCTCGAGGCGGAACGCCGCCTGCACGGACCCAAGATGGACGCCGTGAAGGCTTTCGTGCGCGCCAACGGCTTCGACAAGACGGTGATCGATCCACCGCGCGCGCGCATCGGCATCATGACCACCGGCAAGGCCTATCTCGACACCCGCCAGGCGCTAGAAGATCTCGGCATCAGCGACGAACGCGCGCGGGCGCTCGGAATCCGCCTCTACAAGGTGGGCGTCACCTGGCCGCTCGAACCCGAAGGCGCCAAGCGCTTTGCCCACGGCCTCGAGGAAGTGATCGTCGTCGAGGAGAAGCGCTCCAACCTCGAGGATCAGCTCGTCCGTCTGCTCTACAATCTGCCGGCCAGCGAGCGTCCGCTGGTCATCGGCAAGACCGACGAGAGCGGCCGCATCATCTTCCCCAGCGAAGGCGAGCTGTCGCCGACCGGCGTCGCCATGGTGATCGCCGGCCGGTTGATGAAGCATGGCGGCGAATCGCCTGAGCTGAACCAGCGCCTCGCCCGCCTCGAAGCCAAGGAGAAGCTCCTGAACGCGCCGCCGCAGAAGGTGGCGCGCACGCCGTTCTTCTGCTCGGGCTGCCCGCACAACACCTCGACCAAGGTCCCGGAAGGCAGCCGCGCCATGGCCGGCATCGGCTGCCACGGCATGGCGATCTGGATGCCAGAGCGGCGCACGGCCTTGATCAGCCACATGGGCGGCGAAGGCGTCGCCTGGATCGGCCAGGCGCCGTTCACCTCGGACAAGCACATCTTCCAGAATCTGGGCGACGGCACCTACTACCACTCCGGCCTGATGGCGATCCGCCAATCCGCCGCCGCCGGCGTCAACATCACCTACAAGATCCTGTTCAACGACGCCGTCGCCATGACCGGCGGCCAGCCGCATGACGGGCCGCTGAACGTGCCCGAGATCACCAAGCAGGTCGCCGCCGAAGGTGCCCGGCGCGTCGTCGTCGTCACCGACGAGCCCGACAAGTACGGCATGAACCCCGGCTTCGCCGAGGGCGTGACGGTCCGCCATCGCGACGACCTTGACGCCGTGCAGCGCGAGCTGCGCGAGATCCCCGGCCTCACCGTCCTGGTCTACGACCAGACCTGCGCCGCCGAGAAGCGCCGCCGCCGCAAGCGCGGCACCTTCCCCGATCCGGCCAAGC
This sequence comes from Rhizobium sp. Q54, assembly GCA_945903635.1. Lineage (GTDB taxonomy): Bacteria > Pseudomonadota > Alphaproteobacteria > Reyranellales > Reyranellaceae > Reyranella. Next base: position 24,336 of record CAMDOT010000026.1, on the reverse strand, counting down.
GCGTGTTCATCAACGACGCCGTGTGCGAGGGCTGCGGCGATTGCTCGGAGAAGAGCAACTGCGTGTCGGTGAAGCCGCTCGAAACCGAGCTCGGCCGCAAGCGGCAGATCGACCAGAGCAATTGCAACAAGGACTTCTCCTGCGTGAACGGCTTCTGCCCGAGCTTCGTGTCGGTGCATGGCGGTGCCGTGCGCAAGGCGAAGCGCCCGCAGCTCAAGGTCGTGCAGGACGATCCTTTCGCCTCGCTGCCACTTCCCGCGCTGCGGCCGCTGAGCGAGGCTTACGGCATCCTCGTCACTGGCATCGGCGGCACCGGCGTCATCACCGTCGGTGCGCTGATCGGCATGGCGGCACATCTCGAGGGCAAGGGCTGTACCGTGCTCGATTTCACGGGCCTCGCGCAAAAGAACGGCGCGGTGATGAGCCACATCAGGCTGGCGCCCAAGCCGGAGGACCTGCATGCGGTGCGTATCGCCGCCGGCGGCGCCAATCTCATCCTGGGATGCGACATGGTCGTGGCCGCGGCACCGGCGGCGCTGTCGCGCATCGAGCAGGGCGTCACCAAGGCCGTCATCAACGGCTACATGCAGCCGGTTGCGGCCTTCGTGCTGAACGGCGACATGGATCTCGGCGCCGAATCGATGATGAAGTCGATCCGCGACGCCGCGGGCGAAGAGGCCTCGACCTTCATCGACGGCACCGGCCTCGCCACCGCGATCCTGGGCGATTCGATCGCCACCAACCTCTTCATGCTGGGCTATGCGTGGCAGAAGGGCCTGCTGCCGCTGTCGCTCGAGGCGCTGATGCGCGCCATCGAGCTGAACGGCGTGGCGGTCGAGTCGAGCAAGCGCACCTTCGACTGGGGCCGGCTCGCCGCCCACAATCTCGCGGCGGTGCAGGCCGCCGCCAAGCCGACGCTGCGGATCGAGAAGCCGGTGGCGCGGACGCTCACGGACATCGTCGCCAAGCGGGTCGAGCTGCTGACGGCTTACCAGGACAAGGCCTATGCCGAGCGCTACCGGGCCTTTGTCGACAAGGTCGCCGCGGCGGAGAAGGACAAGGCGCGCGGTCGCAGCGGACTTGCCGAGACGGTGGCCAAGTCGCTGTACAAGCTGATGGCCTACAAGGACGAGTACGAGGTCGGCCGCCTCTACAGCGACGGCGACTTCCACAAGAAGCTGGGGGCGCAGTTCGAGGGCGACTACAAGCTCACCTTCCATCTCGCCCCGCCGCTGTTCGCCGACCGCGACCTGACGACAGGAGAACTCAAGAAGCGCGAGTACGGCGGCTGGGTGATGCCCCTGTTCCGTCTGCTCGCCTCGATGAAGCACCTGCGCGGCGGCAAGCTCGACGTCTTCGGCTACACCGCCGAGCGCCGCATGGAACGCCGGCTGATCGGCGAGTACCAGGCCACGATCGAGACCCTGCTCGCCACACTGGACCAGAACAACCACGGGCTGGCGCAGCAGATCGCGGCGCTGCCGGAAACCATGCGCGGCTTCGGCCACATCAAGGAAAAGAACGTGAAGACGGCCAAGGAGCGCGAGGCGAGCCTGCTCGTGGCCTACCGCCAGCCGGTCGTCCAGGCGACGGCAGCCGAATAACGGGGGCCGAGTAGCAGGAGTCGAGCAACGGGCGGTCCGAAAAAGTTCGGGACGCCCGCGCCTCCGAATGGGGTTGGGGAGGAAGCGAAGGCGTCCCGTGGTACGCGCGCCCTCCGCGAAGGGAGGTTGGCGGGGGCGCAACTCCGCCTATAGGCCCTTTCGTCTGGGGAAGGTAAGCACAATCAGGGAGAGAATATCGCACATCTGGCGCACCCTTTAGGCACGGCCGGTCTGGGGCGAAAAGGATGCCAGGTCGAACCGTCCATGAGGGCCGCCCTTGCCGCCCAGGCGATCGAGGGCACGCTGCCACTTGGCGGTAAAATCGGCGTCGAACACCAGTTCGGCATCGCCATCGACGACCAGCCAGGCGTTGTCCTGCATCTCGCGGTCGAGCTGGCCCGGCGCCCAGTTGGAATGCCCCAGCGCCAGCCACGCCCGCTGGGGGCCGCTGCCGCCCGCCATGTCCTTGAGAATCTCGAGCGACGCCGTCAGCGCCATGCCGCCGTCGATCATCAGCGTCTCGTCGCGCTTGTAGTCGGCCGAGTGCAGCACCAGGCCGCGCGACGTCTCGACGGGCCCGCCGAACAGCACCGGCCGGTCGGCCTCGGCCGACGGCACCTCGATGCCGAGTTGCTTGTAGACTTGGCCGAGCGGCAGATCGTCGACACTGTTGTTGACGATGATGCCCAGCGCGCCGTCGTCGTCATGCTTGCAGACGAAGACCACGCTCTGGCGAAAGCGCTCGTCCGGCATGGACGGCGCGGCGACCAGGAAGCGGCCGACCAAAGAGGCGGCGGGGGAGCTGGGCCCGGGCATGGTGATATGATCTCTCAAATCCATGGGGATTGTCCGGTCGAAGGTCAAGACGACGAAACGCCGACGGGGGCTCCGCATGGACAAAGCGAGGGCTCCGGCCTAGGGTCCGCCGGTCGTAAAACCGCCGTTTCGGGCGGCATTTGAAGGAGCGGAAGAATGGCGAAAGTTGGCGACAAGGTGCCGAGCGCCACGTTGCGCACGATGGGCCCGGAAGGTCCCAAGGCCATCACCACCGAAGAGATTTTTGCGCCCGGCAAGAAGGTCGTTGCCTTCGCGCTGCCGGGGGCGTTCACCCCCACTTGTTCAGCAAAGCACGTGCCCGGTTTCGTGGCCGAAGCCGCTGCTCTGAAGGCAAAGGGTGTCGACACCATTGCCTGCATTTCCGTGAACGACGCGTTCGTGATGGGCGCCTGGGGCAAGGACCAGAAGGCCGGTGACTCGGTCATGATGCTGGGTGACGGCAATGCCGAATTCACCACGGCCATGGGCCTCACCATGGATGGCTCCAAGTTCGGCCTCGGCACGCGCAGCCAGCGCTACGCCATGGTCGTGGACAACGGCGTCATCAGCCATCTGTTCGTCGAAAAGCCCGGCGCCTTCGAGGTGTCCGCGGCCGAATACGTGCTGAAGAACCTCTAGCCTCAGGCGCAAGCCATGGCCAAGATCGACGGCGGGGCGCAAGCTCCGCCGTCTTCGTTTGGGGCTTCATGAATCAGGCAGACCCTCCGCTCTTCAACGGCCTGTTTCAGGTCAATGGCGCCACCCGCCTCTATGGCACGATCGGCGATCCCATCCGCCAGCTGCGCATGACCGGGATCATGCCGCAGGTCTTCGCCGCTACAGGCGCCAATGCCGTCTGGCTGCCGTTCGAAGGCGGCAGCGACCTGCTGCCGCTGATGCTCGAGGCGCTCGGCCGGATGCGCAATCTCGGCGGCTTCACCGTCACCATCCCGCACAAGACGGGGATCCTGCCGTTGCTGGGGCGGACCACCCGGCGCGCCGAAGCCTCGGGCAGCGTCAACCTGGTGCGTCGCGACCCGGACGGCACCCTGGCCGGCGACATTGTCGACGGTACCGGTTTCGTGCGCGGGCTCGAGGCCCAAGGCCATCGCGTGCGCGGCGCCAGCGTCTGGCTGGTCGGCTTGGGTGGGGCCGGCGGCGCCATTGCCGCCGCGCTCTGCGAGGCCGGCGTCGGACGATTGCTCGTCACCGAAATCGACGCCGCGCGCGCGGAAATCGCGATCGACCGTCTGCTGCGGCACTATCCCGACGTCCCGGTGGCGGAAGTGGCGACACCACCCAAGGGCGTCCACATCGCCATCAACGCCACGCCGCTGGGGCTTCGCCCCGGCGATCCGCTGTCGTTCGACCCGATGACGCTCGATTCAGGCGTCCTGGTGGCCGATGTCATCATGAGCCCCATCGAGACGCCGCTGCTGCAGCGCGCCCGCGCGCACGGGCGGCGGATCCATCACGGCCGCCACATGCTCGATCACCAGATCCCGCTCTATCTCGAGTGGTTCGGCATCGACGCCAAGGGCATCGACATCGTGGCGCTGGTGCGGTCGATCGGGACCTGAGGCTTTTCCCGACGCCTGAATGTCGGAAAACGCGGCCTGCCGGCCCAAGCCCTTGATCCGGCAACGGAAAGCACGACCGTTTCCCGACACCCTCCTGTCGATTTATTGGCCTCGTGTCGGAAAATGGCGTGTCGGAAAAATCGGCCTACAGCGTCACGCCGCCGTTCACATGGAGCGTCTGGCCGGTGATGTAGCTGGCCGCCGGCGAGCAGAGGAAGGCGATCGCCGCCGCAACCTCGGCCGTCTTGCCGTAGCGGCCCATCGGCACCAGGGCGCTCATTTCCTGCATGCGCGCGAGCGACAGGGCGACATGGGCGCCGGCGTCCTTTTCGATCAGTCCCGGCGCCACGCAATTGACGGTACCGCCCGAAGGCGCGATCTCGACGGCGAAGGCGCGGGCCAGCGCCTCGACGCCGGCCTTGGCCGCGGCGGAGACCGGAAAGCTCGGCAGGCCGCGGGCAAAGGCATGGGCCACGAAGGAGGACACGCCGACCATACGCCCGCCGGCGCCGGCCTTGATCAGCCACGGCTTGGCCGCCGTCGCGAATTCGTAGAAAGCCGAAGTCATCGACGCAATGCTGGCATCCCAGGCGGCGCGGTCGACCTCGCCGATCGGCCGGCGGTCGGCGAAGCCCGCGTTGCTCACCACCACATCGAGCCGTCCGAACTTGCTCACCGTCTCCTCGACAAGGCGTCGGGCCGTGCCCGGCTGGGCAAGGTCACCCTCGAGGTACAGCGCTTCGGCACCGCTGCCGCGCACCTCCTCGGCGACTTTCTCGGCACCCGCGCGATTCTTGCGGGCATGCAGCACGAGGGCGGTGTTCGGCGCGGCGAGCGCTCGGGCCGTGGCGGCGCCAATGCCGGAGGAAGCGCCGGTGATCAGGATGACTCGCTCGATGGAAGGCATGGCCGAAGCAGTAAAGTTCTCTGGACTTAACGGCAAGCCTCGCGCACGGCGGGCGCCAGACGTTCCGCGAACCGGCGCGCGCCCCCGGCCGAGAAGTGGCCGTTGTCGACGAAGTCGGCCCCGGTAAAAGAGTCGGGCGGTATGGCGACATAGACATCGCCCAGGGCCTGGGCGGTGCGCTCGAGGATCGCGTTGAACCGCTGCTGCAACGGCCAGAGGTCGCGGTCCCGCACCAGCGGCAACCAGCCGTACCGTCCGTCGCCTTGCAGTCTTTCGCGGTTGAGCAACTGTCCGACCCAGACCGTGGCGATGCCGCGCGCGCGGTTGATCGCCGAAATCGACCGGATGTTGCGCTCGTACAGCGCTTCTAGCGCGGCATCGCTGCCGCTCACCGGTTCGCGGCTATAAGGATCGACGGAGTAGCGCACGGTGTCGACCTCCGCGCTGACAAGGCGCGCCAGGACCGTCAGCAGCGGCGAGATCGTGACGTGCGATCCGCCGCTCCGCCGCACTTTTAGCGAGTCGACCTGGCTCGGCAGGTGGAAGTCGGCATAGCCGCGATCGAGGTTGGGGATGTGCGCGTTGCGCAGGTCGTTCCAACCGACGTAGTAGACCGCGCAACGCGGCGGCTTGCCGAACTTGGTCTGGTAGAACGCCGTCTGGATCAGATGCTCGACGGTCGAATAGCCCGGCACCCCGTGATTGACGACAAAAGTGCGATCCCGGCCGAGCGCCTCGCCCAGGCGATCGCTCCAGGTGTCGCCCTCGCCCGCGCCGATGTCGTAGGTCGTCGAGCCGCCGAACGTCGCCACGACCGTGCGCGTGTCGAGGGCGTGCGGCGCCGGATCGTGGCCGCGCGTGCCCTCGGAGGTATGGCTGATCGCGAGCCCGGTCGGGCTCGTGATCTTCAGTGACGGGATCGGCACGGCCTGCAGGAGAGCGTGCCACTGGAAACGCTCCGGCTCGGCCACGACCGGCGGCAGCAGGGCCGGCACGGCGTATCCGGCCCGGATCAGGACTCGGGAGCCCAGGCCCCAGGACAGTTCGACCAGCGCGAGCACCAGCACGACCGTCGCGAGCCGCGGCCAGCGGGCAAGCGCCACGACCAGCGCCAGCAGCAGCAGGAGATAGAGGAGATACTGCGCGCGAGGCCCGCCATGACCCAGCCTGTCAGTCGCAGCCATCCACGCCGCGGTGGCGACAACGATGAGCGCCAGGACCAGCGCACACAGGACGGGAATCGCTCGCTCGAACCGATAGGGCCGGCGGAGGCCGACATGAGCGAGAAGCGGCTTTAACATCTTGGGTATCGGAGAGAATGGCGCGCCCGAAGAGATTCGAACTCCTAGCCTTCTGATTCGTAGTCAGATGCTCTATCCAGTTGAGCTACGGGCGCACGGCCGAATGCCTCCCACGAGGCGTCCGGCAAGAAGGCGCGCACCCTAATGAAACTGTCCCCGGGTTGCAAGCCGCCGAACGCCTGCGAGAAAAGCCCGTAAAACAGTGCACAATATCGGCCAAGTGCTTCAACCACCGAGGAAAACGACGCTTGTCGGTTTCCCTTGCTTTCAAGTAGCATCGCAGGCATCTGAATTTGGGGGACGGTGCCCCGAATCGGACTGGCCCGTTGATGGGCGGTCGATGCGGAGGCGCCCAATGATGATGCCAGGGCAGTTTCGAGGCCAACGATGGCGCTAAGAGTCCAACGATCCGCGCTTCTATTGGAAGCTGCGATCGTTTTGAGCGGATGCAACGAGGGAGGCCCTTTTGCGCCTTCCGCCAGCCCGCCATCGTCTAATCCCGCCATCAGCCAGACCGGCACCCAGACCGTGCGGCAGCGCATCCAGCAACTGCGCTCCGATCAGGCAGCACTCGCCAACGGCATCTCGCAGCAGCAAGCCCAGCTCAACGCGACGCGCAGCCAGCTTTCGAGCGATGCCGCGGCCTACAGCGGCCTGACGAACGGCATCACGTCGCGCCTGCAGACCGGCACCACGCCCGGCAATCCGGAGCTGGTGAACCAGTGGAATGCCGCGCAAGCCAAGCTCGACGCCATGACGCTGGGCGTCGGCCAGCTCAATTCGCTCGCCAGCCAGGTCACGACGCAGGCGTCGGTGGCGGGCTACCTGCTCGAGAACGTGCGCGCGACCTTCGCGGTCGGCGGCGCGGTCGACGAGGATCACCGCAACCTGCGCGCCATCGAAGGCCAGACGACAAGTTCGATGCAGCAGATCGACCGCCTGATCGCCGATCTCAACGCCCAGATCGGCCGCGAAAACGGCTTTCTCGCCCGTGAGCGCACCAACCTGGCGGCCCTCTCCTACGGCGTGAACCTGGGCCGTCTCGGCAATCCGCCCGGCGCGACACGCATGACCTCCGGCCCGACGCGACGTCCCGTTCCGCTACAGTAGAGTCTTTCCGGCTGAAACAGAATTTCTTTCCTCCCCATTCAAATGGGGAGGTGTCGGCGTCTTCGCCGACGGAGGGGTCATGACCCCATCGCCCTCGTAAGACGAGGGCACTTCCCCCTCTGAAGGGGGAAGCGAATGAACTCTAGCAGCCCCGCTTTCCTGAGAGTCGTACATCGGCCGCCGCGGGCGTAGACTTGGGCCATGGCTTCCCGTCTCTTCGCTCTCCTCGCCTTGATCCTCGGCCTCGCCACGACTGCACAAGCGCAGCAGCCTGCGATTTCCGCCGGCGATCGTGCGGCGATCCGCGACACCATCCAGGGACAGGTCGAAGCGTTCCGGCGCGACGACGGCGATGCCGCCTTCGGCTTCGCCTCGCCCTCCATCCAGGGCATGTTCGGACGGTCCGACGTGTTCATGGACATGGTGCGCCAGGGTTATAGGCCGGTCTATCGACCGCAGATCTTCGACTTCCGCGAGATCGTCGAGCTGCAGGGCCAGGTGGCCCAAAAGGTCCATGTCGTCGGACCCGACGGCCGGCCCGTCACGGCGATCTATCCGATGACCCAACTGCCCGACGGAAGCTGGCGCATCGACGGCTGCTACCTGCAGGCGCCGGACGAACATCAGGCCTGATCGGCACCTCCCGTCCCATCATGACTCGCGTTTCGCCCAAGGTGCTGGCGTTGCTCGGCGCCCTCACCCTCGTGTGGGGCACCAACTGGCCGCTGTTCCGCATCGCCCTCGACGAGCTGCCGGTCTGGACCTTCCGCACCATCGTCATGTGCGTCGCCGTGATCATGCTGACCGCGATCCTGGTGATCCGCGGCGAGAGCTTCGCCGTTCCCAAGGGCAAGTGGCCCGCCCTGATCGTGGCCTCGGTCATGAACGTCGGCGTGTGGAACATCGCGACGTCCCTGGCCGTCCTCTACATCCCCTCCGGTCACGCCTCGGTGCTGGCCTACACCATGCCGCTGTGGGTGGCGTTGCTGGGCTTCGTGGTGTTCGGCCAGCGCCTGACGCCGCGCCTGCTGGCCGCGATCCTGATCGGCGCGGCCGCCGTCGTGGCGCTGATGGCGCCCAACTTCCGCGACTATGCCCAGGCGCCCTGGGGCCTGTTCTGGGGCCTGCTCGCGGGCTTCTGCTGGGCCATCGGCACCTTCATCGTCAAGCGCACGAGCTGGCCCGGCATGGGCCTGTCGCTCACCTTCTGGCAGGTCATCATCTGCCTGCCGCCGATCGCGCTCGGGATGCTCCTGATCGACGGGCTACCGACACACTGGCCCTCGGCCAAGGCGCTCACCGCCACGATCTACACCGGCGCCATCCCGATGGCGCTGGGCACCGCCACCTGGTTCGCCCTGGTCAAACTGCTGCCCGCCCAGGTGGCCGCCCTCTCGTCCATCGCCATCCCGATCGTGGCGATCGTGAGCGGCATCCTGATCCTGCATGAGCCGCTGTCGGCGCTGCAGGCCGTCGCCATCGCCTCGACCGTGATCTCGCTGTGGCTGGCCCTGATGCCCGGCCGCCAGCGCTGACGTCGAAGCGTGTCACACCCAAGAGTGTCACACCAAGTTGAGACAAATGTTGTGACACAGGTTGAGCGCCCACCTGTGACATCGAGCAGAATCTGACCCCGTGGCCCCACCTCGGGCAGCCACAGAAGACCGTCGAATCAGTCCTTGGACGCGTTTTCGCGCCTCGGTCCACCCACCTGCCGGACAGTCAATGCGGCGGGGGCGTCCTTGTGCTTGCTACTCACGGCTCAGCACCGGATATCGGTACAGGTCGCGGGACGGCCCCTCATCCTCCAGGGATCGTAACCGGCGGGCGCGCCGGCCGGGGCATGGCCAAAGGTTCAAGCGCCGACCCTCGGGCCGGCGGTCTCAGCTCAGAATCAGAAGCTGGACGTCGGGACAGGAGCGACCGGGAGATCCCGGACGGGCCTCATGCGACGATAGCAGAAATATAGCACAGTACCTGCTGAACCTGCAACTATAATTTCGATTTATTTGCACCGCACTGCTTGCAGTGACAGCAGCGCCCTAACCGCGCGAACAGGGCGTTCCCTTTGTTATTTTTGACCGTTTCAGCTTCAAAATTAACGGTTGCGTCGCATCGACTGCCGATCAAATCTGGTCTTACAGCCTCGAATTCACAAAGCGAGACCACCGGAATGTTGAAAGTCGCGAAAGTCTCCATTTTCCCAGCGCTTCTTGCGTTGTCATTCGTGCCGATCAATGCGGCGATGGCCAAGGACTACATCAAGGACGAACGGCCCCAGCAGCGCGGCTATTCCCTGGGTGTCGTCACCGAAGGCGGCAAGATTGTCTGGCTGGCGGGCCAGACTGCGTCCGTGGACGACAGCGGGAATTCGATCGCCAGCGACTTCGAGGCGCAGGCGCGGCAGGTCTTCAAGTTGCTGGGCCGGACCCTCGAGAAGGCCGGCGGAAAGCTCTCCGACATGGTTCAGATGACGGTGTTCATCACAGACGTAAGATACGGAACGCGCTTGACCGAAATCCGCAAGGAGGTTTTCGGCGACAACTTCCCGGGCAGCGCGCTCATCACGATCACGGCCCTCGCGGACCCGAATGCCAAGCTCGAAATTCAAGGCTACGCGGTCGTCGGTGGCAAATAAGGGAGACGCCGAGGTCGGGGCGGCCGTCCGACGCGGCGGGCGCCGGCTGGCGCACGTTTTGATTCTGGTGCTCGCCTCCGCCTTGCCGGCGGGCGCCCAGACCAAGCCACCTGAGAACGCGCCACCGGTGGTTCTGGTGCAGCCGGCCGAACTGCGGCCGCTGGCACCGCAGTCGGAATATGTCGGCCGGGTCGCGGTGTTCGACAAGGTCGAGCTGCGCGCCCTGGTGAAGGGCAAACTCGGCAAGCGCGAGTTCACGGACGGCAGCAAGGTGGCGGAGGGCCAGCTTCTGTTCACCATCGAGCCCGCGCCCTACCGGATCGCCGTCGACCAGAAGCGGGCGCTGCGCGACGGCGCACGCGCGGCGCTGATCAACGCCGAGGCGCAGCTCAAGCGGACGGCCGAGCTGTTGCGCACGAGCAACGCCTCGCAGGTGGTCTACGACCAGCGGCTGAGCGAGCAGCTCCAAGCCAAGGCGACGCTCGACGACACCGAGGCGCAACTCGAGGATGCCGAGCTTCAGCTCTCCTATACGAAGATCACCGCGCCCATCGCCGGCCTGATCGGCCGCGCCGCCGTCTCGCCCGGCAATATCGTCGGCCCTGAGTCGGGCACCCTCGCCACGATCGTGAACGAGCGGCAGATCCGGGTGTTGTTCTCGGTCTCGCAGGCGGAGCTGCTGAACGTGCGCCGCGACCTGCGGGCCGGCGAACATCTGCCCGTCCGGCTCCGCCTCGCCGACGGCAAACTCTATCCTGAGCAGGGCAAGGTCGACTTCATCGACGTCGCGGTCGACCCCAACACCGACGGCCAGATGGCCCGCGCGGTGTTCGAAAATGCCGACGAGTTGCTGACCGACGGCCAGACGGTGCGGGTGATCGTCGAGGGCAACGCGCCCGCCAAGGCGGTGGTGGTGCCGCAACCTGCCCTCGCCATCGACCAGACCGGCCCCTATGTCTACGTCGTCGACAGCAAGGGCATCGTCGAGCAGCGTCGCATCACCATCGACTTCGTCCGCGACGGCATGATCGCCGTGGCGAGCGGCCTCAAGGAAGGCGACCCGGTCATCGTCCAGGGCCAGCAGCGCGTGCGCGCCGGCATGGCGGTCGAGACCCAGCCCGCGCCAGCCGCCGCCGGCCAGCGGAAGCGCTGACCCCGTGAGCATCGCCTCCATTTTCATCCGCCGCCCGCGGCTGGCTTTCGTCGTCTCCGCGATCATGGTCATCGCGGGCGTGCTGGCGCTGGGCAGCCTGCCGGTTGCCCAGTTCCCCAACATCGTGCCGCCGGAAGTCACCGTCACCACCAACTATGCCGGTGCCTCGGCCGAGGTGGTCGAGGAAAGCGTGGCGCAGATCATCGAACGCAACGTCAACGGCGTCGAGAACATGATCTCGATGAAGTCGACCTCGGGCAGCGACGGCAGCTACAGCCTCAGCGTCTATTTCAAGGTGGGCTCGAACCCGCAGGACCACACCGTCAAAGTCAACAACCGCATCAACCGGGCGATGCCGCAGCTGCCCGACGAGGTGCAGCGCAACGGCGTGCTGGTGAAGAAGCAGTCCTCGGCGCTGCTTCAAGTGGTTGCGGTCTATTCACCCAAGGGCAGCCGCGATGCGCTGTTCCTGTCGAATTTCGCCACCATCAACGTGCTCGACCCCATGCAGCGCGTACCGGGCGTGGGCTCGGCCGGCCTGTTCGGCGGGCTCGATTACGCCATGCGCGTGTGGCTCGACCTCGACCGCATGTCGAGCCTCGGCATCACGTCGCAGGACGTGGTGAAGGCGATCGAGGCCAAGAACATGCAGGCGGCGGTGGGCCGCGTCGGCGCGGCGCCGCTGCTCGACGGCGTCGACTTCCAGCTCAACATCACGGCCAAGGGCCGCCTCACCTCGGCCGAGGAATTCGGCAACATCAGCGTGCGCGCGACGCCGAACGGCGCGCTGCTGCGCATCCGCGATATCGGCCGCGTCGAACTGGGCTCGGCCAACGCCGACGTCACCACGCGCTACAACGGCAAGCCGGCGGCGGGAATCCAGATCTATCAGCTCGCCGGCGCCAACGCGCTCGCCACCGCCGAGGGCGTGCGCCAGGTGCTGAAGGAGCTGCAGGACCGGCTGCCGGACGACGTGGCGTTCGACGTGATGTACGACACCACGGTGTTCGTCGAGGCCACGATCGAGAGCGTGATCCACACGCTGATCGAGGCCTTCGTGCTGGTGGCCATCGTGGTCTTCCTCTTCCTGGGCAGCCTGCGCGCCACGCTCATCCCCATCATCGCGGTGCCGGTGGCGCTGGTCGGGACTTTCGCCGTGATGCAGGTGCTGGGTCTCTCGCTGAACACCGTGTCGCTGCTGGCGCTGGTGCTGGCGATCGGCATCGTGGTCGACGACGCCATCGTCGTCGTCGAAGCGGTCGAGCACAAGCTTGAGACCGAACCCGGCCTCACGCCGGCCGAGGCGACCGAGAAGGCGATGACCGAGGTCACCGGACCCATCGTGGCGATCACGCTGGTGCTGCTGTCGGTGTTCGTGCCGACCGCCTTCATGCCGGGCATCGCCGGCAAGCTCTACCAGCAGTTCGCCGTCACGATCTCGGTCGCCATGGTGATTTCGGCGATCAATGCGCTGTCGCTCTCGCCGGCGCTGTGCGCGCTGCTGCTCACCCATCGCGCCGCGCCACGTGGCCTGATGGCCCGGCTGCAGCGCGGCATCGACGCCACCCGCCACGGCTACCTGCGGCTCGCGGGACCGCTGATTCGCCGCAGCGTGCTCGCTGTCGGACTCGTGTTCCTGTTCGCCCTCGCCACCGGCGGGCTGGCGCGCCTCGTGCCCACGGGCTTCCTGCCCGAGGAAGATCAATCGTCCTTCATGGCCGAGATCCAGTTGCCCGACGCCGCCTCGACCAGCCGCACGCTGGAGGCGGTGATGCAGGTCGAGAGCATGCTGACAGGCCAGCCGTGGCTGCAGAACTTCTTCACCGTGAGCGGCAACAGCCTGCTGGATGGGCTCAACCTGCCCAACCGGGCGATGATGATCATCTCGCTGAAACCCTATGCCGACCGCCGCCAGCACGACATGTCGGCGTTCGCCGTGCTGGAGCGGCTCAACAAGGCGTTCCAGCGCGTCGCCGTCGCCAACGTCTATGCCTTCAACCCGCCGCCGATCGCCGGCCTCGGCAACTCGTCGGGCTTCGAGTTCGAGATCCAGAGCCTCACCGGCGCACGACCGGAGGAAATCGTCGCGGTGGCGCGCGGGGTGCTGAACGCGGCGCAGAGTGCGCCGGAATTGGCCGGGGTGTTCACGACCTATAGCGCCTCGACTCCGCAGATCCGGCTGGAACTCGACCGCGATCGCGCCGAGACGCTGGGCGTGGAGATCCCCGACATCTTCTCGGCCCTGCAGACGGCGATGGGCAGCCGCAACGTCAACAACTTCAACATGTTCGGCCGCACCTGGACGGTGCGGGTACAGGCCGACGCGCTCGACCGCCGCACGATCGAGGATGTCAATCGCGTGCGCGTGCGCTCAACCAGCGGCAAGCTGGTGCCGCTGCAGGCCGTGGCGACGCTCGAGCTCACCACGGCACCCGCCACCATCGTACGCTACAACAACCTGCGCGCGGTCACGCTGAACGGCGCGCCGGCACCGGGCTATTCGTCAGGTGAAGCGATTACGGCAATGGAGCGCGTGGCGCGCGCGAACCTGCCGCCGGGCTACGCCTTCCAGTGGGCGGGCACGGCACAGCAGGAGAAGGAAGCCGGCAGCCAGACGGGGTTCGTCCTGGCCCTCGCCGTCCTGTTCGCCTACCTGTTCCTGGTCGGGCTCTACGAAAGCCTGGCGCTGCCGGTCGCGGCCCTGCTCTCGGTGATCGTCGGCCTGTTCGGCGCGCTGGCGGCGCTCTGGCTCACCGGCCTTGCCAACAACGTCTATGCCCAGATCGGCATCGTGGTGCTGATCGCGCTCGCGGCCAAGAACGCCATCCTGGTGATCGAGGTCGCCATGCAGGAGCGCGCGAGGGGCAGCGACCCGGTGACGGCAGCGACGACGGCAGCCGGGCAGCGCTTCCGTGCCGTGATGATGACCTCCTTCGCCTTCATCCTCGGCCTTGTGCCCATGGTGATCGCCTCGGGCGCCGGTGCCGCGACGCAACGCGCGGTCGGCACCGCCGTGTTCGGCGGCATGGTGGCGGCCGCGTGCCTCGGCATCTTCGTCATCCCGGGCCTCTACGTCGCCTTCGAGAAAATGCGCACCGGCGTGCCCGGCCTGCTCCGGCGGCCTTTCCTTAAATCAAAAACTCCCGATAGCGGGGGAAGTTAAGCGGCCCCGGCGCGCCACGTTGCTCGGCCATCGCAGGAGGGCCTGTCCAACGACCGTCGGAAAGAGTTGGAAAAGCCGGTGCATCTGCCACCAGCTATCAAAATTCAGAGTGTTTTTCCGCTCGACCTGCGTGTTGATAGACGATTCATTTCAACTGCAATGCATGCAGTGCCAGCAGTTCCTTGACCGACCGCCGGCCGGCCGACACTGTTTGCGCGAAGGCGGGCCAACGAGACTCGCCGCTCCCGGGAGTGGAAAATTAAGAACGCATTGACCGCCCTCGCGGGCACATTGATATCGGTTGCCTCGCTCATGCCGCCCGCCCTGGCCCAACCCGCCTGCGTCACCCAGAACATGGTCATTCCCCCCGGCGCCAACACGACCGACAAGGCGGCGCCCTTCTTCATCGACACGACGGGCCTCGACTTCAGCACCAAGCCGCCGACGCGCGATCCCAAGAGCGCCAACTATCCGCGCGCGACCGACCTGCCCGACGGCACGCTGCCGCCGGCCGGCGCCGAGGGCAACTTCATCATCGGCCCGACGCACAACCCCGCGCCCGAGACGATCGCGAAGGACGGCGTCCCCAAGGGCACCACCGTCTCGTTCACCATGTCGTCGAAGGACAGTGTGATCTACAACCCCGGCCTGATCCGCGACGACGTGGCGGGCTGCGGCAACAGCTCGATCATGTCGACGACGACGGCGCCGGGCGACAAATCGAACATGATCGTGACCACCAGCCATCCCGGCACCTGGACGCGCACGATCGAGGTCTACCTGCCGCCAAACTATGTGCGCGGCACGGAGGTGCCCTTCATCGTGACCGGCGACGGCGGCTCGACCGCCTGGAAGGACCTGAACACCACCCTCGACAACCTGATCCAGCAGAAGCGCGTGCCGCCGATGGCTTCTATCCAGATCGGCAATGGCGGACAGGACGCGCAGGGCGCCCAGCGCGGCAAGGAATACGACACGGTGTCGGGCACCTATGCGCAGTTCGTGGAGCGCGAGGTGCTGCCGCTGGTCGAGCAGAAGGCCGGCGTAAACTCACGAAGAACCCCGACGGCCGCGCGACCATGGGGCTCAGCTCAAGCGGCACCGCGGCCTTCACCATGGCGTGGTTCCATCCCGAGCTTTATCACCGCGTGCTGGCCTACTCGCCGACCATGGTGAACCAGCAATGGCCGTGGGACCCGTCGCTGCGCGGCGGCGCCTGGGAATATCACAGCGCCTGGACCGGCGCGGCTACGCCCAACCTCACGGTGAAGGCGGGCGTGCTCACACCCTCCGAGGCGCCCGGCGCGCCGCTGATCCCGAGCGCGCCCCTGAAACCGATCCGCTACTGGTTCGAGATGGGCGACCAGGATCTCTTCTATCCCAACCCGACGATCCCCGACGGCATGCACGACTGGACGCTGTCGGCCGCGCTGATGGCCAAGGTGCTGGCCGACAAGGGCTATCATTACCAGTTCGTGTTTGCGAAGAACGCCAAGCACGTCGACCGGCCGACGGTGGCGCAGACGCTGCCGCATGCGCTCGAGTGGGTGTGGAAGGGTTATCCGATTCCGTGAGCGATGCTGCCTGGGGCGTGTAACTGCCGATCAGCAGATGCCCTGGCGAGAATGTGGGGCAGGATTCCGCCGCGCTTCAGGATATCGATTTCCAGCGACGTCTCGATCGCCGCAGTGGCAACAATGGCCTCGCACTCGCCATTCGAGCGCAAGATCCGCACGGCAACCGATCCTCGCGGGCGTAGCTGGTCGGCCGGTGCACTGATCTCGATCAGGTCGTCGGCCCGCAGGCCCAGGCCCTGTGGAGACATGTCGGCCGGCAAGCGCAGCGGCAGCACGCCCATGCCGATCAGGTTCGAACGGTGGATTCGCTCGAAGCTGGTGGCGAGAACCGCGCGCGCGCCCAGCAGGGCCACTCCCTTGGCGGCCCAGTCGCGCGACGAGCCCATGCCGTAGCGTTCGCCTGCCACGACGACGACCGGCGTGCTCTCGCTCGCGTAGCGTTCGGCGGCCCGCCACAGCGGCATGACCTCACCGGAAGGCATGTGCCGCGTGGTGCCCGGCGCGAGCGACGGATCGAGCAGGTTGCGGACGGTCCGGTTGGTGAACAGGCCGCGTATCATGACCTCCCAGTTGCCGCGCCGCGCGGCGAAGACGTTCAGGTCGCGGGCATTCTCACCGCGTTCGATCAGATACTGCGCGGCATCGCTGTCGGGCCCAATCTGTCCAGCCGGCGAGATGTGGTCGGTGGTCATATCGTCGCCCAGCACGATCAGAGGACGCGCCACGTACGAGCCCAGACGGCTGCCAACGCCCGGGCTCGCGAACGGTGGCCGACGGATGTAGGTCGAGGCCTCGTCCCAGTCGAACAGCGGCGAGGCAGGTGCCGCGAGGCGCTCCCAGGCCTCGTTGCTGGTGGCATGGGCGAAAGCCTCGGCGTAGTCGGCCGGGCGGGCTGCTTCGCCAAGGACCGCATCGATCTCGGCGCCTGTCGGCCAGAGATCGCGGAGCCGGATCGCACGGCCCGAATTGGAGTGCCCTATCGGATCCTCGAGGATGTTGCGATTGACGTCACCCGCCAGCGCGAAGGCCACCACGAGCGGCGGCGATGCGAGAAAGGCCGCGTCCAGCGAGGGATGGACGCGGCCGGGGAAGTTGCGGTTGCCCGAGAGCACGGCGACGGGTGCGATGTGCCGCTCGGCCACCGCCCGGTCGATCTCGGCGGTCAGCGGGCCGGAGTTGCCGATGCAGGTCGTGCAGCCGAAGCCCACGATACCGAAACCCAGCGCCTCGAAAGCCTCGAGCAGGCCCGCGCGCCCGAGGTAGAGCGCCGCCGCCGGCGAGCCCGGCGCGAGCGATGTCTTCACCCAGGACGGTGGCCGGAGGCCCGCTTGCCGCGCCTTGCGAGCGAGGAGACCCGCCGCGACCAGCAGGCGTGGATCCGAGGTGTTGGTGCAGCTCGTGATGGCGGCGATGGCCACGGCGCCGTCACCGGGCGCGCTGCCGCTCGCGGGCGTCTGCCGCTCGCCCCGCATTTCGCGCAGCGCCGCCATCGTCGCACCGGCCGGCAGACGGTCCTGCGGCCGCCGCGGCCCCGCGACGCTGACGCCGACGGCGCCAAGATCGAAGTCGATCTGCTCGCTGTAGCGCGGCGTGGCTTGCGGATCGAACCAAAGGCCTTGCCGTCGAGCATAACCCTCGATGAACTGCACGTGGTCGGCAGTCCGGCCCGTGTCGCGCAGATAGCGCAGCGTCTGCCCGTCGATCGGGAAGTAGCCGGAGTTGCCGCCGAACTCCGGTGTCATGTTGGCCACGACCGCGCGGTCGCCTGCCGACAAGGCAGCCACGCCGGGACCGAAGAATTCCACGAACTTGTCGGCGAGATCGATCCGCCTCAGCCACTCGGTCACGCTGAGCGCCAGATCGGTCGCCAGCACGCCCTCGCGCAACTCGCCCGTCAGCCTGACACCCACCACATCGGGAACGCGCATCATGAACGGCATGCCGAACAGCACGCTCTCGGCCTCCAGGCCGCCGACGCCCCAGGCAAGAACCCCGATGCCGTTGATCATCGGCGTGTGGCTGTCGGTGCCGATGAGCGTGTCGGGCACCGCCCATTGCACG
This sequence comes from Rhizobium sp. Q54, assembly GCA_945903635.1. GTDB lineage: Bacteria > Pseudomonadota > Alphaproteobacteria > Reyranellales > Reyranellaceae > Reyranella. Next base: position 6,426 of record CAMDOT010000026.1, on the reverse strand, counting down.
CCGTCACGCTCCGCCATGGTCACGACGGTCGCCAGTTGCTCGAGATTGAGCGTGTGCATGATGCCGGTGCCGGGGGGATGCACGCGCAACCCTTTCAGCGCCTTGGTCGCCCACTTCATGAATCGGTAGCGCTCTGTATTGCGCGTGAATTCGCGCTCCATGTTCCGGGCGGCGGCAGCGGGGTCGCCAAAGACATCGACGCCGATCGAATGATCGGTCGAGACGTCGACCGGCAGGACGGGATTGAGGCGTGCCGGGTCGATCCCCGCCTCGGCCAGTGCCGAGCGCATGGCGGCGATGTCGACCAGCGCCGGCCCGCAAGTCGTGTCGTGCATCAACACGCGGCCTGGCAGGAAGGGGATCTCGCTTTCGCTGTAGCCGGCGGCGAGCCAGCCCAGGATGGCCGACGCGGCGTCGGGCGCGTCGCGCCCCGCGGTCCGCAGCACGTTTTCGAGCAGGATGCGGTGAATATGCGGCAGCCGTTCGAGATCCGCGCCCGCGGCACCCGCGAGATCGACGATGCGAAAGCGCCTGTTGCTGCTTTCGAACGACGCGATCGGCGTTGTGGCTTCGGCCTGGCTGATGGCGCCCTCCGGGTTTCCCCAAGGGCTTCCGAATTGCAGTTTATCTCAATAATGTCAATTTGGCATTGTCAGCCGACCCGCGGCGTCTTGATCGCGCTGGCCCCTTCGATGTGGACGCGCAGGAACTCCGAGGCTTCCTGACGCAAGCCGCCTTCGAGCAGCGTCAACAGCCGCAGATGCTCCCGGCACTGCTGCGGCAGGCGCGAGCGGTCGATGGTGATGCGATACTCGATCAGGCGCCGCAGACGGTTCACCCGCCGCACGGCATCGACGAAGAAATCGTTGTGCGCGCAGGCGACCAGCATTTCGTGGAACTCGGCATTGGCGCGGAACAGCTCGTTGCGCGAAGCGCGCCGGTAGCCGCCGTCGAGCAGCCATTGCTGCTCCTCGCGGGTCGCCACGAATGCCTTCCTGTCCACGGCAAAGGTCGGCAGCAGCAGCGCCTGGGATTCGATCGCCGCCCTGAACTGATAGCCCTGCTCGTAGCTTGCGCGCGACGTGAGGAGCGGGCGGAAGGCCCAGCCATTGCCCGGCAGACGCTCGATCCAGCCTTCTTCCGCAATCCTGTGCAGGATCACCAGCAACCGGCTGCGCGTCAGCCCATAGAGCCGCATCAATTCGTTTTCGCTCACCCGGTCGGCCAACTTGCCGGAAAGCCTGTCCTCGGCGATGGCGAAGTAGGTTTCGTCCTCGGCCTCGCCATCGCCCGCGGTGGTCTTGGCGGCAAAGCGCACGAGTTCCTGTGCACTCTTGGCAAGGAAAAAGCCGCGATTAGGCTCAGCGCGCACGATGTTCAGGTCTTCGAGCGCGCGCAGCGCGGCGGTGACGGGGCCACGCGACACCCGGAAGGCGTCGGCCAGGGCCTGTGACGGCAAATGGTCGTCGCGCTGCAGGTCGCGCTCCCGGATGTAGTCGATGATCCGGGCCGTCATCTGCGGAGACAGGCTGGGCCTTGCCATTCAACAACACCTCGATCGCGATCGGCGTCGGCCAAAATTAGTACCGTTCACCGTCGAACGGCATGGGTAACTTGCCGTTATCCAGAATGCCATTTATCATGATAAAAATCATACAGAAAATCTCGAAGGGAGAATTGCCGCATGAAAGGGATGAAGCGCCTGGTGCTTGCCGCGATGGCGGGCGCCGCTCTGTCGATGCCCGCGTTCGCGCAGGACTATCCGGCCAAGCCGATTACGGTCGTCGTTTCCTATGCCGCGGGCGGCAACAATGACCTGCGGGCCCGCCAATTGGCGGTGCCGGTATCCGCCGAGCTGGGCAAGCCCGTCCTCACCGAGAACCGCCCCGGTGCCAGCGGCAACATCGGCCACGCCACGCTCGCGCGTGCGGCGCCGGATGGCTACACGATCGGCATCGGCGCCATGGGGCCCCTGGCGGTCAACCCCGCCTTGTTCCCGAACATGGGATTCGACCCCAGGGACTTCGTCCCGATCGTTCTCATCGAGCGCGCCCCTCTCGTGCTCGTGACCAGGGCCGACAAACCCTACAAGTCCCTCAAGGATGTCGTCGCCGCCGCCAAGGCCAAGCCGGCGTCGCTGACGATCGGCAATGCGGGCTCGGGCGGTGCGCACCATCTCGCCAGCAAGGCCTTCAAACAGGCCGCCGGCATCGAGATGATCGACGTTCCCTACAAGGGTGGCGGCCCGGCGGCGGGCGCCCTCCTCGCCGGCGAGATCGACATGATGTTCGAGCAGACCTATGCGGCGTTGCCGTCGATCGAGGCGGGCAAGACGCGCGCGCTCGCGGTGACGAGCGAGAAACGCCTGCCGAGCTTGCCGGACGTACCGACCATGGCGGAGCTCGGCTACCCGCAGGTGACGCTCTCGAACTGGCTTGGACTCATCGCACCCAAGGGCACGCCCCCTGCCGTCGTTCGCAAGCTCAACGAAGCCTACAACAAGGCACTGACGACACCTGAATTACGCGACAAGATCGTCGGGCCCGGCAACGAGATCGGCGGTGGCACGCCCGAAGCATTCGCGGCGTTCATCGAAAGCGAGAACAAGCGCTGGACCACGCTCGTCAAAGCCGCCGGCATCAAGATCGAGTGAGGCTGCTCGCTCCTACCGGTTCCAGTTCGCGCGCAACGCCAAGCACGTCGACCGGCCGACCGTGGCGCAGACGCTGCCGTACGCGCTCGAATGGGTGTGGAAGGGCTATCCGATTCCCTAAGCCATCGGCGACGATGACATCGAGGATGACCGCCCACCTCGCCCCTTGTACCGGGTCGCCTGCAATCTGATCGCGACGCGTGCTGCCGCGATCGGGGTTGGCTTCCTCGCCTTTGTTTCGTATTGCTGACCCGCACGATCTCTCCCAGGGAAATGCCAGATGCCAGTAACCCGCCGCGTCTTTCTCGCTTCAGCAGCTCTCGCCGCCGCCAGCCCGGCTGGCGCCCAAACACAAGGAAAAGTCATGACGACCGATTCAGGCCTGAAAATCATCGACACGACCGTCGGCACGGGCGCGAGCCCCAAGAGCGGCCAGACCTGCGTCATGCACTACACCGGCTGGCTCTCCGAAGGGGGCGCGAAGGGCAAGAAATTCGATTCTTCCGTCGATCGCGGCCAGCCCTTCGAGTTTCCCATCGGCATGAAGCGCGTCATCGGCGGATGGGACGAGGGCGTCGCCACCATGAAGGTCGGCGGCAAGCGGACGCTGATCATTCCGCCGCAGCTCGGCTATGGCGAGCGTGGCGCCGGCGGCGTCATTCCGCCCAACGCCACGCTGATTTTCGATGTCGAACTGCTGGGGGTCAAGTAAGCACCCAATACCCTCGCTCGCCGCCGACCACGGCCCTTGTTTGCGAACCAGCGGCGGGTGATATGTCCCCCGGCGGGCGCTTTCGGCTGCAGCGGTCGGTTCTGTTGATGCGGGCGGGGGCGAACGTCGATGGCCAGGGAAAAGATCGTTTCGGCGGCCGAAGCCGTCGCCATCATTCATGACGGCGACACCGTCTGCATTTCGGGCTGCGTCGGCATCGGCACGCCGGACGAACTGCTGATCGCCCTGGAGCGACGGTTTTGCGAAACCAGCTCGCCGTCGAAGCTCACGCTCCTCTTTGCGGCGGCGCCCGGTGACGCGAAGGACCGTGGCCTCAACCGGCTGGCGCATCCCGGACTGGTCAAGCGGGCGATCGGCGGCCACTGGGCGCTGGTTCCCAAGCTCGGCGCGCTCGCCCTGGACGGCCGCATCGAAGCCTACAACCTGCCGCTCGGTTGCATCTCGCAGCTCTATCGCAGCATCGCCGCACGCGGTCCCGGGGTGATCTCGAAGGTGGGGCTGGGCACCTTCGTCGATCCGCGCCTGCAGGGCGGCAAGCTGAACGAAGCCACCGTGGAAGATCTCGTCGAGGTCGTGCGCTTCGACGATCAGGACTGGCTGCGTTACAGATCCTTCCCCATCCACGTGGCGCTGTTGCGCGGCACGACCGCGGATCCCGCGGGCAACATCACGATGGAACGCGAAGCCCTGCCGCTGGACGGCCTCGCCATCGCGACGGCGGCGAAGAACTCGGGCGGCTTCGTGATCGTGCAGGTGGAGCGCATCGCGGCAAGCGATTCGCTCAGCCCGCGCGAAGTCCAGATCCCGGGCATCCTCGTCGACTGCGTCGTGGTCGCCGATCCCGCCAACCACATGCAGACCTACGGCACGGCCTACAACCATGCCTTTTCCGGGCGGCAGCGGGTGCCGATGGACCGGGTGACGCCGCTCGCCCTCGACGAGCGCAAGGTCATTGCCCGCCGCTCTGCCTTCGAGCTCCCGCCCGGCGGCGTGGTCAATCTCGGGATCGGCATGCCCGAGGGCGTGGCGGCGGTCGCGAGCGAGGAGCATGTGCTGAAGCTGGTGACCCTGACGGCCGAGCCCGGGATCATCGGGGGCATGCCGCAGGGCGGCGCCAATTTCGGCGCGGGCCTCAATGCCGATGCCGTCATCCAGCTCAGCCAGCAGATCGATTTCTACGATGGCGGCGGGCAACGTCAATGTCAGCCGCTTCGGCGCGCACCTGGCCGGCGCCGGTGGCTTCATCAACATCTCGCAGAGTGCCCGGAAGCTCGTCTTTGCCGGGACGTTCACGAGCGGCGGCCTGCAGATCGCGGTCGAAGACGGCGCTGTCCGCATCGTGCGCGAAGGAACGACCCGGAAGTTCGTGGCCAATGTCGAGCAGATCACCTTCAGCGGAACCCGGGCGGCCGAGACCGGCCAGACCGTCCTCTATGTCACCGAACGCTGTGTGCTCCGCCGCTCGGCGGCCGGCGTCGAGCTGATCGAGGTGGCGCCGGGAATCGACATCGAGCGCGACATTCTCGCCCGGATGGATTTCCGGCCGCTGATCGGCGACGTGCGCCTCATGGATGCGCGCCTCTTCGGCACCGGGCCGATGGGGCTGGATCAATTGCTGCTGGGACGAAGCCTGGGGAGCCGCATCCACTACGATGCCGGCCGCAACATCCTGTTCGCGAATTTCAATGGCATCCGTGTCAGGACCGTCGAGGACGTCGACCTGATCCGGCAGGAAATGGAGCGGGCCTGCCATGCGGCCGGCAAGTCCGTCGCGCTTATCGAGAACTATGACGCGTTCGAACTGGATCCGGCCGTCAGCGATGCCTACTTCTCGATGATCGCCTATCTCGAGCAGCGCTATTACACGTCGGCCTCGCGCTACACGACCAGCGCCTTCCTGCGCCTGAAGCTCGGCGAGGGCCTCGCGGAGCTCCGTCTCGCGCCGCACATCTTCGAGACCGAGAGCGAGGCGCAACAGTTCACGCGTTTGCAGGGAGTCCCTGCGACAACACCGTGACCCGGCTACGCCACCGACGCCGGATCGGTGTTGGCGCCGCAGACCAGCGTCGCTACGCGCTCGCCCTGACTCGGGCGGTAGGCGCCCGACATCAGGGCGGCGAGGCCGGTGGCACCCGCCGGCTCGGCCACGACACGCAGCTCTTCCCACAGGGCGCGTTGCGCTGCGCGGACGGCCTCGTCGCTCACAAGCACCGATTCGCGCACCAGCTTCTGCGCCACTTCGAAGTTGGGCGTGCCGATGCGGCTGGCGCCCAGCGCGTCGGCGGCGATGCCGGAGATTTTTACGTCGACCGGTCGTCCGGCCTTCAGCGCCTCGTGCAGGGTCGGCGTGCCATCGGTCTCGACGGCCACGATCTTCGTGCCCGCACCGATCGCCGCGGCGCAGCCGGCGATCAGGCCGCCGCCGCCCACCGCCACCAGCAGCGTGTCGAACTGGGCCTGCCCGGCGAATTCCAGCGCCACGCTGCCGGCGCCCGCGAACACCACCTCGTCCTCATAGGCCGGCACGATCAGTGCGCCTGAGTCGGCCGCGCGCTTCTCTGAGGCGGCGCGGGCCTCGGCATAGACGGCGCCGATCTGATGCACGATCGCGCCGTAGCTCCTGAGGCGCGCGACCTTGGTCGGCGAGGCGACGGTGGGCACGAAGATCTCCGCCTTGTGGCCCAGCGCGCGGGCGGCATAGGCCGCGGCCGCGCCATGGTTGCCGCCCGAGGCCGCGACGATGCCGGCGGCCGGCACCTTCGAGGCCAGCAGCTTATGGAACGCACCGCGCCCCTTGAACGAACCGCTCAGCTGCAGCGATTCGAGCTTCAGCGCCAATGGCGACGCGACGCCCAGCGAACCGGCCGGCAGTTCGATCACAGGCGTGCGACGCACATGCGGGCGGATGAGGCTCCAGGCGGCCTCGACGTCGGTACGGGAGATCATGGAAGTGTCGTCCTCTTCTCATTCCCCTCCCCCGTCATCGGGGGAGGTGTCCCCGGAGGGGACGGAGGGGGAGGGCCTCAGCATCGTTGCCTGC
>CAMDOT010000025.1 GCA_945903635.1 Rhizobium sp. Q54 | reverse complement strand
CTCGACCCACAGAAGCTCGCGGCTTATGGCCTCAACGCCACCGACGTCAGTCAGGCGCTGGCCGCCAACGACTACATCGCGGGGTTGGGCACGACCAAGGGCCAGATGGTCCAGGTGACGCTCAAGGCCTCGACGGCGCTGAGTTCGCTCGAGGAGTTCCGCAACCTCGTGCTGAAGCAGGAGGGTGGTGCCATCGTGCGGCTGAGCGACGTTGCCAACGTGACGCTGGGCTCCGATGACTACGAATCCGAGGTGAGTTTTGACGGCCAGAAGGCGGTCTATATCGGCATCCAGGTGGCGCCGGCGGCCAATCTGCTCGACGTGATCAAGGGCGTGCGCGCCGTCTTCCCCGAGATCCAGGCGCAGCTGCCGCAGGGGCTGAACGGCCAGATCATCTATGATTCGACGGAGTTCGTGAACAGCTCGATCGAGGAGGTGATCCGCACCCTCGTCGAGGCGCTGATCATCGTGACCCTGGTGGTGTTCGCGTTCCTCGGCTCGGTGCGCTCGGTGCTGATCCCCGTCATCGCCATCCCGCTGTCGCTGATCGGCACCTTCGCGATGATGGCGGCCTTCGGGTTCTCCATCAATCTGCTGACCCTGCTGGCGCTGGTGCTGGCGATCGGCCTGGTGGTCGACGACGCCATCATCGTGGTCGAGAACGTGAACCGCCATCTCGAGGAGGGGCTACAGCCTTTCCCTGCAGCCATCCAGGCGGCGCGTGAACTGGGCGGGCCGATCATCGCCATGACCGTGGTGCTGATCGCCGTCTATGTTCCGATCGGCTTCCAGCGCGGCCTGACCGGCGCGCTCTTCACCGAGTTCGCCTTCACCCTGGTCGGTGCCGTCACCATTTCGGCGATCGTGGCGCTCACGCTCTCGCCCATGATGTGCTCGCGCATGCTGAAGCCGCACGCCAAGACCGATCGCGGCTGGGAGGCGCGGCTGATCCGTGGCATCGACCGTGTGTTCGACCGGCTGCGCCGCGGCTATTCGCGCTGGCTGAAAGGCAGCCTCAACTACCTGCCCGTCACGGCTACTTTCGCTGCCCTGGTGCTGGGCAGCATCTATTTCCTCTACTCGGCGACCAGCAGCGAGCTGGCGCCGCAGGAGGACCAGGGCGTCATCATCGCCTTCGCGACCTCGGCACCCAACTCGACCATCGACCAGCGCCAGATCTATTCGCGCGAGATCTACCGCATCGGCGCGGCCCACCCCGAGACCGACCACGTCTTCCAGCTCGACGTGCCCGGCCAGTCGATCGCGGGCTATGTGCTGAAGCCGTGGGACAAGCGCACCATGACCTCCAATCAGCTCCAGCCGATCGTGCAGCAGGAGCTCGGTGGGATCGCAGGCGCGCAGGTCGTGGCCTTCCAGCCGCCGCCGCTGCCCGGCTCCAACGGCCTGCCCATCCAATTCATCATCAACACGACCGGCCCGTTCGAGCCGCTGAATGACGTGGCGCAGAAGTTCCTGCAGGAGGCTCTCGCCACCGGCCGCTTTATCTTCCTGAATACCGACCTCAAGATCGACGCACCGCAGGCCACGGTCGTGATCGACCGCGACAAGGCCTCACAGCTCGGCCTGAAGATGAGCGATATCGGCGGTGCGCTGGGCTCGATGCTGGGCGGCGGCTACGTCAACTACTTCGCGCTCGACGGCCGCTCATACAAGGTGATCCCACAGGTCCAGCAGAGCTCGCGCCTCAACGTCGATCAGATCCTCGACTACCATATCCGCGCCACCGACGGCGCGTCGGTGCCGCTGTCGACGGTGGCGAAGATCGTCACCAAGGCGATCCCGCAGTCGCTGAACCACTTCCAGCAGCTCAACAGCGCCACCATCCAGGGCGTGGCCTTCCCCGGCGTGTCGCAGGCCGAGGCACTGGAGACCCTGAAGGAGCTCGCGGCACGAACGCTGCCGCAGGGCTACTCGGTCGATTACGGCGGCGCCTCGCGTCAGTACATGCAGGAGACCGGCGGCTTCGTCGTCACTTTCGGCTTCGCCCTGATCATCATCTACCTCTCGCTGGCGGCGCTGTTCGAGAGCTTCCGCGACCCGCTGATCATCCTGTTCTCCGTGCCGATGTCGATCGCGGGCGCGCTGGTGTTCCTGATGGCGCTCAGCACCGTGGCCGTGCCGGGCGCGACGCTCAACATCTACACCCAGGTCGGCCTCGTCACCCTGATGGGCCTGATCAGCAAGCACGGCATCCTGATCGTCGAGGTCGCCAACGAGCTGCAGATGGCCGGGAAGTCGCGGCGCGAGGCCATCGAGGAGGCCGCCGCCATCCGGTTGCGGCCTATCCTGATGACCACCGCGGCGATGGTTCTGGGCGTCGTGCCGCTGATCGTCTCCACCGGCGCAGGTGCGCTCTCGCGTTTCTCGATGGGCCTGGTGATCGCCAGCGGCCTCGCGGTCGGCACGCTGTTCACCTTGTTCGTGGTGCCGGCCGTCTATTTGATGCTGGCCGCCGACCACTCGAAGAAACAGGAGGCCGGCGACCCTGTTGGGGCGCACGCCGGCGACTGAACTACAGCGCCTTCACGGCGGTGCGGGCGATCTCCTCGCCCCATTCCTGAAGGAAGTGACCGCCCCCGGCGATTTCCATCGGCGGCGGGCAGTTGCGGATGACGCCGCGCAGGGCGCGCATCACCGGCGGGCCCAGGACGGGGTCCTTCATGCCGATCGCCATCAGGCTCTTGCCTGTCCAGTTCCTCTGCCAGAAGTCGCGGGCCTCGCGCGATAATGCGGCGCCATCGGCGTCGGGCCGGTCTGGCACCAGGTTGGGGAAGCGCCGGACGCCTGCCTTGTAAGTGGCGTCGGGGTAGGGGGCGGCATAGGCCGCGGCCTCGGCATCCGAGAGGTGTGGGCAGGCGCGCTGCATCAGCTTGGCGATATCCATGTCGGGGTTCTTGTTGGAGAACGCCCGCCAGGCGAGGAAGCCGTCGCCCAGGGGCTGATCGCCGGTGCCCAGCGTCGTGTTCATGACCAGAAGCGAGGCGTAACGTGCGGGCGCGGCCATCGGCAGGGTAAGCCCGATCAGGCCACCCCAGTCCTGGACCACCAGCACGATATTCTTGAGATCGAGGGTCTCGACCAGGCTCAGGAGCGAATCGCGATGGAATTCGAAGGTGTAGGTGGCTTCGTCGACGGGCTTGTCGGAGCGGCCGAACCCCAGGAAATCCGGCGCCACGACCCGGTCGCCGGCGGCGGCGAAGACCGGGATCATCCGGCGGTAGAGGTAGCTCCAGGTCGGTTGGCCGTGCAGGCAGAGCCAGGTCCGGGTGGCTTGGCGTGGGCCTTCGTCGACATAGTGGAGCCGAAGTCCCTCCGGGCGCTGGAAATAGCGTGGTTCGTGAGTCCAGCCGGGCAGATCGGCGAACCGTTCATCCGGCGTGCGCAGGACATTGGCCAATGGTGTATCCTCCCCGACCATGAATTCTCCCCCGAAATCCACCCCCTCCGAGAATGAACGCGCTGAGCGGCTGGCTGCGGCTTTGCGGGAAAATCTCAAGCGTCGCAAGGCGCAGGCCCGGGTGAAGGCGCAGCCTCCGAAGCCTGCCGGCAACAAGCAAGGTTGAGCGCCCCGGCCGCCTCGTCTAGAAGCCCCCTCTACCCCCTGGAAACAAGAAAATGACAATCCTCTCCGACCGCTGGATCCGCCGCATGGCGCAGGAGAAGGGCATGATCGAGCCCTTCGTCGATGCCCAGAAGCGCGACGGCGTGATCTCCTACGGGCTGTCGTCCTACGGCTACGACGCGCGCGTCGGCAACGATTTCAAGATCTTCACCAACGTGAACTCGGCCGTGGTCGATCCCAAGAATTTCGACCAGAACAGCTTCGTCGACCGCAACACCGACATCTGCGTCATTCCGCCGAATTCCTTCGCGCTGGCGCGTACCGTGGAATATTTCCGCATCCCACGCGATGTGCTGGTGATCTGCGTCGGCAAGTCGACCTACGCGCGCTGCGGCATCATCGTGAACGTGACCCCGCTCGAGCCGGAGTGGGAGGGCCATGTGACGCTGGAATTCTCCAACACCACGCCGCTGCCTGCCCGCATCTACGCCAACGAGGGCGCCTGCCAATTCCTCTTCCTCCAGGGCAACGAACCCTGCGAGGTTTCCTACCGCGACAAGGCCGGAAAATACCAAGGCCAGCGCGGCGTCACCCTGCCCAAAATCTAATTGCCCAAGATCTGAGGAGACCCTCTCTCATGGATCGCATCCGAATCAAAGGCGGTCGCCAGCTCAAGGGCGAGATCACCGTTTCCGGCGCCAAGAACGCGGCATTGCCGCTGATGGTGGCTTCGATGCTGAGCGACAAGCCGCTCACGCTGAAGAACGTGCCGCGGCTCGCCGACATCTCGACCATGATCCAGCTCCTGCAGCAGCATGGCGTCGAGATCCAGGCCGCGCCCGGCGAAAACGGCCACAGCCACGGAACGACGCTTACCTTGCGGGCGGCCAAGATCACCTCGACCACCGCGCCCTACGACATCGTGCGCAAGATGCGCGCCTCGGTGCTGGTGCTGGGCGTGCTGTTGGCGCGCGAAGGCCAGGCCCGCGTATCGCTGCCCGGCGGCTGCGCGATCGGCGCGCGGCCGGTCGACCTGCATATTGCTGGCCTGAAGGCGATGGGCGCGGAGATCGACATCGACGGCGGCTACATGGTCGCGCGCGCGCCGAAGGGCCTGAAAGGTGCACGCTACACCTTTCCCAAAGTGTCGGTGGGCGCCACAGAAAACCTGATGATGGCGGCAGCACTTGCCAAGGGGACCACCGTGCTGGCCAATGCGGCGCGCGAACCCGAGATCATCGACCTCGCCGAATGCCTCGCTAGGATGGGCGTGCCCATCGCCGGCGTCGGTACCGAGACCCTGACGATCGAGGGCGTCGAGCAGCTCAAGGCGGCAACCCATACGGTCGTTCCGGATCGTATCGAGACCGGCACCTACGCCATGGCCGTGGCAATGACGGCGGGGGACGTGGAGTTGGTCGGCGGCCGCCTCGACCTGATGGAGGCCGCGGCCCAGACCCTGCGGGCAGCAGGCGTGGTGATGGAGAAGACCAATCGAGGCTTCCGTGTCACCCGCGCCAACGGCCTGCACGGCGTTGATGTCATGACGGAGCCCTATCCCGGGTTCCCGACCGACCTGCAGGCGCAGATGATGGCCTTGATGACCCGCGCCGAGGGCGCATCGATGATCACCGAGACGATCTTCGAGAGCCGCTTCATGCATGTGCCCGAACTCGCGCGCATGGGCGCCAACGTCACCATTCATCACGAGTCGGCGCTGGTGCGCGGCGTGCCGAAGCTGCGCGGTGCCGACGTGATGGCGACCGATCTGCGCGCGTCGGTGTCGCTGGCCATCGCGGCCCTTGCCGCCGAAGGCGATACGACCCTGCATCGCGTCTATCACCTCGACCGCGGCTTCGAGCGGCTCGAGGAGAAGTTGGCCGCCTGCGGTGCCGACATCGAACGGCTGAAGGGTTGAGCGGATGTTGGGCAAGCTGAAACTCTCGGCGCTCGACGCCGACGACCTCGGCGTGGTCTCGGCCGCTGTCCAGGATGCCCTCGTGGCGGTCCGCGACTGCGCCTATTTCAAGGACGAGAAGCGCTTCGTGCTGCTCCTGAATCGCTTCCAGTGGGAGGCCGATCCGGCCATCGAGGCGGCCCATTCGCGCACCCATTCCGCCCTTGTTTTCAACGAGGTAACGGCGGTCCGGCACCATAATATCCCGCTCGGCGAGCCCGATCGGATGCTGGAATTGCTGGCAATTACGCTGGAAAACGACCGTTCAGTCGCTCTGCGCTTTGCCGCCGGCCGGGCTATCCGGCTGGAAATCGGTCGCCTCGCATGCCATTTGGGGGATGTGGGCGAGCCTTGGCCCACCCCGTGGAAGCCCGCTCATCCGGTCGAATAGCCTCTAGAGGCCCCGACCAGGGGCGGGCATTCGTTACTGGAGAGATGTTGTGTCGAGCGAGCCGAACGAGAAGCTGATCCTGGCGCTGCCCAAGGGCCGCATCCTCAAGGAGGCGGCCCCGGTATTTGCGCGTGCGGGCATCGAGCCCGAGGCCGCCTTCGCCGATCCGGACGCCCGCCAGCTGCGCTTCACGACCAATCATCCCGACCTCGACATCATCCGCGTGCGTTCGTTCGACGTGGCGACTTTCGTCGCCTTCGGCGCCGCCCATCTCGGCATCGCCGGTGCAGACGTGCTGATGGAGTTCGACTATTCCGAGATCTACGCGCCGATCGATCTCGGCATCGGCAAATGCCGTCTGGCTGTCGCCGAACCTGTCGAGATGGCGGGCAGCGACGACCCACGGCGCTGGAGCCACGTCCGCATCGCCACCAAGTATCCCGAGGTGACACGCAAGCACTTCGCCGCGCGTGGCGTGCAGGCCGAGTGCGTAAAACTCTCGGGCGCGATGGAACTGGCGCCGTCGCTCGGCCTCAGCCACCGAATCGTCGACCTGGTCGATAGCGGCCGGACTCTCAAGGAAAACGGACTGGTCGAGATCGAGCACATCGCCGACATCACCTCACGCTTCATCGTGAACCGCGCCGCGCTCAAAACGCAGCCGGAGCGGGTCGGCCGCTGGATCGACCGGTTCCGCGAGGTCGCCCGTGTCGCCGCTTAGGCTCGACGCCTCGGCGCCGGACTTCGAGAAGGATTTTTCAGCCTTCCTCGGGCGCAACCGGGATGCCGACGAGAACGTCGACCGCATCGCGGCCGATATCGTGGCCGACGTGCGCGCCCGCGGCGACGCGGCGCTGGTCGACTACACGAGAAAGTTCGACCGGTTCGAGACGGATGCGGCGGGCCTTCGTGTCACCGAAGACGAGCGCGCCAAAGCCGCGGCAAAGGTGCCGCCGGCGGAGCGCGAGGCGCTGGAATTCGCCGCCAGGCGCATCGAGGCGTTCCACCGCGCGCTGCTGCCCAAGGACGTCGACTTCACCGATGCCACCGGCACGCGGCTCGGCGCGCGCTACCGGCCGGTCGATGCGGCCGGCGTCTATGTACCGGGCGGCACGGCGGCCTATCCCTCGTCGGTCCTGATGAACATCGTGCCGGCCAGGGTGGCCGGCGTCCGGCGCATCGTCATGGTCGTGCCGACGCCGGACGGTGTACTCAATCCGCTGGTCATGCTGGCTGCCGGCATTGCCGGCGCCGACGAGATCTGGCGCATCGGCGGTGCCCAGGCAGTGGCGGCGCTCGCCTATGGTACGGAATCGATAAGGCCGGTCGACAAGATCACCGGGCCTGGCAACGCCTATGTTGCCGCCGCCAAGCGCCGCGTCTTCGGCCAGGTCGGCATCGACCTGATCGCGGGTCCGTCGGAGATCCTGGTCGTGGCGGACAAGCATAACGATCCGGCCTGGATCGCGGCCGACCTGCTGTCGCAGGCCGAGCACGATCCCTCGTCGCAGTCGGTTATGATCGCCGACGACCGGGCTTTTGCCGACGAGGTGGCGCGCGCCGTCGGGACCGAGCTCGGGACGATGAAGCGGGCGGAGATCGCGCGGCAGAGCTGGCGCGACAATGGCGCCATCATCCTGGTGCCCGACATTGCGCACTCGGCGCCGATCGTCGATCGCATTGCGGCTGAACACGTCGAACTGGCGATGGAGATGGCGCCGGCCGAGGCGTTGTCGCGCGAGATCCGTCATGCCGGGGCGATCTTTCTCGGCCGTCATACGCCCGAGGCGATCGGCGACTATGTCGCCGGCACCAACCACGTCCTGCCGACGTCGCGCGCGGCGCGATTCTCGGGCGGTCTCGGCGTCGCCGACTTTCTCAAGCGTACCTCGCTCGTGTCCTGCACGCCGGACGCCCTGGCCGCCCTCGGGCCGGCGGCGCTGGTGCTCGCCGGGGCGGAAGGGCTCGAGGCACATGGCCGGTCGATCTCGATCCGGCTGAATCGTCGCGCCTGAGACCGGCGATGCCAAAATCGCGCCGCATCGTCGATATCGTACTGGACGAACAGTCGGTGGCGCGTCGCGCGCCCGAGGTCGAGCACGAACGGGCGGTGGCGTTGTTCGATCTCATCGAGGAGAACGACTTCCGCCTGGTCGGCGGCGAGTCCGGTCCCTACAGGCTCCGGGTCGGCATCTTCGAGCAGCGGCTGGTGTTCGACGTCCGCGATGACGAGGACCGCAAGCTGCGCGACATCGTGCTGTCGCTGACGCCCTTCCGGAAAGTCATAAAGGACTACTTCCTGATCTGCGAGAGCTACTACGCCGCGATCAAGAAGCTCGGGCCGTCGCAGATCGAGGCGCTCGACATGGGGCGACGCGGTTTGCACAACGAGGGATCCGATCTGCTGCGCGAACGGCTCGACGGCAAGATCGAGGTCGATCATGACACCGCCCGGCGGCTGTTCACCCTGATCTGCGCCCTTCACATCACATCGTGAGCGGCAATCAGGTGTCGAACGGATTGCCCACCAGCCTGCTCTTTGCCTGCAGCGAGAATTCAGTACGGTCGCCGATGGCCGAGGCGCTGGCAAAGCGCCTCTATGGCCAGGCGGTCTATGTCGAATCGGTCGGTGTGCGGGCGCGTGAGGTCGATGGCTTCGTCATCGCCGCCCTCGACGAGCTGGGCATCGACGTGCACCGCCATCATGCGCAGACCTTCGAGGATGTCGATCCGGCGTCGTTCGAGCTGATCGTGACGCTGTCGCCGGAAGCCCATCATCGGGCGCTGGAATTCACCCGGGGCACGGCGGCCGAGGTGGAATATTGGCCGCTACCCGATCCCAGCGCCGTCGAGGGCACGCGCGAAGTACAACTCGAAGCCTATCGTCAGGCGCGAGACCTGGTCCTGACCCGCCTGAAGGCGCGGTTCGGGAGCCCTTCGGGTCCGTCGCCGTAGTACCCCGCTCCTCGCTGAACGAGAAGCGGGGCGGCAGCGGTTGATTTGCGGTGACTTAGTTTGCGCTAACCTGGCCAGCGCGGTCGACCGTGACGGCGATCTTGGCGTTGTTCTTCATTGCCACGGCATGCCAGGAGCCGTCCGACCCACGCGTCAGGTCGCTGACCGAGCTATAGCCGGCGCGCTGAATGACCGACTTCGTGTAGCTCGCCTCGGCGGATGGCGTCCACGACGACATCAGGCCCTTGGGATTGGCGTTTGCGGACGACGTGCTGGACTGCGCCTGGGCTCCGGTGGTGGCGATGACGGCGGCACCGAGCACGGCAAGGGTGAGAAACGCACGATTCATGAAGACAACTCCTTTTACACCGGGGAACTTTCCCCGGCGCCATAGGCGTCTTCGAATATGATGAGAGTAAGGTTCAGGCGCCCTGCGGATTCGACATACATCGCCGCACCGCTTTTTCCCGGCGCATGACGACGCCGGGGAAGAAGCGGGCTCGAGGCGAGCTAGTTCGTGATGTGGCCGGCGCGATCGACGGTGACGTCGACCGGGGCATTGTTCTTCATCGCATGAGCATGCCACGTCCCGTCCGGGCCGCGCGCCATGTCGCTGATTGCCGTGAAGCCGGCATCGTGGATGACCGACTTCACGTAGCTTCCTTCGGCGCCCGGCGTCCATGTCGCTTCGGCGCCTTTTGGATTGGGAACGGGGTATGCGCCCGGATGCTCATCCTGCGCCTGTGCGGTCGCGGTGGCCGCAATGGTGGCCAACGCACCCAGCAGCGCAATCGTGCGAGTTGTGCGATTCATGAAACGATTCCTCTGACACCGGGGAATATTCCCCAGTGTCATTGCCGTTCCAGATTGTGCAGAGATTGTGGTTCACTCGAACTGCGGGAGTAAAAAAGAAACCCGGAGAATTCGAGCGACTGTCAGGTAATTGTCAGGACGTCGGCGTCGAGAATTGATGGCCTGCGAGAGACTCTATTGAGCGCCGGCGTACCAGGCGGCGCGGTGCGAGGTCCGCCGAGCCATCGGCAGGTTGATGATGTCGAGGAAAACGGAGACGGCGCCGTCGCCACCCGCCAGATTGCCTTCGATGATCTCGACATCGAAGGTCAACCGGTCGCCCTCGAGCTTGGGCGACTTCAGGACCATGACGGCATCGACCACTTCGCCCTTGGCCTTGTTGAGCACCGACACCGTGGCATTGGGCGGGTCCTTGGCGAAGCTGTCGGGCGAGGAAGCGGTCCATTCCTCGAGCAGGTGCGCCGTGAGCGCATGACCGGCCGAACGGATCGGCCGGTCGGCGAAGACGATGGCGTTCGGCGCGATGCCTTCGAGTACGAGCTTCTGGCCCGCGAGCTTGGCGCCGCGGGCGTTGAGCACGATCATCGACGGCACGATTTGCGGCTGCTGCGGCTTGCCGATCACCTTGGCGGGGAGCGGTGGGCTTTGCGGCGCACCAGCGGTCTGTGCGCTGGCTGTTCCTGCCAGGCCAATGAGTGTCGATGCCGCGACGAGGGCGGCGGCGAGACGAGGCAAAGTCATCGATTGGCTCCGACGCGGATCAGTAGCAGGGCATCAGGGGCGGCGCGCCGCAGCGCGTCGGACCGTAGCGGGGATCGAGTGACGGCGGTGGCGGGGCGCCGGCACCACCGCTGCCGCCATACGACAGGCCGTAGTTACTAGGAGCCCGTGTCGGCGCCGGGTTGGACCATTGGTCGTTGCCGTAGGCGCTCGTATCGTAGCGGCTGCCGACGGCTGGCGTTTCTCCGCCGGTCGTCTGGTTCTGGCCGAGATAGGTCAGGCCCTGGGAACCGCCCACTCCGAACCAGATCGTGTCGATGAAGATCGAGGCGGGGCCGTCGGAGTTGGCAAGGCTGCCTTCGAGCACCTGGACGTCGAAGGTGAGCTTGTCGCCGTCGAGCTTGGGTGACTTCAGGACGGCCACGATGTCGGACACGCCGCCGCCATCCTTCTGGAACACCGATACGGTGGCGTTGGGTGGATCCTTGGCGAAGCTGCCGGTCGTCCAGATGTCGACCATGTCGGGCGTGAGCATGTGCCCGACGCCGCGTGCCGGGCGGGTCGTGAAGAAGACGGCGCTGGGCGACACGCCTTCGAGGGTGAGCTTCTGGCCCTGCAGCTTGGCGCCGCGGGCGTTCACCACGATCAGCGACGAGGAATATTTCCTGTTCGAAGGCGTGCCGATCGTTTTCTGGGCCGGTGCCGTGACGGCGTTCGGTGTGGCCTGGGGAGCGGGTGTCTGAGCCAAAACCAGCCCGGGCGCAAGCAACGCCGCAGCCAAGAGGCCAGACAGTCGGTGGATTTTCATATTGGCGATTCCTCAGCTTTCCCCGGACCCCAGATATAGGGGAGAGACGGCCCGGTGAGAAGGGCAGGTTGCGTTTCTATCCTCTTGGGTCCATTGACTAAATCCCCGGTGCGGCCCATTTTCCGCCCGCTTCCTTCCACAATTTCACCCTAGCCGGAGGCCGGATGGCCAAAGAAGATCTGATTGAGTTCAACGGTGTGGTGTCCGAGTTGCTGCCCAACGCCATGTTCCGGGTGAAACTCGACAACGATCACACGATTCTCGCCCACACGTCGGGCAAGATGCGCAAGAATCGCATTCGCGTCCTTGCGGGCGACCGGGTCACGGTGGAGATGACGCCGTACGACCTGACCAAGGGTCGCATCACCTTCCGCTTCAAGTAGGCGTTGGCCGCTTCGCCGATCCCTCCGCTCGTCCTGGCCTCCGCGTCACCGCGCCGGCTCGACCTGCTGCGACAGGTCGGACTCGAACCCGCCGAGATCGATCCACCCGACGTCGACGAAACGCCCGCGCCGCGTGAGCTGCCGCGCGCCTACGCGCTGCGCATGGCGACCTCGAAACTCGCCATCGTGGCGCTGCGTCATCCCGGGGCCGTGGTCGTGGCCGCCGACAGTGTCGTCGTCTGCAGCCGGCGCATTCTGCCGAAGGCCGAGACGGAAGCCGAGGCGCGGGCCTGTCTCGATCGCTTGTCGGGTCGGCGGCACCGCGTGCTGGGCGCGGTCGCCGTGGGCTACCCCGACGGTACGGTCCGCACGCGCCTGGTCGAGACCGTCGTGCGCTTCAAGCGGCTCGAGCGGGCCGAGGTCGACGACTACCTGCAATGCGGCGAGTGGCGCGGCAAGGCCGGCGGCTATGCGATCCAGGGCCGCGCCGCGCGCTTCGTCGATTTCCTCTCCGGCTCATACAGCAATGTCGTGGGCCTGCCGCTGTTCGAGACGGTGAAGCTGCTGAAGCCGGCGTTGCCGTGAGCCGCGTCGACCGGCTGATCTGCCATGTCCTGCCGAAGGCATTCCTGATGGCGCTCACCGCCGGCGGACGTCTGGCCGAACTCAAGGTCGTGCGCCGCGACACGCCTTCCCATATCGACAGCGTGTTCCTCGGGCGACTCGAACGGGTGATGCCCGAACTGGACGCGGCCTTTGTCGATATCGGCATCGGCCATGCGGGCTTCCTGCGCGCCGCCGATCGCGCCGGCATCGAGGACTGGCCGCCGCCCGGCGCGCCGCTGCTGGTCCAGGTGCGCACCGACGGCGAGGGCGAGAACGGCAAGGGGCCGCGATTGTCGATGAACCTAGCGGTCACCGGCCGCTATCTCGTCTACCATCCGGTCGGTGGCGGCGTGACTTTCTCGCGCCGCATCGAAAACGAGTCCGAGCGCGAGCGCCTGCGTGGCCATGTCGAGGATCTGCTCGAGGGCGGTGTCGTGCTGCGCACCGCGGCGGCAGGCGCCTCGCTCGATGTGCTGCGCACCGACGCGGCCGAGGTCACGGAACGCTGGGAGAAGATCCGGCGCCAGGCTTTCGACTCGCAACCGCCCGCCGACCTGACCGCGCGCATTCCGGGCGAGCGCGATCCGATCGCTCGCATGTTGCGCGACCATGGCGCCACCCTCGAGGAGGTGATCCTCGACGATCGGGCGATGGCGCGGAACCTGCAGGACGAGATGGACCGGCTGGGCGAGCCGATCCGCGTGCGCTGGCACAACGGACCGATGCCGGCCTTCGACATCGACGACGTGGCAGGCCAGATCGATACCGCGCTGGCCGAGCGCATCGTGCTTGGGAGCGGCATCGAGGTGCTGTTCGAACCCGGCGAGACGCTATGTGCCATCGATGTCGACAGCGCCGCGGCCGGCGGTCGCCAGGGCCGCGCGCCGCGCCGGCCGGTCGAGGTCAATCTCGAGGCCGCCCCGGCGATCGCCCAGCAGCTCAGGCTGCGCAGCATCGCCGGCGCCGTGGTGATCGACTTCGTCACCATGCGCAGCACCTACGACCGCGACAAGGTCCAGGCGGCGCTCGCCGAGGCGCTGGCTCACGATCCGGTGCCGACCCAGCTCTATGGCTTTACCCGGCTAGGTCACTTCGAGTTGACGCGCGCGCGCCGCGGCGCGACGCTGAAGGCCCAGCTTGAGGCGCTTGAGAAGAGCGATGACTGACCGATCGACCACGCCACCCCTGCGCGCCGTCCGGATTGCCGCCAAATGTCCGATCTGCGAAAAGCCCGGCATCGTTCAATTCAGGCCGTTCTGCTCCAAGCGCTGTGCCAATATCGACCTCGGCCGCTGGCTGAAGGAGGGCTACGTTGTTCCGACCGACGAGGCGCCGGCCGACGACGAGGGCGGCGGGGCCAACTAGACAGACGGGCCAGCCCATTCTATAAGCCCGCGCCTCACGAAGTGGTGGGCCCAGGTAGCTCAGCTGGTAGAGCATGCGACTGAAAATCGCAGTGTCGGTGGTTCGACTCCGCCCCTGGGCACCATTCTTTTTCAATGACACAGAACCGCTAACTGTAGAGATGGCAGGCGACCATGCGGCCTTCCACCCGGGCCAGCGCCGGCGCCTCCAGTGCGCAGCGCGGCATGGCGTGTGGGCAGCGCGGATGGAAGTGACAGCCGGAAGGCGGATTGAGCGGGCTCGGCACCTCGCCTGAGACCACCACTTCCTCGTGTCGCTCATCTGGATGGCTCGGCAGGGCGGCAGAAAACAGAGCCTTCGTGTAAGGATGCAGCGCGCTGCGGGCGAGCGTACGCGCGTCGCCGCTTTCGACAATTTTTCCCAGATACATGACCACGATCTCGTGGCTCATGTGGGCGACGGCGGCGAGGTCGTGGGCGATGAAGAGATAGGAGAGGCCGAGCCGGGCCTGCAGATCACGCAGCAGGTTGAGAATCTGGGCGCGGATGGAGACGTCGAGCGCCGAGACCGGCTCGTCCAGCACCACCAGCCTCGGCGACAGAACGAGCGCACGGGCGATGGCGATGCGCTGGCGCTGGCCACCGGAGAATTCGTGCGGGAAGAGATCCGCCGAGCGTTCCGGCAGGCCGACCAGATCGAGCAGCTCCAGCATGCGGCGGCGGACTTCGGCGGGGGAGTTCGCCTCGTTGGTGATCAGCGGTTCTGCGATGATGGCGCTGATGCGCATGCGCGGGTTGAGCGAGGCGTACGGGTCCTGGAACACCGCCTGGACGGATTTGCGGTAGTGGCGGCGGCCGGCCTTGTCGAGTCCGACCAGATCGCGCCCCTCGAAGAGGATGGCGCCGCCGGTCGGCGATTCCAGCCCAAGCACGAGCTTCGCCGTGGTGGTCTTGCCGCAGCCTGACTCGCCCACCACACCCAGCGTCTTGCCGCCTTCGATGGAAAAGGTGATGCCGTCGACCGCGCGTACCACACCGCGATTGGCACCGAAGATGCCGCGCCGGGCGGGGAAATGCTTGCTGAGACCAGCAGCTTGCAGAACGGCGGTCATGCCACGCTGCTCCGCATCATCGTGGCCTTCGCCTCGGCATCGGGTGCGGCAAGCCAGCAGCGTGCCGTGCGACCCTCGTCGACGGCGAATTCCGGCGGCGCCTCGACGCGGCAGCGGGCGAACGCCATGGCGCAGCGCGGCGCGAAGGCGCAGCCCGGCGGAAGCGAGGCGAGATCGGGCGGCTGGCCCTCGATGGCTGTGAGGTGGTCGCGATTGTCCGTCATGCGTGGAATCGAGCCGAGCAGCGCCTTGGTATAGGGATGTACCGGCGCAGAGAAGATTTGCGACACCGGTCCCTGCTCTACGACCCTTCCGGCATACATCACGGCGAGCTGGTCGCACATCTTGGCGACGATGCCGAGATTGTGGGTGATGAAGATCAGCGCCAATCCATGCTCGCGTTGCAGGTCGCGCAACAGGTTGAGGTACTGCGCCTGGATGGTGAGATCGAGGCTGGTGGTCGGCTCGTCGGCGATCAGCAGGCGCGGTTCGCAGGAAATGCCGATCGCGCCGACGATGCGCTGGCGCATGCCGCCCGACATTTCGTGCGGAAACTGCGTCACGCGGGTTTCGGGCGATGCGATGCGCACGGCCTTGAGCAAGCCCACCGCGCGTTTCCAAGCGTTGGCACGGCTTGCGCCTTCGTGTACGCGGACCGGTTCGCCGACTTGGTTACCGATGGAAAAGAGCGGGTTGAGCGAAGCCATCGGGTCCTGCAGGATCATGGCGATGCGCTTGCCGCGCACATGGCGCATCTCGGTGTCCGACTTGTCCAGCAGGTTCTCGCCCTCGAACATCATCCGCCCGCTGACGATGCGCGCCGCCGGCGGCAGCAGGCGCAGGATGGTAAGGGCGAGCGTGCTCTTGCCCGAACCCGATTCTCCGACGATGCCGAGAGTTCCCCCGGCGCTAAGACTGAGTGTCACTTCGTCCACGGCGCGCACCACGCGGCTGCCTTGCTGGGAGACATAGTGGGCGGAAAGATTTTCGAGCGACAGCAACGGTTCCGACGACATGACGGCCTTCACAGCTGGCGCAGTTGCGGGTCGAGTTTCACGCGCAGCCAGTCGCCGAGCAGATTGGCCGACAACACCATCAGCATGATGCAGATGCCGGGCAATACCGTGAGCCACCAGTATCCGACCATCAGCCCCTTCTTGCCGTCCGCCATCATCAACCCCCAGGCGGGTTTCGGCGGCGGCACGCCGACGCCGAGAAAGGAGAGCGAAGCTTCCGTGACGATCACGACGCCGAGCATGAGAGTGGCGAGCACGACGGCGGAGTTGATGACGTTGGGCAGGATGTGGCGCCACATGATGACTCGCTTGGAACACCCGGCGACGATGGCGAGGCGCACGAACTCTCGCTGCTTCAGCGACAGCACCTCACCGCGTATGACGCGGGCATAACGGGTCCAATACACCAGACCCAGGATCAGGATGATGTTCAACTCGCTGGGCCCCACGATGGCGGCAAGGAAGATGGCGAAGGTCAGCGCAGGCAACGCAAGCCAAGTGTCTGTCAGCCGCATGATCACCTGGTCCGCCCATCCGCCGAGATAACCGGAGACAATGCCGAGCAGGGTGCCGATCCCGCCGGCGACCAACACGGCGGTGATGCCGACGATCATGGACACGCGGGCACCGAAGATCAGCCGAGACAGCACATCGCGCCCGACATGGTCGGTGCCGAGCAGATGGGCCAGGCTGCCGCCTTCCTGCCAGGCCGGTGGACGGAAGCGGCGCGCCAGGCTGCCGATCTGCGGATCATACGGCGCCAGCACATCGGCGAAGACGGCGACGAAGGCGATGAACAGCAGGATCAGCGCCGGGATCAGCGGAAACCCTTGCAGGCGCCAGAAGGCGGTGGGCGGCGTGGGGGCGGTGGCGACGACGGGATGCGTGGTGACAGTCATGACCGTCAGCTTTCCAAACGGATGCGGGGATCGATCAGCGCGTAGAAGATATCGACGAGCAGATTGACCAGCACGATCATGCCGCCGCCGATGATCACCACGCCCTGAACGATGGGGAAGTCGCGGAAGGTGATACCCTCGTAGAGCAGCCGGCCGATGCCGGGCCACGCGAACACCGTTTCCACCACCACCGCGACGTTGATCATCACGACAAGATTGATCCCGGCGAGCGTGATCACCGGGATCAGCGCGTTCTTGAACGCGTGCTTGCCGATCACCAGGGCCTCCGGCAGCCCTTTGAGTCGCGCCAGCTTGATATATTCGGAGCCGAGCACCTCCAGCATCGAGGATCGCGTCAAGCGCATGTGCGCTGCGGCAAAATACCAGCCGAGCGTGAAGGCCGGCATCAACAGATGCAGCGTGGTGCCGGAACCCGAGGAGGGTAGCCAACCGAGGTAGACGGAGAAGAACAGGATGAGCACCAGGCCAACCCAGAACGAGGGCAGCGACAGACCCAGCAACGCGAAGATCTTGCCCGCGCTGTCCCAAAACCCGCCGACACGCACCGCGGCCAGAATGCCACTCGGGATGCCGATCAGCAGGGACAAGCCCATCGCCACCGCCGCCAGGAGCAGCGAATTGGGCAGGCGCTGGAAATACAGCTCCAGCACCGGCGTGCGATAGTAGAAGGACAGGCCGAGATCGCCGGTGGCGAGACTGGCCATGAAATGCCAGTACTGCACCCAGAGCGGTCGATCGAGGCCGAACTGGCGACGCATGTTCTCGATGTCTTCCGGGCTGGCGCCAGGTTCCACCAGCAAGCTCACCGGGTCGCCCGTGACGCGCACGAACAGGAAGATCACGAGCGACAGCAGGAACAACGACACCAAGGAATAGCCGACGCGACGAAGGATGTACTGTCTCATGGCAATTGCTCCCTACGCCTTGCCCTTGAGGGTGAGTTCTTCATAGGGCGCCGTGTAGACGAAACCCTTGATCAGCCCGAAGCCCGATTGCCCGACGCGTGGGCCGACCCCGGAGATGAAGGCGAGCTGCCAGATCGGCGCAAAGATCGTCTTGTCGTGCACCAGCTGCTGCAGGCGATGCAGGATCACCTCGCGCTTGGCCCGATCCATCTGCACGGCCTGCTCGGCGAACAGCGCGTCGATGTCGGGATAGCTGCCATAGGCGTAGGTGCCGCCCTTCGCCACGAAGGCCTCGGCGCGTGTTGCGCAGTTGCCGAAGGCGCCTGAGGCGCCCTGCACGATGTTCTTCAGCTTCTTCTCGGAGTAGGCCTTGAAGAAGGCGGCGCGCTCCAGCGGGCGCAGCTTCACCCTGATGCCGACTTCGCGCAGGTTGTTCAGCACGACCTCGCCGATGTTGGCGTAGGAGGTGTCGCAGTAGTAATCCCCGGCGTCGAAGCCGCGCACGTGTCCGGCCTCGGCCAGGAGCTTGCGCGCGCGCGCCGGATCGTACACTGGCGCCGGCGGCTGCCAGTAGAATTCAAAATTCTCCGGGAACACGCTGCCGGTGAGGCGCGAGTAGCCGAGCGTCAGGGCCTGGTTGATCGTCTTGAGGTCGAGCGCGAGATTGGTCGCCAGCCGCACGCGCCGATCGTGCCAGGGCGACTGCGGGTCCCACTGTTCGGGGAAGTAGAGCCAGAACGGCGCCGATCCCAATGCCGGTTTGATGGTCAGGCCAGGTGTGCGCACCAGCTCGTCGGCCAGCTCGCCGCGGATCGAATAGGCGATGTCGAGCTCGCCGCGCTGCAGCGCCGCCAGTCGGGTCGCCTCGTCGGGAACCACCTTGAAGACCAGCCGTTTGATGGCCGGCGCCTTGCGCCAGTAGCCCTCGAACGCCTCGCACACCAGTTCGACGCCGGGCGTGAAGGAGACGAACTTGTACGGCCCCGCGCCGATCGGTGCCTTCTTGAAGCCGTCCTCGCCGATCTGCTGGACGTATTTCTTGGGCACGATCCAGCCCGCGCCGGTGGCGCTGGCATAGAAGGTCAGGAAATCCGGCCACGGTTGGTTCAGCCGGATCGTGAGCTGGTGCGGATCGTGGATGTCGACGCCCGCCACGCGCTCCTTCAGGGCCTTGCTCGAGGCGCCGCGATAGCGCTCAAGGGAGAATTTCACGTCCTCCGCCGTCAGCACCTCGCCATTATGGAATCGCACGCCCTTGCGCAGCGTGAATGCGTAGCTCAGCCCGTCGGGCGCCATGGTCCAGGATTCGGCGAGACAAGGCGCCATCGGGTTGCCCGGCATCGCCTTCATCATCGCGTCATGCATCGCGTACAGCATCATGAACGGCGTGATGATGCCGGAGGTTTCCGCCGGGTCGAACCAGGTCGGCGCTAGCGAGACATGCGCGCCGATGCGCAGCTCGCCGTCCGGTGCTGCACGGGCAGGCTTTGCGCCGATGGCCAGGACACCGAGCGCGGCAGCGCTCAGCAGTTTGCGGCGCGTCGCGCGTGCGGCGTTGCCCCTGACTATGGGATCGTCATGGTCGCGTTGGGACGAGAGCATGCGGTTACCCCCCTGTTGCCCGCGGTCATGTGCCCGCGGACGGCGGTGCTATCGGGTTAACTCTTAAGCGTTACATCCTCATACGGTGCTGAATAAGCATGGCCCCGGATCAAGCCGAGGGCGGATTCGCCGACACGCTTTCCTTGGCCATTGATGAAGGCGAGCTGCCAGATCGGCGCGTAAATGCTGCGCTCATGCACCATCTGCTGGATGCGGTGCAGCATCTTGGTGCGTTTGGCCACGTCGAGCTCGACCGCTTGCTCGGCGAACAGCGCGTCGATATCGGGATAGTTGCCGTAGGCGTAGGCGCCACCCTTGACCACGAAAGCGTCCAGACGCGTCGCGGTGTTGCCGAACGCGCCGGAGGCGCCCTGGATGATGTTCTTCAGCTTTTTCTCGGCGTAGGCGCTGAAGAAGGCGGCGCGCTCCAACGGGCGCAGCTTGACGCGGATGCCGACCTCCTGGAGGTTGTTGAGCACCGCCTCGCCGAGATTGGCGTAGGAGGCGTCGCAGGAATAGTCGCCGGCATCGAAGCCTTTGGGGAACCCCGCCTCGGCCAGCAGCTGCTTGGCCTTTGCCAGGTTGTAAACCGCCGCCGGCGCCTTCCAGTAGAAGTCGAAACTGTCGGGGATGATGCTGTTGGTGATCGGTGAATAGCCGAGCGTCAGCGCCTCGGAGATCGATTTGTAGTCGATCGCCAGCCGCGCCGCCTCGCGGACGCGCTGGTCGTGCCAAGGTGACTTGGGGTCCCACTGGTCGGGGAAATAGAGCCAGAAGGTGCCTTGGATCACCACCGGCTTCAGGGTCAGTCCCGGCGACTTGCGCAGTTCTTCGGCCAGCTCGCCGCGAATCGAGTAGGCGATATCGACCTCGCCGCGCTTCAACGCCGCCAACCGCGTCGCCTCCTCCGGCACCACCTTGAAGACCAGCCGCTTCACCGAGGGCGTCTTGCGCCAGTAGCCGTCGAAGGCCTCCAATACCAGTTCGACTCCGGGTTTGAAGGAGACGAACTTGTACGGCCCCGCCCCGACCGGTGCCTTCTTGAACCCGTCCTCGCCGACCTGCTCGACGTATTTCTTCGGCACGATCCAGCCCGCGCCGGTGGCGGAGCTGTAGAACGTCAGGAAATCCGGCCAGGGCTTCTTCAGTACGAAGCGCACGCTGCGCGCATCCGGCGTCTCCACCGCCACCACCCGCTCCTTCATCAGCGCCGCCGAGGTGCCTCGATAGCGCTCGAAGGAGAACTTCACGTCCTCCGCGGTGATCGGCTCGCCGTTGTGGAACTTCGCTCCCGCGCGCACGGTGAATTCATAGCTGAGCCCGCCCGGCGCCATCTTCACTGCTTCCGCCAGGCACGGCTGGGCGGCGTTGCCGGGCATCGGCTTCACCATGGCGTCGTGCAGGGCGTACATCAGCAGGAAGGGCGTGATCATCCCCGGCGTCTCCGCCGGGTCGAACCAGGTGGGTGCCAGCGAAAAATGCACCGCCCAGGTCAATTGTCCCTCCGGGCTCGCGCCCAGTGCCGCGCCCTGTTCGGCGGCGATGATCCCCAGCGCCGAAAGCGCGAGCAACCCGCGACGGGTGAGGCTGGATGGCGCCTTGCCATGCGAGTTCTTGCTGCGGCGTCGGTCGGACGAGCCGATTCTTGTCTCTCCACCCATTCTTGCCTCCCGTCGGCCCGTTTCTACAAGGCCCTACCTGCAATTTCGGAATGGTCGCGTCGCGATTTTTGCGATCGTTGTGTCGCGTGTCCGAAAGCCGCCCGAGGGTGGCGTCCATCGAATGCGCACTGCCTGGCGCGCTCAGTTACGCGAGAAGCCTTCGAACTCCGCGGTCACCCAGACGAGCACTTTTCCATGGCTCCGCTCTCGAAATGGCGGACGATCATCCGGGCTTGGATGGCCTGGGCCTAATCTTGCTCGCTGATGTTGTGTGGTGCGGTCACGCCGGCAAAACGACGACGATCGATCGTCTTTGAAATCATTGTTGCCTCCCTGTCAGTCATCGCCCGCTTTGAACGGGACGGTGGTCCTCGGTGGGACCTTGCCGTCGACGTTAGGCACAAGGCCGGGGGCGGGCAACGAAATTCCGCCAGTCAAGACAGGGATGGGAAGGTCGGACGATCCGGCTGATGGTGTGCCATCGGTTGGACAAAGAGATCAGCCTTTGGCGTTGCTAGACGCTTCTGCCGGGCTCTAAATAGCGGAAATATATGAGCAATGGCTGCATCTGAAAATCGCAGTGTCGGTGGTTCGACTCCGCCCCTGGGCACCATTCGGATCAATGGCTTAGCGCACTCCGCAGCCTGCGTGGCGACCGGCGGACACTTGCTGTCGCCATAGGTAGACACTTCCCCATTCCATTCGTGTTCCTGCGTCCGGACCTGCTCGGCGATCAGCGCCACCTTGTCCTTGAACTTCATGCGACCTCTTTGCTTTCGGCGATGTGCAGCATCAGGATGCAGCAGAATGACCTTGCGGGGAGGATCGCTGGCGATGGCTGCAGGGGCGGTCGATATTCACACCCATATCGTGCCGGCAAGCTTCCCGGCCTATGCCGGACGCCATGCCGGTGTGCGCTGGCCGTCCATGGCGCCGGGACACGACTGCCGGCATTGCAATGTCATGATCGCCGGCAAGGTGTTCCGCACGGTAAGCGATGAATGCTGGAGCATCGAGCGCCGGCTCGAGGTAATGGAGGCGTCGCGCGTCGGCTGTCAGGTGCTGTCGCCGATGCCCGAGCTGTTGTCCTACTGGCTCGAGCCCGAAGACGCGCAGGCGCTCGGCCGGCACGTCAACGATACCATCGCAGCGATGGTGGCTGACGGCGCCGGCCGCTTCTCGGGTTTGGGCATGGTGCCTCTGCAGGATCCCGACCTCGCTGTACGGGAACTCGAGCATCTGATGAAATCGGGCGTATTCCGCGGCGTCGAGATCGGCACCAACGTCAACGGCATCTCGATCGCCGATCCGCGCTTCGCGCCGTTCTTCCAAGCCGCCGAGGCGCTGGACGCCGCGATCTTCGTCCACGCGCTCCATCCTGCCGCGACCGACCGGCTGATCGGGCCGGCGCCGCCGTCGCTGGTTCTGTTTCCCTGCGAGACGGCAACGGCCATCGCTTCGCTGATCATGGGCGGCATCATCGGCCGGCATCCCAGGCTGCGTATCGCCTTCAGCCATGGCGGCGGCGTGTTCGCGCTCGTCCTGCCGCGCCTGATGCACGGCTGGAAGCTGATGCCCGGCATGAAGGAGAAGGTACCCGAAGCGCCCGCCGCGCAGGCGCGCCGCCTGTTCTACGACACGCTGGTCTACGACAAGGACACACTCGGATTTCTGATCGAGCGCTTCGGCAAGACGCAGCTCTGCGTCGGCACCGACCATCCCTTCCTGATCGAGGAGCGCGATCCGGTTGGCGCCGTCGAGGCGCTGGGCCTCGCGCCGGCGGACCAGGAACTTCTGCTATCGGGTAACGCCCGGCGCTTCCTCGGCGAGCCTCAATAAGCGAGGCCAAGACCCGGGCTTAGAACGGGTCAAGCGCACCGCCGTCTGCCGCCTGCGCTATTCCACCGAGACGTTCGCCATCGCTGCCACGGCGTTCCAGGTTGCCGAGTCCTTGCGAAGGAAGGCTGCAAACTGTTCCGGCGTATCGCCCACCACTTGCATCGCCTGGTTGTCGAGCAACGACTTGACCGAGGGATCCTGCAGGGCCTTCACGAACTCCGCGTTGAGCTTCTTGATGATGTCAGGCGGCGTCCTGGCGGGCGCCAGGATGCCGTGCCAGGCCACCGCGTCGATGTCGGGATAGCCGCTTTCGGCCATGGTCGGAATCTGCGGGGCGACAGGCGATCGCTGCGGGCTGGTCACGGCGAGCGCGTTCAGCCGGCCGGCGTTGATGTGCGGCAGCACGGTCACCGGATCGCCGAACACCATCGTCACCTGTCCGACGACCAGATCGGCCACCGCGAGCGCCGTTCCACGATAGGGGATGTGGGTCATCTTGAGTCCTGATTTGGCGCAGAACAGCTCGCTCACGAGGTGATTGGCAGCGCCGACGCCTGTCGTGCCGTAGTTCATCTTGCCGGGTTCGCGCTTGCCCAGCGCCACGAACTCCTGAAGCGTCTTGGCCGGCAGGTTGGGGTTCACGACCAGCACGTAAGGGTAGGAATTCGTCATGGTGATCGGCGCAAAATCCTTCGCCGGATCGTAGGGCAGGGACTTGTAGACCGCCGGATTGATCGAGATCGGCCCGGACTGGCCGAGCAGCAGCGTGTACCCATCGGGCTCCGCCTTGGCCACCATGTCGGTTCCGAGAATGGAGCCGGCGCCACCCTTGTTCTCGACCACGACCGTCTGGCCGACGCTTTCGCCGACCTTGCGCGCCAGCACGCGCGCCACGGCATCGGCGCCACCACCCGGCGCATAGGGAACGATGATGCGGATCGGCCGCGTCGGATAATCGGCGGCGAATGCCTGCTTCGCCAGAACCGGCACGGCGAGAGAGAAACCCAGGATCGCGCGTCTTTGCATCGTGCTCATGTTGCCCAACTCCCAGTGTGTTCGTTTCTTCTTAATTTTTCCCGGCGAGGGTTGTTCCGCAATAGGGTATGGGTCGATCGTTTCGCAGAGGAGCAGATGTGATGGCCGCCTTCCAGAGTTCCACGACGGTGCTGGATTCGATCCTGTTCCGCGATGCCTTCGGGACGCCCGGCATGCGCGCGGTCTTCTCCGATACGGCCTTCATCGGGCGCTGTGTCGAGGTCGAAGTGGCGCTGGCCAAGGCGGAAGCGCGCTGCGGCGTCATCCCGACGGCTGCCGCGGAAGAGATCGCGCGGCGGAGCGACGCCACGACCCTCGACTACGACCATCTGCGCCGCGAGACCGACATCGTGGGCTATCCGATCCTGCCGCTGGTCCATCAGCTCGCCAAGCAGTGCGGCGAATCAGGCCGTTTCGTCCATTGGGGCGCCACCACCCAGGACATCATGGATACCGCCGTCGTTCTCCAACTGCGCGAGGGACTGCGCATCGTGGGCGAGGACCTCGCGGCCCTGCGCGGCATCCTGGCAAGTCTGGCGCGAAAACATCGCGACACGCCGATGGCCGGCCGCACTCATCTGCAGCACGCGCTGCCCATCACCTTCGGCTACAAGGTGGCGATCTGGCTCGCCATGTTCGACCGCCATGCTGAGCGTCTGGAACAGTTGAAGCCGCGCGTGCTGGTCGGCCAGTTCGCCGGCGCCGCCGGCACTCTGGCGTCGCTGGGCGACAAGGGTCTCGAGGTTCAGGCAGCCTTGTGTGCCGAGCTCGGTCTCGCCGAGCCTGCCTCGACCTGGCACGTGGCCCGTGACGGCTTCGCCGAAGCCGTCAATTTCCTCGCCCTGGTCACCGGCTCTCTGGGCAAGATCGCGCTCGACGTGATGATCATGGCCTCGACCGAATTCGCCGAAGTCTACGAGCCGTTCGTCACCGGCCGCGGCGCCTCGTCGACCATGCCGCAGAAGCGCAACCCGATCTCCTCCGAGCTGATGCTGGCCGCCGGCAAGGCGGTGCGCCAGCATGCCGGGCTGATGCTCGATGCCATGGTGCAGGACTTCGAACGCGCGACCGGCCCGTGGCATGCCGAATGGATGGCGGTGCCCGAAAGCTTCGTGCTGACCGCCGGCGCACTCCATCAGGCGAAGACGGCACTGGGTGGCCTGATTGTCGACGAGCGCCGCATGGCCGCCAACCTCGCCATGTCCAAGGGCCTGATTGTGGCCGAGGCGGTGATGATGGGTCTGGCGCCGTTCCTTGGCCGCCAGCAGGCGCACGACGTCGTCTATACGGCCTGCCGGACAGTGGCCGAGAGTGGCGGGGAACTGGCCGACGCTTTGGCCAAGGTGCCCGAGATCACCAAGCATCTCGATCGGTCGGCGCTCGACCGCCTGACCGATCCCGCGAACTATCTCGGCATGGCGCCGCGCATGGTCGATCGGGTGCTTAAAAGCTCCGCGCGCTGAGGCCTCAGCGGCCGAGGCGCCAGCCGGCCTCTGCTTCGAAGCTTGCGAAGAAGTCGGGCTCGTAGGCGCGCTCGGGGGCGGCGCGCACCCGGGCATCGAGCTGCTCGGCGTCTCGGCCCACCAGGATCCGCCAGCGTTCGTTCCTGACACCGTCGAGGATGATCCGTGCGGCCTCGGCGGCCGATGTCGGCGCTTCCTCGAGGAAGCGCTTGGCGCGGTCGGTCACGATCTTGCGCACGTCGTCGTCGGACAGCGCCGTGGCGTCCCGGCCCATCGAGGCGATGCGTGCCCGGGCCTGGGCGATTTCCTTGGGCGTCATGACGTCCGAATCGTTACCGCTCTGGACCTTGCGCGAGTTGGCCACGATCGAGGTGCCGATGTGGCCCGGCATCACCACCGAACACTTGATGTGTGGGGCGTTGATGCGGAGATCGGTGATCAGCGCCTCGGTGAAACCCTTGACCGCGAACTTAGCCGCCGCATAGGCCGTCTGCGGGATGTGGGGGGCGATGGCGGCCCAGAAACCGTTGACGCTGCTGGTGTTGATGATGTGGCCGGCATCGGCCTTCTGCAGCAGGGGCATGAAGGCGCGGGTACAGTTGTAGACGCCGCCCCAGCAGACGTTGAAGGTCCGTTCCCACTCGTCCTGGCCGTTGACGATGAGGCTGCCGCCGCCGCCGATGCCGGCATTGTTGAACAGCAGATGGATGCGGTCGGTGTCCTGGTCGCGTGCGACGGCATCGCGAAAGCCGCGCACCTGAACGGGGTCGGCGACGTCCGCCACATGGGCGGTGATGCGCTGGCCCTGGCGTAGGCCATCGGCGGTACAGAGCCGCCGCGTCTCTTCCATCGCGGCGGCCGAGACGTCGCACAGCGCGATGTTGCAGCCCTCGGCAATCAGCTGCCGGGCGAGTTCGCGGCCCATGCCGGTGCCGCCGCCGGTGATGACGGCGATCCTGCCTGCAAAATCCTTCATCCGCGTCAGCCTCCCTGATCCCAAGGCGCTCACTCTATCGCCATATTCGCGAAATAGTCAGGTCTCGCCCCAACACGGAGAGAACATGGCTGTGTCGATAACGCGTCGCGTGGTGTTTGCCGGATCATTGCTGGCACTGCCGGCTTTCGCCGACGATGTCGCGTCGCGGCTCGCCGACCTCGAGCGACGCAATGGTGGCCGCCTCGGCGTGTCGGCGCTGGATACGAGGAACGGGCGCCAGTTTGGCCACCGCGCCGATGAGCGCTTCCCGCTGTGCAGCACTTTCAAGTTTCTCGCCGCGGCCTTCGTCTTGGCGCGCGTCGATCGTGGCGACGAACAGCTCGATCGCCGCGTCATCTTCTCCAAGAGTGACCTCGTCACCTATTCGCCGGTGACCAAGGATCACGTCGGACCCGAGGGCATGTCGATGGCGGAAATCTGCGATGCCGCGGTGACGCTGAGCGACAACACGGCGGGCAACCTGCTGCTGGCGAGCTTCGGTGGCCCACTGGCGTTGACGGCCTACGCACGCACGTTGGGCGACGGGATCACACGCCTCGACCGCATCGAGACCGAGCTCAACGAGGGGACGCCCGGCGACCCGCGCGACACGACCTCGCCCGCCGCCATGCTGGGCACCATGCAGCGCCTCCTTGTCGGCAATGCGTTGTCAGCCGGATCGCGCGATCAGCTCATTGCCTGGCTGGTGGCCAACAAGACCGGCGACAAGCGGCTGCGGGCCGGCCTGCCGACCCACTGGCGGGTCGGCGACAAGACGGGGACCGGCGGCAACGGATCCGCCAACGACGTCGCCATCGCCTGGCCGCCGGCCGGGGCGCCGATCCTGGTTACGGTCTACTTCACCGGCTCGACGATCTCGGACGAAGCGCGTAGCGCGGTGATCGCCGACGCCGGAAGGATTGTGGCTGCAGGTCTCGCCTAGGGCTAACGCAACGCTTACGCGCGTTGGTCGGGCCGGTATCTCCGCATCACCTCTTGCAGGAGGTCGAGCGGCAGGGCGTGGATGGTGCGGCCTTCCCGGCCGGACATGGTCTCGGCCATGCACATTGCGTTCAGGATCGCCTCTTCGGTTGCCTCGGCCGCCGCTCGGAAGAGGCTCGTCATCGCGTCGGGCGCCAGCATCTTCACGTTGCTGATCCTGTCGTTCTGGCCGATGTGATTGGCCGTCGAGAATGCGATGAAGATGTCGCCGCTTCCATTCGCGCCGATGCCGCCCACCCACGAAAGTCCTGTCGTGGCCCGGCGGGCAAGCCGCTGGCATTGGATCGGAATGAGGGGCGCGTCGGTCGCCAGAACGACGATGATGGAACCTTCCGTGGCTGATGGCGGGGCAGCACTTATGCCCGAGCGATGAGCCGGCACCACCTCCGGTCCGATTTCCCGACCGACCGGCACGCCGTCCACGCGTAGCAGATCACGCGCGCCATAATTCGCCTGCACCAGCGCGCCGACCGTATAGCGTTCGCCATTCTCGACAACGACGCGCGATGCCGTGCCGGTCCCACCTTTGAATTCATGACAGATCATGCCGGTGCCGCCGCCAACATTGCCTTCGGCGATAGCGCAGCCGCCGACCGCGCTGTCGAACGCAGCAAACGCGTGCTCCTGCGTCAGTGGGAATCCTTGGATGTCGCTCAGCCAGCCATCGTAGGTCTCGGCGACGACGGGCAGATGAAAGGCCTGGGAAGCGCCATCGCGAACCGCCAGGGCTGTGATGGCGTCACGGACGATTCCGACCTGATAGGTGTTGGTGATCCCGATCGGCGCACCGAGCAGGCCCTGCTCGGCGAGCCACGGAAGGCCGGTCATTTCGCCGTTGCCATTGAAGGAGAACGTGCCGGCGAAGACGTAGTCGGTCCAGATTTCCTGTCCGCGCGGCCAGATGGCGGTGATCCCCGTCCGGGCAATGCGCGGTCTGTCCTGGATGACGGTCGAGTAACCCACTTTGACGCCCGCCACATCGGTAATGGCGTTGAGTGGTCCGGGCGGTAGAGCTCCGACTTTGAGACCGAGATCGCGCAGGCGTGCACGGGGCATTCAAGCTTCCTGACGTATGAGAACGCGCCCCGGTCTTCGGTGAAGGCTTACGCCGGCCGGCCGGGATGACGCGGCAGGAACGCCGTCAGCAGGCCGAGCAGGAGCAGGAACGGCGTCGCCTTGTAGACGATGTCGATACTGGTCATGTCCGCGAGCTGGCCAAGGGCTGCGGCGCCGAGGCCGCCCAGGCCGAAGGAGAAGCCGAAGAACATGCCGGACACCAGCCCGACGCGGCCGGGCAGCAGCTCCTGGGCATAGACCAGGATGGCCGAGAAGGCCGAGGCCATGATCATCGCCACCGCGACCGCGAGCACGCCGGTCCAGAACAGGTTGGCGTAAGGCAGCATCAGGGCGAAGGGCAGCGCGCCCACGATCGAGAACCACATCACCGGGATGCGGCCGACCTTGTCGCCCACGATGCCGCCGGCAATGGTGCCCATGACGATGCCGACCAGGAAGGCGAAAAGGAAGAGTTGCGCGGTCTGGACCTCGATGCCGAATTTCGAGATCAGATAGAAGGTGAAGTAGCTGCCGAGGCTGGCGCTATAAACGTTCTTGGAGAACAGCAGCGCCACCAGAATCGCAATCGCGAACCCGACGCGGCGGCGAGACAGGGGCGAGGTAGTTGGAGCACCCGCTTTGCTGCGTGCCGCCGGTTTCGCGGCGACTTTCGATTCAGCTCGACGCCGACTGTACCAGCCGCCGACCTGGAACAGCACGGCCATGGCCACGAAAGCGGCGCCCGAGAACCACACGATGCTCTGCTGGCCGGCCGGGACGACGATGAAGGCCGCCAGCAGCGGGCCCGCGGCGGAGCCCATGTTGCCGCCGACCTGGAACAGCGACTGCGCCAGGCCATAGCGACCGCCCGCCGCCATGCGCGCCACCCGCGAGGCCTCGGGATGAAACACCGAGGATCCCATGCCGATCAGGGCGGCGGCGAACAGGATCAGCGGATAGGTATCCGCCCGCGACATCAGCAGCAGGCCGACCAGGGTGAAGCCCATGCCGACCATCAGGGAATAGGGCTGGGGCTTGCGGTCGGTGTACATGCCCACGACCGGCTGCAGCATCGAGGCGGTGCACTGGAAGGCGAGCGTAATCAGGCCGATCTGGCCGAAACTCAGTGCGTATGAATCTTTCAGGATCGGATAGAGCGCCGGCACCAGCGACTGCATCATGTCGTTCAGCAGGTGGCAGAAGCTGAGCGAGAGGATGACCGCGAAGGTCGTGCTGTTGGCGGAAGCCGATATGGCGGCAGTGGCCGCCGGTGACGCGGTGGGCGCGACGCCCGCCGCCATGGTGTTGTCGCTCATCTCGCCATGATAGTCGCCGGGCCGGGTCGGAGCCACCGCACCACCGGCAGGCCTGCGTTGCAGCAAGGAACGCCCTTCATCGCCGGGCGTTACTGCTTCGATCAGTATGGTTATTGAACGCGCGGCCCATACCCAAGCGACCGAGACCGACATTCCGGCACGCCTCGACCGCTTGCCGTGGAGCCGCTTCCATCGGCTCGTCGTGGTGGCGCTCGGCATCACCTGGATTCTGGACGGCCTCGAGGTGACTCTCGCGGGCTCGGTGGCGGCTGCCTTGCAGACCAGCCCGCGACTCCACCTCACCGCCGAGCAGGTCGGTCTTACCGGCAGCGCCTACCTCGCCGGTGCCGTGCTGGGGGCGCTGTTCTTCGGCCATCTCACCGACAAGCTCGGCCGCAAGAAACTGTTCAACGTCACCCTCGGCGTCTATCTCGTGGCGACGGCGGCCACGGCCCTCTCATGGGATTTCGCGAGCTTCATGCTGTTCCGGTTTCTCACGGGCGCGGGCATCGGTGGCGAGTACGCCGCCATCAACTCGGCAATCCAGGAACTGATCCCGGCCCGGCTGCGCGGCCGCATCGACCTCGCCATCAACGGCAGCTTCTGGGTCGGTGCGGCGGGCGGTGCCGTGCTGTCGGTGTGGTTGCTCGATCCCGCGGTGCTCGGCCCCGATCTCGGCTGGCGGGTGGCGTTCGGCAGCGGGGCGGTGCTCGGGCTGGTGATCCTCTATCTGCGCCGCTTCCTGCCCGAGAGTCCGCGCTGGCTGATGATCCATGGCCAGCCGCAGGAGTCGGAGCGGGTCATGGCGGGGATCGAAGCGCGCATCATGGCGAGCGAGCGCGTGACCCTGTCGCCCGTCACCGCGACCCTGGCGCTCGGCGACCGGCACAAGACGACGCTGGTTTCCGTGGCGCGCACGTTGCTGCGCGACTATCCCGGCCGCACGGCGTGGGGTTTGGTGCTGATGGCATCGCAGGCCTTCATCTACAACGCCATCTTCTTCACCTACGCGCTGGTGCTGACGCGCTTCTACGATGTGCCGGCCGATCGGGTCGGGCTCTACATCCTGCCGTTTGCCGTCGGCAACTTCCTGGGCCCGCTGCTGCTCGGTCCGCTGTTCGACACGCTCGGCCGCAAGCCGATGATCACGGCGACCTATGGCCTGTCGGGCCTGTTGCTGGCGGGCACCGCCTGGCTTTTTGCGGCCGGCCAGCTCGACGCCACGACGCAGACGGCGATGTGGAGCATTGTCTTCTTCTTCGCCTCGGCCGCGGCGAGCGCGGCGTATCTTACGGTGGGCGAATGCTTCCCGCTCGAAATCCGCGCCCTCACCATTGCGTTGTTCTATGCCTTCGGCACGCTTCTGGGCGGCGTCGGCGGACCGTGGCTGTTCGGCGTGCTGATCGAGAGCGGCAACCGCGGCGATATCGTCGCCGGCTACCTGCTGGGGGCCGGGACGATGATCGTTGCCGCCCTCGTGACCTTGAAGCTCGGCGTGGCGGCCGAGTGCCGCCCGCTCGAAGAGGTGGCGCCGCCGCTGTCGTCGCGGCCATAGTCCGGCCCCGGTGCATTCGCCGTTCTGAAACAAACCGCGCCTAGGCTTGGCGGCATGACTTTCCGCATTGCCCAGATTTCAGACACCCACCTCAGCGACGACAAACCCTTCTTCGTCGACAATTTCGTGCGCATCGGCGAGGCGCTGCGCGCCAGCGGCCCGGACCTGGTGCTGAACACCGGCGATATTTCCCTCGATGGGGCGTCGAACGATTCCGATCTCGCAACGGCGCGCGTCCTGCACGACGGTCTCGGCCTGCCGACGCGATTCCTGCCCGGTAACCACGACCTCGGAGACAGTCAGGATTCGCCGGCGCATGGCGAAGGTGCGATCGATACCGTTCGCCGCGCGCGCTACCTCAGCCATTTCGGCGCCGACTGGTGGACGCTGGACATTCCCGGATGGCGATTGCTCGGCATCAACGCGCAGCTTCTGGGCAGCAACCTCGATGCCGCCGAGCATCAGGAAGACGATATCGCGACGGCGATTGCGAGCCTCGGCCGGCGCCGGCTGGCGCTGTTCATCCACAAGCCGCTGTTCGACCAGACGGCCGACGAGCAGGCGATCACCGGCCGCTTCATCAATCCCGTGCCGCGCCGGCTGTTGCTGATGTCGCTCGGCAGCACGGTGCCGGCCTTCGTCGCCTGCGGCCATGTTCATCAGTATCGCGAGACCTGGTCGGCCGGCGTGCGCCATGTATGGGGCACGTCGACCGCGTTCGTCATCCCCGACACGCGCCAGCCGCGCTACGGCGTCAAGGAAGTGGGCTATGTCGAGCACCTGCTCGAGCCCGACGGCCGCCACGAAAGCCGGCTCGTCCGGGTGCCCGGCGTGCCGACTCTCGACATCGCCGAGTTCCCTGCCGCTTACGGTCCGGTCTAGGCAGGAACCGGCCGGGCGCGCTGGTTGTACATCATCTTGCGGATGCGGGCCTGTTCCTCGGGCGGCAGCTTGTCGCGCTCGACCGAGAGGTCGGCGCCGACCGCCATGCCCTTCTGGACGGCGGGGCGGGCGCCCAGTTCCTCGAACCAGCGCTTGAAATACTTGAACTCCTCGATGTCCTGGCCCTGGAACTTCCAGTTGATGGTCCACGGGTAACAGATCATGTCGGCGATCGTGTACTGGTCGCCGGCGAGATACTTGTGCTTATGAAGCCGGTTGTTGAGCACGCCGTAGAGGCGGTTCACCTCGTCGGTGAAGCGGGTGATGGCGTACTTCTGGTCGCCTTCCGTCGCCTGATCGACGCGCCGGAAGTGGCCGCACTCGCCGGACTTCGGCCCCTGGTTGGCCATCTGCCAGATCAGCCACTGGTTCACGTCGTAGCGGGTGCGGACGTCCTGCGGATAGAACTTCCCGCCCTTTTCGGCGATGTACATCATGATGGCGCCCGACTCGAAGATGACGATCGGCTTGCCGCCACCTGTCGGCTCGTGATCGACCATCACCGGCATGCGGTGGTTGGGGTTCATCTCCAGGAACTCGTCCTTGAACTGGTCGCCGCGTCCGATGTTCACGGGCACGATCTTGTAGGGCATGCCCAGCTCTTCGAGCAGGATGGTGACCTTCTTGCCGTTGGGTGTCGGCCAGTAGTGCAGATCGATCATGGTTCCTCCGGTGTTTTAGGCGTGAGCCACAGGCGCCGAGCGTCGGACGGTCGCTCCGGTTCGTCAATGGTGTATGCTGGTTGGGGTGTATGCTGGCCGACAACGAGAGGATTCGGCGAGAGGGTCCGGGAGGATCATATGTGGGTCAACAATGCCTGGTATGTCGCCGGCTGGTCGCATGACCTGGCGCCCGGCCGTATCGAGGCCCGCCTGATCATCGAGCAGCCGCTGGCGCTCTATCGCAAGACCGATGGCGAGGTCGTGGCGCTGGAGGATCGCTGCTGCCACCGCTTCGCGCCGCTCTCCATGGGCCGGCTCGAACAGGACGACCTGCGCTGCATGTATCACGGGCTCAAGTTCGCGCCAGATGGGCGCTGCGTGGAAATTCCCGGCCAGAAGCTCATTCCGCAAAGCGCCTTCGTGCGGCGCTATCCCGCCGTCGAACGCGGCGGCTGGATCTGGGTCTGGATGGGCGAGGCGGCCCTGGCCGATCCGGCGTCGATCCCCGGTTCGGTGCGGCTCGACGATCCCGCCTATTGCATGCAGAGCGGCCAGATGGACTATGCCGCGCACTATCTTTTGATCGATGACAACCTGCTCGACCTTTCCCATTTGAGCTTCGCGCACGAGAAGACGCTGGGCCTCGACATGCCGCAATGGGCCGACGAGCGTCCACGCATCCTGCCGCTCGAGCGCGGCTTGCGTGTAGAACGCTGGTTGCGTGGCCAGCCATCGCGCGGCTTCATGAAGCGCTGGGGCGACACGCTCGACCTGTGGAACAGCTACGACTTTCTCTTCCCGGGTATCTTCCTGCTGCGCACTTCCTTCTATCCGGTCGGGACGGCCGAGCGCTGCAAGGGCGCGGCGCCGTCGGAGCCGCCGCTCTTCCTGCGCTACGACGACCAGGCGGTAACGCCGATGAGCAATCGTACGTCACGCTACTTCTACGCCGCCGGTGCACGCAGCGCCGACATCGACCAGGATCGCGTCGGCCGGCTCTTTGCCGTCGTCGAGGCGGCCTTTAACGAGGACAAGGCAATCATCGAAGCCCAGCAAAAGTTGATCGATCTCGATCCCACACGCCGCATGCTGCCGACCAGCCTCGATGCCGGTCCGACGCAGTTCCGCAAGCTCGTGCAGACGCTGCTCGATCACGACGGCCAGCCGGGTCCGGCGGCGACCGCCACGGCCATGTCCATGAGAGGGGCCTGCTAGATGGCCGACGGCAGCCAGCCCGGACGTTCGGTCCGGCGTCTAGAAGATGCGCGCTTCCTGCTGGGACGTGGCCGTTATGTCGAAGACATCGACGCGGTCGGCGCGTTGCAGAGCTACGTCTTGCGCTCGCCGCACGCCCACGCGCTGATCAAGCGGATCGACGTCGCGCCGGCTGCCGCGCTGCCCGGGGTACGTCTGGTCGCCACCGCGGCCGATCTTGCGGCGGATGGGCTCGGGCCGTTGCCTTGCCTGGCGGCCGTGAAGCCGCTGATCGTGCCGCCGCGCCCCGCGCTGGCGGATGGACGCGTGCGCCATGTCGGCGATCCGGTGGCGTTCGTCGTGGCCGACAGTCTCGAGGCCGCGCGCGAGGCGGCCGAGCTGATCGAGGTCGACTACGAGTCCTTGCCGGCGGTCGTCGATGGCAGGGCGGCGCTCGCAGGCGGCGCGCCGACGCTCTGGGATCAGGCGCCGGGCAACCTTGCCTTCCATCTCCAGAAGGGCGACCACGCGGCCGTGGCGCAGATCATGAAGGACGCGGCCCATGTCGTCGCCATCGAGGTGATGAACAACCGCGTCATCGTGGTGCCGCTCGAACCGCGTGCCGGCATCGCCCGCTATGACGCGGCGACCGACACGATGGACCTCGAGTTGACAGGGCAGGGGCTGCACGGCATCCGCCGCCAGCTCGCCGAGTTCGTGTTCAAGGTGCCGCCCGAGCGTATCCAGCTTCATGCGCCCGACGTCGGCGGCGGCTTCGGGATGAAGAACTTCCTCTATCCCGAATGGGTGCTTCTGCTGTGGGCGGCGCGCAAGCTCGGCCGGCCGGTGCGCTGGGTCGCCGACCGCGCCGAAGAGTTCGTGTCCGGCGCGCAGGGCCGCGACATCGAGGCCTCGGCCAGGATCGCGCTCGATGCGACGGGTCGTATCCTGGCACTGGACATTGCCATGGTCGCCAACCTCGGCGCCTATCTGTCGGGCAACGGGCCCGGGGCATCGGCCATTGCCGCCTCGACGGCGCACGGCGGCGTCTACGACATTCCCTCGATCGCCGTCGACGTGCGCGGCGCCTTCACCAACACGGTGCCGGTGGATGCCTACCGCGGCGCCGGCAAGCCCGAGGCCAACTACATCACCGAGCGCGCCATCGAGGCGGCGGCGCGTGTGATCGGCCGCGACCCGTCCGACTTGAGGCGGCAGAACCTGATCGCCTCGTTCCCGCACAAGACCGCCATGGGCCTCACGATCGACTCGGGCGGCTTCGTGGCCAATCTCGATGCCGCCGTGGTGCGCGCCGATACCAAAGGGTTCGAGGCGCGGCGCGCTGCCGCTAAGGCGCGCGGCCGGCTGCTTGGCATCGGCGTCGGCTGCTTCCTCGAAACCTCGCGTGGAGCGCCCAACGAAGGCGCCGAGGTCCGCTTCGAACCGGACGGCGCGGTGACGATTGCGCTCGGCACCGAGTCCAACGGCCAGGGCCACGAGACGTCCTTCGCGCAGATCGCCTCCGGACATCTCGGCCTGCCGATCGGCGCCTTCCGCTATGTGCAGGCCGATACGCGTCAGGTGAAGAGTGGTGCGGGCCATGGCGGTGCGCGCTCGATGCACATGGGCGGTGCCGCGCTCGTGAAGGCGATGGACGCCGCTCTCGCGAAGGCGCGGCGGCTGGCGGCGCATCTGCTGCAGGCGTCGGGGGATGACCTCGACTATGACAGCGGCCGCTTTACCGTGCGCGGCACCGATCGCGGCATCGATCTTCCGGCACTTGCCAGAAGTGCCCAGGATGGTGCGAACCTGCCCGACGGCATGACGCCGGGACTGGGCGAGCACGTGCTGAACATCACCGACGTCTTCACCTTTCCGAGCGGCTGCCACGTGGCCGAGGTCGAGATCGATCCCGAGACCGGCGGGTGCGAACTGCTGCGCTATACCGTGGTCGACGACTATGGCCGCCTGATCAACCCGATGCTGACCGAGGGCCAGGTGCAGGGCGGTATCGCGCAAGGCATTGGCCAGGCGATGACGGAGCGCACTGTCTACGATCCCGAGTCCGGCCAGCTGCTCAGCGGCTCGCTGATGGACTATGCCCTGCCGCGCGCCGACGACTTTCCGTCGTTCGACATCGAGCTGATCGAGCGGCCGACCGCCGCCAATCCGCTGGGCGTCAAAGGCTCGGGGCAGGCGGGCTGCATCGCGGCGCCGCAGACGATCATGGCTGCCATCCTGGACGCGCTCAGGCCCGCCGGTGTGACGACGATCGACATGCCGGCCACGCCCGAGCGGGTCTGGCAGGCGCTAGCCGCCCGCCTCTGACCGTCCGCCTCTAACCCACCGTGACGGGTGAAAAGTCGACGTACCAGCTCTTGGGGTGGACGTAGCCCTTCACCTTGGCCGAGATGGCGTTCGGCCACACGTCGTGCACCACCCAGACGAACACCGCCTCGTCGACCATGCGCGTGTTGATCTTGGCCAGCACCTTGTCGAGCGCCGCCGGGTCGGCCGTCGTGCGGGCCTCGGCACAAAGCTTGTCGAATTCGGGATCGTTGATGTAGCCCCAGTTCGAGCCCTTGGGCGGCACCAACTGGCTGTCGACGAAGCGCATGAAGGCATTGTGCGGATCCATCGTGTTCCAGCTCACGTTGATGGCGCCGAGCTGGCTGCCCTCCGGCGACTTGGCGCCCTGACGCATCGTGTTCAGAAGCGCGTTCCAGTCCATGACCTGGAACTCCATGTCGATGCCGATCTCGGCGAACTGCTGCTGGATGAACTCGTTCATGATCAGCGGATACATCTGGCCCGAGCCCGAGGTCGAGATCGCGACCTTGATCTTGAGCCGCTTCTGCGGCCCATAACCCGCCTCGGCCATCAGCTTCCTGGCCTCGGCCGGGTCGTACCTGATCTTGAACGAGGGTGTGCCGAACCAGGGATGATCGGAAGGCACGCAGCCGACCGCGGGTGCAGCGAGCCCGCCCAGCAACTTCACCATCGAGTCGCGGTCGATCGCGAGGTTCATCGCCTTGCGCACGCGGATGTCGGCGGTGGCCTGGCCCGGCAACAGGTTCAGCGTGTAGGGCCACATGTGCGGGATGGCGTTGGTTTCGATCTTGCAGCCGCCGGCGCGCAGCTTGTCGAGCGAATCGGGAGCGGGCGCCTCGATCCAGTCGACGCGGCCCGACAGCAGCGCCGCCGTCCGTGTCGAGACGTCGGGGATCGGCAGCAGCACCATGCGCTCGCTCCTGGGGATGCGGTCCTTGTTCCAGTAGTCGGTGTTGCGTTCGAGCTCGGCGCG
This sequence comes from Rhizobium sp. Q54, assembly GCA_945903635.1. Lineage (GTDB taxonomy): Bacteria > Pseudomonadota > Alphaproteobacteria > Reyranellales > Reyranellaceae > Reyranella. The sequence goes on along the minus strand of CAMDOT010000025.1, from coordinate 4,531 downwards.
CTCGCGCGGTGTCCATGCCTTCATCTTCCACGGGCCCGTCCCCGAAGGGGACTTCCTGTAGGCCTGCCAGTCGCGGCCGACCTTCTCGAAGTTGGCGGGGCTGGCGATCGGCACGCGGTTCAGCAGCAGCGGCATCAGCGTGTCGATGCCCTTGGTTTGCATTTCGACCTTGTAGTCGTCGATCTTGCGATAGCCGACGAGTGGCCACAGCGAGGCGATCAGCACGCCGCGTCCGAGGCGATCGAAGGCCGGCGACTTGTCGTTGAGCGCCCGCTCTAGCGTAAAAATCACCGCGTCGGCGTTGAAGTCCGAACCGTCGTGGAATTTTACGCCCTGGCGCAGCTCGAAGATCCATTTCGTCGAATCGGCCGGGTCCTGATACCACTTGGTGGCGAGGCCGGGCACCAGCTTGGCTGGCGCCGTCGCCGAGGACAGGTCCCATGCCACCAGCGGGTCGTAGAGCGTGTAGCCCATGAAGCGAATGCCCTCGGTGCCTTGGTCGGGCGCGCCGTCGGTCGCCGGAATGTCGGCCAGCGTCATGGCGATGCGCAGGGTCGAAGGCTGTTGCGCCACCGCAGAACGCGGGAGCGCCGTGGCAGCAAAAGGAATGGCGGCGCTGGCGAGCAGGGCGGCGCGACGGGTGATCATGCGGAACCTCCAGAGTTCCGATACACGAAGCATGAAGTGCGCCAGCATTTGGGCGGCATGCTTCTTGCTGTCATGATGGCGTCCATGCCCACGCCCAACACGCTCACCGCCACCGAACTCGCGCAACAGATCGACTCCGGCGCGGTGACGGCCGAAGCCATCGTGCGCGCCCATCTCGACCGCATCGACAAGCGCGACGGTGACGTGCTCGCGTGGTCGCATCTCGCCCGCGATGCTGCCCTCGAACGCGCCAGGGTGCTCGATCGCGGCCCACGCAAGGGCTTGCTGCACGGCATCCCGATGGGCGTGAAGGACATCATCGATTCGCACGACCAGCCCACGACCTACGGCTCGCCGATCTACAAGACGCACCAGCCGCTGGCCGACGCGGCCACCATCGCGCTGGCCAGGGACGCCGGCGCGATCCTGCTCGGCAAGACGGTGACCACCGAGTTCGCCAACCGCCATCCCGGTCCGACCCGCAATCCGCACAACCCTGCCCATACGCCGGGTGGCTCGTCGTCGGGCTCGGCGGCCGGCGTGGCCGACTTCCAGATCGTGCTGGCCACCGGCACGCAGACCGGCGGCTCGGTGATCCGGCCGGCGGCCTTCTGCGGCATTGTCGGCTACAAGCCCAGCTACGGTCATTTCCCGACCGCCGGCATGAAGGCCAACACCGAATGGCTCGACACGATCGGTGCCTATGCCCGCAGCATCGAAGACATCGCGCTGTTTCGTGCCGCCCTCATGGCGATCCCCTTTGTGCCGATCGCCCGGCTTGGTGTGCCGCCGCGCATTGCTGTCTGCTTCACCCATCACCGCGACGAGCTTTCGCCCGAGGGCACCAAGGCGGTGAACGATGCGGCCGCAGCACTCGCCAAGGCGGGCGCGCAGGTGAAGGAGATCGAACTGCCGGCGCCGGTGCGCGACATGAGCGACGGCCAGAAGACGCTCAGTGCGTTCGACGGTCCACGCGCCCACGCCGACGAGGCGCGCCGCTTCCCGCATCTGCTGAGTGAGAGCCTCAAGAAGGACAAGCTCGAGGCCGGGGCGAGGGTCGACTATGCGACCTGGGTTGCCGCGCGCAAGCTGGGCGACACGGGACGCGCCGCCGTGGATGCGCTGTTCGAAGACATCGACGTCATCCTGACGGCGCCGGCGAAAGGCGAGGCGCCGCTCGGGCTGGAACGGACCGGCGATGCCACGTTCAATCTCCTGTGGACCTACCTCTGGATGCCGTGCGTGACGCTGCCCTTCGCCAAGGGCCCGGCCGGTTTGCCCATCGGCATTCAACTGGTCGGCCGTCAGCATGAGGATGCCCGCCTGCTCGACATTGCCGCCTGGGTGAAGGGAGCGCTCGTATGAAGCCGCTGTCCGCCACCGAAGCGGTCGCTGCCATCGAGGCCGGCACGCTCACCTCCGAAAAGCTCGTGCGCGACTGCCTCGACCGAATCGCCGAGCGCGACTCCGCGGTGAAGGCCTGGGCCTTCCTCGATCCCGCGCTGGCGATCGCGCAGGCGAGGGCGGCCGATGCCGCCAAGGGCGGACTCCTGCGCGGCATTCCTGTCGGCATAAAGGACATCATCGATACGCACGACATGCCGACCGGCCACAACTCGGCAATCTTCGAAGGCAAGGTGCCGTTCGGCGACGCCGCCTGCGTGGCGCTCTGCCGGACCGCCAATGCCGTGATCCTGGGCAAGACTGTCACGACCGAGTTCGCCAACCGCCATCCCGGCCCGACCACCAATCCGCACAACGCCGCCCACACGCCGGGCGGCTCCTCGTCCGGTTCCGCCGCGGCGGTGGCCGACGGCCAGGTGCCGCTCGCCTTCGGCACGCAGACCGGCGGCTCGGTGATCCGGCCCGCGGCCTACTGCGGCGTGATCGGCTACAAGCCGACCTACGGCGACTTCAACCGCGTCGGCATAAAGATGCAGTGCCACTCGGTCGACACGCTGGGCCTCATGGCGCGCACGCTGGACGACATCGCGCTGTTCCGTGGCGCCGTGCTCAAGCTGCCGCCGGTACCAGTCAATCGCAAGACGGGCGCGCCGCGCATCGGCTTCTGCCGCTCGCCGGTCTGGGACAAGGCGGAGTCCGACACCGTGGCGCTGCTGGAACGCGCCGCGACGCTGCTCTCGTCCAAGGGCGCCAGCATCGTCGATGTCGCCTTCGCGCCGGCCTTCAAGGACATCATCGACGACCACGCCGCCATCACCGGCTGGGAGAGCGTGCGCAACTATGCCGACGAGCGGCTGCGCAATCCCGACAAGGTGAGTCGCGAGCTGATGGACGGGCCGATGAAGCGCGGCCTCGCTGTTCCCTTCAAGCGCTACGTTGCCGCCCAGCGTAAGGCCGTCGCCTTCCGTGCCCACGTCGATTCCCTGTTCGACAAGGTCGACGTACTGCTGACAGCCAGCGCGCCGGGCGAGGCGCCGGAGGGCATCGCCGCGACAGGCGATCCCGTGTTCAATTCGATCTGGACGCTGGCCCACACGCCCTGCGTCACGCTGCCGTCCGGTACCGGATCGAAGGGTCTGCCGCTCGGCATCCAGCTCGTCGGCCTGCGCCACGCCGACGACCGCCTGCTCTCCACCGCCGCGTGGGTCGCGGCGCATCTCGATTGAGGTCACGCCATGCCGAAGATCAACGGGGAACGACTGCTCGCCGACCTGCGGCGTATCGCCGATTTCGGTCGCTACGAGACCGGCGTGCATCGCCCGCATCTGTCGCCGCAGGACGTCGAGAGCCGGCATTGGCTGGCGGGCCGCATGAAGGAGGCCGGGCTCGAGCCGGTGATCGACGGCATCGGCACGGTGATCGGCAAGAGCCCCAAGACCGGCCCGCGCCTGCTGATGGGCTCGCACTCCGACACCCAGCCCAGGGGCGGCTGGCTCGATGGCGTCATGGGCGTGATCTACGGCCTCGAGGTGGCGCGCGCGCTGGCCGAGGATCCCGAGACGGCGCATCTCGCCGTCGACGTCGCTTCGTGGGCCGACGAGGAGGGCCACTGGGGCCAGATGACCGGCAGCCGCTCGTTCGTCGGCCTGTTCTCCGAGGCCGACATCGACAAGGCCAAACACCGCGACGAGGGCACGCCGATGCGCGAGGCGTTGAAGGCGGCCGGCCTCGACAAGACTCCGCGCGAGCATTTGGAAGAGGGAAGGTACCGCGGCTATCTCGAGGCCCATATCGAGCAGGGCGGCCTGCTGGAAGCGGGCGGCAAGCGCATCGGCATCGTGACGGCAATCGTCGGCATCATGGCCTTCCGCCTGACTTTTGGCGGCATCCAGAACCATGCCGGCACGACACCCATGCCGATCCGCAAGGATGCCGGCGCCGCGATGATGCGGCTCTACAACGACGTGATGGACAAGTTCCCCGCGGTCTCCGGTCCGCGCAGCGTGTGGACCGTGGGCAAGATGTCGATCGAGCCCGGCGCGCCCGCGATCGTTCCCGGCAAGGCCGAGATGATCCTCCAGTTCCGCGATGCCGACACCATGGTCCTGCAGACCTTCGAGGCCAAGCTGATGGAGATCGTGGCCGACCATCAGAAGAAGGGCCCGTGCACCGTCGAGTGCGTGAACCTCTCGCGCACCGAGCCGCTGCTGATGGACGACCGCTTCCTCGATGCGATCGAGGAGTCGGCCGTGGCGCACGCGCCCGACCTGCACGTCCGCATGCCGTCCGGCGCCGGCCACGACGCGCAGGTGATCGGCCTGAAAATTCCCGCCGCCATGATGTTCGTGCCCTCGATCGGCGGCATCTCGCACCACTTCACCGAGAACACGGCGGACGACGACATCGTGCTGGGCTGTCAGGTCTTCGCCGACGCCGCGGCGAAGATCCTGCAGGGGAACTGACTCATCGGACCGCGGGG
>CAMDOT010000024.1 GCA_945903635.1 Rhizobium sp. Q54 | reverse complement strand
GACCCCCATCGCCCTCGTAAGACGAGGGCACTTCCCCCGCTGACGGGGGAAGAGAATGAGTTCGCTCTACGACTTGGCGAGGCCCGCCTTCACCAGCGTCGGCTTCACGTCGACGTAGTACTTCTCGGCGAAGGCGCGATACTGCGCGGGATCGCGATACCACGGCTCCTGGATGAACCTGTCGAGCAGCGGCTGGTGGCCGGGATCGGCCATCGCCTCCTTGAAGGCATCGTGCAGGGCCTGGATGACCTGGGCCGGCAGGTCCTTCGGTCCGACCAGACCGTAGGGGCTGACGGCCACGGCATTGATGCCGCTTTCGATCAGCGTCGGCTTGTCGGGATATTTGCCGAAGCGCTTCTCGGTCGCCATTGCCAGCACGCGCACCTGGCCGTTCTCGACGAACGGCGCCCAGGCTGCACCATCGGGCACGAACTGGATGTGGCCGCCCAGCAGCGCCGGCATCCATTCGGCGCCGCCCTTGTAGGGAATGTGGGTGAAACGCGCGCCGGTCGCCTGCTCGGTCTCGATCATCAGCAGATGGCCGGTGCCGCCGATGCCGCTGGTGCCATAGTTGAGCTTTTCCGGCTCGCGCTTTCCCGCCTCGATCAGGTCCTGGATCGTCTGGTAGGGCGAGTCGGAACGCACCACGACGCCGAAAGTGAATTCCGACAGGCCGATGATGTAGGAGAAGTCGCGCAGCGGATGCCAGGCGGCCGTCTGATAGTGCGGGTAGCGCAGGCTGTTGATGGTCATGCAGGCGATGACGTAGCCGTCGGGCTTCACGTTCACCATCTGCGCCGCCGCCAGCGTCGCGCCGGCACCCGCTTTCACATCGACGTTCACCTGCTGGCCCCACTTGCGGCCGACGCGCTCGCCCAGAAAGCGCAGATGCACGTCGCACACGCCGCCGGCTGCCAACGGATTGTAGACGGTGATCGGCTTGTCGGGCTTCCAGGCGGCTTGAGTCTGAGTCTGAGGCTGAGGCTGGGCACGCGCCACGCCAGGCATGGCGAGGGCACCGCCAATACCTGCGGCCAGGACGCGCCGACGGTTGATGCCGGTCATCATTTTCCTCCCTGCTTCATCCGTTCTGCGACGGGTACCGGCAGCATACCCAGGCGCCGCGAGGAGGGCTATCATCGGCGCGTGACCCTGCCTGTCGAGATTTCCGCCTGGAAGCCGGCGCCGTTCGCGCTGAAGGGCGAGACCGTGTTCGCCATCGGCGATGTCCATGGCTGCGCTGCCGAACTGGCTGTTCTTCTCGAAGCCATCCGCGGACTTGCGCGCGACGCCACGGGAAAGCGCCGCCTCGTCTATCTCGGCGACATGATCAACCGCGGGCCCGACAGTGTCGGCGTGCTCGAGCTGTGGGCACGGGGCGAGGAAGCGCATGGCGTCGATCACGTCGACCGTCTGATGGGCAACCACGAGATCATGATGATGCTGACCGTCGTCGGCGGGCCGCATGGGCACAAGGCTGAGACCATGTGGCTGAGCAAGCGCATGGGCGGCCAGAAGCTGGTCGACCAGATGGCAGCACGAGCAGGCCACGCCGCGGCACACGCCGACCAGGCGCTGCTCAAGGCCGGACTGGGCGAGGATGTCGTGCATCGCCTGCAGGCGATGCGCTCGCATGTGCGGTTGGGCAACACGCTGTTCGTTCATGGCGGACTCGACCCGCATGCCGACCCCGACGAATTCCTGGCGCGGCCCTGGCTGATCTTCACCGAGGCGCGCTGGGCCTGGATCAATCACGGCTTTCTCGACTGGAAGCAGGGCTTCGGCGGCACCCTGGTGGTGCATGGCCATACGCCACCCGACAAACACAAGGCGATCAGCGGCATGGAAGACCCGCACCAGTTCGAGGGTGACCGGCTCGGCCTCGACGGCGGCAGCGCCCGCACCGGCATCGTGACCGCGGCTGAGATCCAGGATGGCCGCTATCGAATCCTCAAGGCGGGCACGCCGTTCGAGAATCCGGAACCGTCGGGCGAGTAGAAGTCCGTCAAGAAGGACCGCGGGCCTCCTCAGGGCGGAGGTTACTCCACCCGCGCCCGCCTCATGAGGATGAGCGGGCCTGGAGGCCCGCGGTCCAATGAACTTAAACAGTCGCGCGAATGACTTCGAGGAACGCCGCCCCATAGCGTTCGAGTTTGGCGTCGCCGATGCCGTGGATCTCGCGCATGGCGCCGGCGTTGGCCGGACGGTGCGAGGCGAGTTCGGCCAGCGTGCGGTCGGAGAACACGACATAGGCCGGCACGTTCTGCGTCCGCGCCAGCTTGGTGCGCAACGCCTTCAAGGCATCGAGCAGCGCCGTGTCGGCGTCGCCCACGATGGCGGCGGTGGCGGCGCGCCGGTCGCGGCGCGCGCCCGCCTTGCCCTTGGCGGCGCCGGACGACAGGTCCTTGCGCAGCTCGATGCGCGCCTCGCCCTTCAGCACCCGCCAGCCCTCTTCCGTCACCCACCAGCGGCCGTGCTCCATCAGGTCCTGCGCGATCAGGCCGACGGCCGAGAGCTGGCGGAAGATCGATCGCCAATCGCCGGCCTTGCGGCCCGAGCCGACGCCGAAGGTCGGCAGCCGGTCGTGGTTGAACTTCAGCACGTTCTCGGTGCGATCGCCGGTCAGGATGGCCACGAGATGCTCCATGCCGAAACGCTCGCCGGTGCGCAGGATGGCCGACATCGCCTTCTGCGCGTCGATGGTGCCGTCGAAACGCTCGACGCCTTCGACGCAGAGATCGCAGTTGCCGCAGGGCTCGGATTGTTCGCCGAAATAGGAGAGCAGGGTCTGGCGGCGGCAGCGCGGCGCCTCGGCCAGCGCCAGCAGCGCCCCCAGGCGCTGGCGCTCGATACGCTTGCGCTCGTCCGAGGAGTCGCTCTGCTCGATCTGCAGGCGGCGGAGCTGCATGTCGCCCAGGCCATAGAGCGTCAGCGTGTCGGCTGGTAGCCCGTCGCGGCCGGCGCGGCCGATCTCCTGGTAATAGGCTTCGACATTGGACGGGAGGTCGGCGTGGCAGACGAAGCGCACGTCGGGCTTGTCGATGCCCATGCCGAAGGCGACTGTCGCGGTCATCACCACGCCGTCGTCCTGCTGGAAGGAATCCTGGTTGGCGTCGCGCACGCGCTTGTCGAGGCCGGCATGATAGGGCAGCGCACGCACGCCTGATTCGGCCAGCGTCGTTGCCAACTCCTCGACCTTGCGGCGCGAGGCGCAATAGATAATGCCGCTGTCGCCCTCATGGGCGCGCACGAAGGCCAGCACCTGGCGCGACGAGCGCTCCTTGGTCTGGAAGGCGAGCCGCAGGTTCGGCCGGTCGAAGCTGCGCACGAAGACGCGCGGCGGCGAGGACGGAAAGAGCTTCTCGACGATGTCGCCGCGGGTCGGCGCATCGGCGGTGGCGGTCAACGCCAACGTCTGCAGCCGGCCGCCGATCTGGCGCGCGACATTGCCCAGGGTGAGATATTCGGGCCGGAAGTCGTGGCCCCACTGCGAGACGCAATGGGCCTCGTCGATCGCCATCATGGTGACGTGGGCCTCGGCCAGCATCTCGACCGTGTCGGGCCGCGCCAGCCGCTCGGGTGCAACATAGAGCAGCCGCAGCTCGCCCGTGCGCAGGAGACCCATGACCCGGGCGTTCTCGGCAGGCTCGTTGCTCGAATTGAGGCTGCCGGCCGCGACGCCGGCGGCGGTCAGCGCCTGGACCTGGTCGCGCATCAGGGCGATCAGCGGCGAGACGACCAGGGTGAGCCCCGGCCGCACGATGGCCGGCAACTGGTAACACAGCGACTTGCCGCTGCCGGTCGGCATGACCGTGAGCACGTTTTCGCCCGCCAGCACGGCGCGGACGATCTCCTCCTGGCCGGGCCGGAATTCGTTGAAGCCGAAGACGGAATGCAGCAGCGCGTGAGCGGCCGAGAGGGCAGTCGAGAGGGCGTCGGTCATTGTTTTGCCGGCACTATCGCTGGGTCGGCGCGTCCCGTCATGCGCGGGATTGTGGATGAACCGCGCTCCTGGGCTGCTGATGGACTGCCGAAGGCAAAATTAAGGCGGAACTCTCCCGGCCGGCGGCCGTTGTGCCGGAGAGGAGGCGCTCCGAACCATGATCGTCCTGGCCGTTACGGTCCTGCTGGCAGCGACGGGGATCGCCATCATGCCCTGCTGGCGTTACAGCACCGGTTGGGGCTACGGACCCGGCACCTGCATCGGCCTGCTTCTTGTCGGCATCGGAATTTCCGCGGTGCTTGGGCGGGCGAGCGCGTCCGACGCGCTGGGCGAACGGCTGGCCGCGCCGGCCAAGTCCATGGCCATGACCGAGGCCTCCGTCGTCGGACCGATTCGATCGAGCGCCCTCTCCTCCGCGCAAGATTGACCGCACCGCGAGACAGTTCGTACACGCCCGTCAAAAACCCCTAGGGTTCCTCCCGCATAAACAGGAGGAGACCCGACATGGCCCAGAAGCAACAGCGCGGCAATCGCGAAGCCAAGAAGCCCAAGCAGGACAAGTCCAAGAAGGTCGCCGCGGCCTCGCCGTTCGCCTCGTCGAATTCCAACCCGGGCGCCAAGGCCGCAGCCAACAAGCGCAAATAGCGCCCGCGAGGCGCTTCCCGTCCGAAAAACGCGAGGGGCAACACCCCGGTCGCTGGCACGATTCATGCGCGGAAACATGACGTTTTCGCGACTGAATTGACAGGCAAGCACCGGCCCTTCCATATGCCGCAAGAGCGGGACAAGGACGGAACGAATCGATGGCAAACAAAGTCTACAAGGATGCCAAATCGGCGCTCGAGGGCGTGCTCAGCGACGGCATGATGGTGATGTGCGGCGGCTTCGGCCTGGTCGGCATTCCCGACAAGCTGATCCGGGCGATGCGCGATGCCGGCGTGAAAAACCTCACCTGCGTCAGCAACAATGCCGGCATCGACGGCGCGGGCCTCGGCCTGCTGCTCGAGGCCGGCCAGGTCAAGAAGATGATCTCGTCCTACGTCGGCGAGAACAAGACCTTCGCCAAGCTCTACCTCGAGGGCAAGCTCGAGATCGAATTCAACCCACAGGGCACGCTGGCCGAGCGCTGCCGCGCCGGCGGTGCAGGCATCCCGGCCTTCTACACCAAGACCGGCGTCGGCACCGAAGTGGCCAAGGGCAAGGAGACCAAGATCTTCGACGGCCATGAATATGTGATGGAGCGCGGCCTGGTCGGCGACCTGGCGCTGGTCAAGGCGTGGAAGGGCGACACCTCCGGCAACCTCGTCTACCGGAAGGCGGCGCGGAACTTCAATCCGATGATGGCGACCGCGGCCAAGATGTGTGTGGCCGAAGTCGAGGAGCTGGTGCCGGTGGGCCAGCTCGACCCAGACCACATCCACACGCCCGGGATTTTCGTCAATCGCATCCTCTGCGGCGCGCCCTACGACAAGCAGATCGAGCAGCGCACCATTCGCAAGGCTTAGGAGACCAAGAGATGGCCTGGACCCGCGATCAGATGGCGGCACGCGCCGCCAAGGAACTGAAGGACGGCTTCTACGTCAATCTCGGCATCGGCATCCCGACCCTGGTGTCGAACTACGTGCCCGAAGATGTCGACATCATGCTGCAAAGCGAGAACGGCATGCTGGGCGTCGGCCCCTTCCCGCTCGACAACGAGGTCGACGCCGACATCATCAATGCCGGCAAGCAGACCGTGACCGAGCTGAAGGGCACGTCCTACTTCTCCTCGGCCGACAGCTTCGCCATGGTCCGCGGCGGCCATATCGATCTCTCCATCCTGGGCGCCATGGAAGTGGCGGAGAACGGCGACCTCGCCAACTGGATGATTCCCGGCAAGATGGTGAAGGGCATGGGCGGCGCGATGGACCTCGTGGCCGGCGTCCGGCGCGTCATCGTCACCATGGAGCACGTCTCCAAGGACGGCGCCTCCAAGCTTCTCGCCGAATGCAGCCTGCCGCTCACCGGCCGGCGCGTGGTCGACATGGTGATCTCGGAACTCGGCGTCTTCGCCGTCGACAAGACGGGCGACGGCGGCGTCACGCTGATCGAACTCGCCGACGGCGTGACCGTCGACGAGGTCAAGGCCAAGACCAAGGCCAAGCTCTCGATCGACGCCGGCTTGAAGGTCGCCTAAGGCCGTCGAGACGGCCTGACTCAAACTATGCCGACGAGAAGGGCCCTGTTGCCGCTGCTGGCAGGGCTTGGTTTGTCACGCGAGATTTTCGCGCAACCGCACCAGTGGCTTCCCGGCTTGCAACTCTTCACGGTCAGGGACTCTCTCGCCGCCGATCCGGACGGCACGCTGCGACGGGTCGCGGACGCCGGCTATCGCGAGGTCGAACTCGCCGGGCTGGCCGGCATGACGGCCACCGCATTCCACGAAAGGCTGAAGCACCACGGGCTCGCCGTGCCGTCGATCCATGCCGGCTACGACAGTCTGCACCGCGAACTCGACGGGGTTGTTCGAGAGGCCTTCGCCTTTGGTGCGAGCTTTGTCGTCTGCCCGTCGATCGACGTAGAAGAGCGCCGCACGGCTGACGACTGGAAGCGGGTCTGCCGGACGCTGGTGCAGGCTGGCCGGACTCTCCGCAGCCATGGCCTCGCACTCGCCTATCACAACCACGACTACGAGTTCGCGCCCTTCGCGGACGGCGCCACGCCGTTCGACCTGCTGCTGCGGGAAACCGACCCTGAAGACGTCAAGCTCGAACTCGATGTCTATTGGGTCGCCAAGGGCGGACTCGACCCTGTGCGCTGCCTCCGGGACAACGCCGGGAAGATCGCGCTCGTGCACCTGAAGGACATGGGGCGAAACGGCGAGACTGTCGAACTGGGCGCCGGCGTGCTCGCCATCGAACAGATCGTTCGCGCGGCGCTGGCGATCGGCACGAAGCATCTGTTCGTCGAGCAGGACGACTCGGCCGATCCGCTGCGCAGCATCGCCACCAGCCTAAAATTCCTCGAAGGACTGCCCCCCGACGTGAGACCGCGGCCAACCTAGCGAGGCTGCGCGGCTCCTACCATCTCGCGAGAAACTTCCGCAGCGGTTCGGCGCCGGGATTGCTGAACTTGCGGTCGATGGCGATCGCCTTCGCCGTGGCGCCCTGGCCGTAATAGAGCGCGTTCCAGTCGCTGTCGGGTTCGAGGAACGAGCCCTCGATCGAGGCACCCGCAAACAGGCCGGCGGAATTGGCGAAGGCCACGATGTCGGCGCCGCCCGCCGCCGTCGAAGCGCCCTCGAGGCCGATACCCACCGCCACCATGGTGACGCCGGCTTCGGCGCCGAACTTGAACTTGTGGTCGAGGATCGCCTGCAGGCCCTTTTCGGTCCGGATGATGAACACGATCTCGGAGACCTTGCCGCCGATCTGCAGGCCGATGCTGCCCGAGCCCATGCCGTAGAAAACCGGGAAGCTCCAGTCGTTGGGCTTGGTGCGCGCGACCAGGACGCCGCGCCCGCCGGCCGCGCCCAGGATGAATCCGCCCTGGACCAGTTCGGGAATGATCAGCACGCCCCTGGCGCCGGACATGAGCCTGACTGCGTCGGGAAAGTCCTTGCCGCTCAGCACCTTCTGGCCCGATGCCAGGCAGGCATCGACAAGCGACTGGCGCTTGGCATCGGCACGGGCGGGGGAAGTGACAATCATCGGGGCGGCGAACGCGGCGGCAGCGCCCGTGAGAACGGTTCGGCGATCGAGCTTCATTTATTGCTCCTTGGCTGGCAGCCGACGCCGGGGAAGCGCCTCGATGGCTACAACACCTTGAATCATACCATGTTTCGCGGCGAAATTGAGGCCTTCCGGGCGGGGACTTACCCCACCCGCGCGCGGGGCGCCGGGCGGTCCTTCATCAGCAAAGGCAGGCCGGCGGCCATGAAGATCACCCGGTCGGCGCGTTCGGCGACCGCCATGTTCATGCGCCCCATGGCGTCACGGAACGAACGGCCGAGAGGTGTCTCCGGCACCAGGCCGAGGCCGAGTTCGTTGCTCACGAAAACCACCGGCTGCGTATAGCTGTCGAGGGTGTGCACCAGATCGTCGGTCGCCGCGTCGACGTCCTCGCCGGCATGCATGAGGTTGGAGAGCCAGAGCGTCAGGCAATCGACCAGCACCGGCTGGCCGTGGACGGCAGCGGCTTCCAGCGCCTCGCCGAGCTTCAGCGGCTCCTCGATGGTCGTCCAGCCGCCGCCACGGCGGGAGCGGTGCGCCATGATGCGGGTCGCCATCTCGACGTCGCCCGCTTCGGCGGTGGCGATGTAGACGGCGGGCCGCGGCGTGGCGCCAAACAGCGTGCCAGCCACCAGCTTTTCGGCGTGCGTGCTCTTGCCTGAACGCGCACCGCCCAGCACCAGGCTGACCGGCGGCAGGGAATAAGTCGGGATATGCTCCATCAGGTGGCGCGGGCGCGCACCAGCCAGCAGGCGCCGGGCAAGCGCACGCCTTCGGGTGTCTCGTGCGGCTTCAGGGCCTCGGCGATCGCGGCCTTCGCCTTTTCGATCTGCTCCGGCGTTGCTTCGGCGAAAGCGCGCGCCAGTGGACCGAAGCGGCCGGCGCTGGCCAGAATATCGGCGACGGTCTTGCCCATGAAAACCATCTGGTCGAGCGGTTCGAACGACAGCGCAGTGAAACCGGCTTCCTTCAGGATGCGTTCCACGCGCGTGCGGTCGCCGAAGGCGAACTGGCCGGGATCTTCCGGACCGGGACGCGGCAGCGGCGGCAGGAAGGGCGCTGCGGCGCGCACCGGCGTGAGGCCCCAGGGATTTTCGTCCGGCTTGCGCCAGCAGACGAAGACGAGACGGCCATCGGGCTTTAGCGCCTGCTGGAAATTTTTGAACGCCGCCACCGGGTCGCCAAAGAACATGACGCCGAAGCGCGAAAAGACGAGATCGTAGGACGCCGGCTCGAACGGATGGGTCGCCGCATTGCCGACCACGAAGGTGGTGTTGGGCACGCGATGCGATCGCGCCGAGGCGACCAGCTCTTCGGAAATATCGACGCCCAGGACGTGGCCGGTGGCACCGACGGCCTCGGCCAGCGCGCGCGTCGTGCCGCCGAGGCCACAGCCGACGTCGATCGCCTTTTCGCCCGGCCGTGGACTGGCAGCCGTGAGGGCCGCCTTGCCGAAATCGCCGATGCCCTGCTCGATGCGCTCGATCGAGGCCAGCCAACCCTTGCCGCCCGGGCCGTTCCAGTAGGCCGCCTGTTCCGCCGCGAGTTCGGCGGGGGTCTTTTCGACGGGGTTCTTTTCGAGGGGGGGCTTCACGCCTTGCTGCCACCGTGCGCGATGACGAGTTCGCGCGGCATGTAGTTGGTGAAGGCGACACGCCAGGCGTGCGCCGGATCGGCCTGCTCGAAATGCTCGATCAGGGTGATCGAGACATTGTCGATCTCGAACCGCACCGCCGCCTCGGGATGCATGTTGAACGCGTGGCTGAGTGCGGCGCGAATCGTGCCGCCGTGCGCCGTCGCCACGATGTCGCGGCCAGGATGCGCCGCGGTGATCTGGTCGATGCTCTTGGTCGTGCGCTCGCGCAGGTCGATGAAGCTCTCGCCGCCCGGCGGCCGGAACTCGGGCGGTCCCAGCCAGAACAGATGGTTGCTGCCGTGGTTCTCGGCGATCTCGGTGTAGGTGAGGCCCTGCCACGAACCGAAATGCTGCTCGGCGAGGCCGGGATCGATCTGCAGCGGGCTCATCTCGGCGCCCGCGAGGCCGAGCTGGGCTGCGGTCTTGCGCGCGCGCAGGAGGTTGGACGCGTACCAGACCGCCCCCCGGGGCAGGAGTGCTGCCTGGTGCTTGAAGAGGGCCTCGTTGCTGACGTCGCAGTCCTTGTCGGACTGGCCGTAGCAGCGCGCCTCGGGATTGGGGACGGGGGCGTGACGCACCCACCACCAACGGGTGATGGCACCCGTAACCTTTGCTGCTGTTGCCATGACGAGCCTTCTAGCGGGCGATGAAGAGCGCCGCCACCACGAGAAAGGCGATCTCCGCCGTCTGCTGCACAGCGCCCAAGGTGTCGCCGGTGTAGCCGCCCAGCCGCTTGGCGATCCAGTGCGAGGCGCCCCAGGCCGCGGCACAGGCGGCAACCGGCGCCAGAATGGCGACCAACAGACCCTTGCCCAGCAGGAGCAGGAACGCCAGCGCCACACCGATGCCGATGGCGATCCAGACATCGTTGTCGGTCGGCTTGCCGACGCGGGCGCCGAGGCCGTTGTCCTGCGCCGGACCAAAGGCCAGCAGCGGATAGGCGATGACGGCGCGGGAGAGCGCGTGGGCCGAAATCAGGACGACGAGGCCGGTGGCGCCGCCGAACGGGGCGATGCAGGCGACCTTGATCAGGACCGAGAGCGCGATGGCTAAAACGCCGAACGTGCCGTTCCGGCTATCGCGCATGATTTCGAGCCGCCGCGCCGGTTCGAGGCCGTGCGGGCCCAGGCCATCGGCGGTATCGGCCAAACCGTCTTCATGCAACGCGCGGGTGATCATCACGGCGGCGCCGACGGCCAGGACGCCGGCCAGCCAGCCCGGACCTGAGACACCACGAACGACCGCGAAGACAAGGCCGGAAGCGAGTCCAACGCCTGCGCCAATCACCGGCAGAACCGGCAGGACATCGGCCAATTTCCAGCGCGGAATGCCGACATCGAGCTTTATTCCGGTGAAGAACGAGGCCTGTTCCTTGAAGGCCTGCAGCCACTCGTCGAATGACGAGGGGCGGCCGGGGGGTGCTTCGAACTCGTTGGGATTGGTCATGAGGGTCTGGCCATGTTGAGACAAATATAGGAGGGTCCGCGCCCAAATGAACGCCCCTAAAGCAACATTCGACGAAATGCGCCGGATCCTGCGCGAGCTGCCGGGACCCGACCTTGCCGCCCAGACCGAGGTGGTGCGCCGCCAGACCGAGCTCACCAAGCCGCCGGGCTCGCTCGGCCGCCTGGAGGAGATCGCGGGCTGGCTGGCCGCCTGGCAGGGCCGCGCCCACCCCCGCGTGGAACGGCCCCGGATCGCGGTTTTCGCCGGCACCCACGGCGTGGCCGCCCGCGGCGTCTCGGCCTACCCGCCCGAAGTCACGCAGCAGATGGTGAAGAACTTCACGAACGGGGGGGCCGCCATCAACCAGCTCGCCGCCACCATCGACGCCGACCTCCGCATCTACGAACTCGACCTCGACCACCCGACCGGCGATTTCACCAAAGGCCCCGCCATGAGCGAGGCCCGCGCCGCCAACGCCATGGCCTACGGCATGATGGCGGCCGAGCCCGGCATCGACGTGCTTTGCCTGGGCGAAATGGGCATCGCCAACACCACGGCCGCCGCCACCCTGTGCGCCGCCTTGTTCGGCGGCACCGGCGCCGACTGGGCCGGCCCCGGCACCGGCGTCAAAGGCCAGGCGCTGGCCCACAAGATCGCCGTCATCGACGAGGCACTGGCCCACCACAAGGACACCATCGCCGCCCACGATCCGCTCACCTTGTTGGCCACCGTCGGCGGCGAGGAACTTGCCGCCATCGCCGGCACCATCGTGGCCGCCCGCATGGGCCGCATCCCGGTGCTGCTCGACGGCTATGCCTGCACGGCTGCCGCCGCCGTGCTCTTTGCCGCCGACCGCCGCGCGCTCGATCACTGCCTGGTCGCCCACCGCTCGGCCGAGCCCGGCCACACGCGGCTCCTGAAGGCGATCAACCAGCGCCCCCTGCTCGACCTCGACATGCGCCTGGGCGAGGCCTCGGGCGCCGCGCTCGCCGTGCCGATCCTGAAAGCCGCCGCCGCCTGCCACAACGGCATGGCGACCTTCGCGGAAGCTGGCGTCAGCTCGAAGGATGCATAGACGCGTCTTCCTCGCGTTCAGGCCTTGGGCGGCAAGCCGATTATGCCGCGCAGTCGGCCGTACTCGGCATAAAGGTTGGCGCGCAGGTTGGGCAGCACGTCGTACGCTCTGTCCCGCAGTTTTTCTTCTCCCTGGGCTTCATAGGCCTCGAGGAGTCTTGCCGCCAGTTCCGGCTCGCCATAGGCCCAGGCCGCGCAGATCATGCCCACGTCGGTCGTGAATGACCCGAACGAGTCGGTGTTTCGCATGACCGAGACCGCGAGCTTGCGGAAGGCCGCGAGATCGTTGCCACCCGCGAACCGCCACAACAGGTCGATGCGGTGGCTGTAGGCTGTCAACTGTTCGAAGACCACATCGTCGGTCGCATCGAAAGAAAACTCAGGCGGTGCCCAGGCACGGTCCCGCCCTTCGAGGAAATCGGCGGCCGCCAGCACGTCGAAGGAGACGCACGACATCATGCTGCGATCGTCGCCCTTGGCATGGGATTCGAGCGCCGCGACCTCGCGATCATAGAGGTAGAGCCTGACCCTGATCTCCCAATCCTTCTCGACCCAGAAGAAGCTGTTGCCCTGGACGTATGCCTCCCACCGCACACCCGGCGCGACCCGCCGCTTGGTCGAAAAGCTGAAGCCGCCCGCCGTCGGGCGCCGGCCGGCCGGTCGATCTCCCGGACGCAACGCCGCCCATGCCTTGCGGGCAGCCTTCATCCTTTCGACCCAATAGGGTTTTTTCTGCTTCATGTCGGTCGAACTTCCATCAGGAGCACACGGCAGCGCCGTAAGGTTCTAGTACGAGCGGAACCATGACATTGCAGATCACAAGAACATCCGGCGCCATCAAATCTGGTGCGCCTTATGGTGGTCGTACACGAAGACGAGGGCCTTCTTCTCGGCCTCAGTTAGTTTCCCCTCCTCGCACGTCAGGGGCCGCCCCATATTGTACTTTCGATCGAGCCCGAGCAGTGCGTCGTGGACGTCCGGTGGAAGGGGCTCGATTGATGTGATGGTGCAAGTGGTTCCGATCTTGCTCCACGGGCACGGTGCCACGCCCGTCTGACGATCGAAGTCCAAGAACTCGCCTTGCCGGCAGATATCCCGTGCCTGGATCCCGGTGGCCGTCACGGCAACCGCCAAACAGAGAACGGTTCCGCCGTTTGGAACATCGGCGTTGAAGATGTCTCCAACGGCGATCGTGCTGAGCGCCCGCTTTCGGATGGCCGACATTCGCTACGTATAGGTGGAATCGATCCTCATCGACAGCACGTATCGGTAGTATCCCCATTTATCTATCAATCAAGAAAGGGGCCAGGATGCGAATCTGCTCGGCGCCCGGCTCATTTGCGATGCCAATTTCCTTGACGGCGCAGCTCCGGCAAAGAGCGCGACCGCCTATACGAAACATTCCCGTGGTGCCCTGACTACCGCCCTGCGTACAGACTCCACCGACGCACTTCAGGTCGCCCGCCGCAGCCGGGACGATAGCTCCCTGGTCAAGTGTTCCTTGCCCTGACTCGCCGACAATGCGGCTGGTATCGATGCCGACAGCATTGAGTGCCCGGTCAACATTGAAGCGAGCGCGCCGATAGCGGACGAAGACCGGGTCCGAGGTGCCGTCAGCGAATGCCTTCTGCCCGCCGGTGAAGCGCTCATGATCTTTGTCGTCGAGCGACAGGCGATGGCGGTCGAGATCAGCGCTGGCGAAGGCCTCGGGCTCGTAGATCATCTGGCGGTCGAGCTGTTCGAACAGGTCGCTGTCGGTCCTGAGGCGGCCGTCGATCGCCAGAGCTTCCAGGCCGCGCCACTGATCCGGCGCCAACCAGTCACGAATTTCTGGCGGTGTCGCTAAGAACGACCCACCGGGATTCTTCCCGAGCCAGTCGAGAGCGGCGACACCGGCCTCGGACTGCTGCCTGTTCCATTGCCGCTCTGCACGGCGCTGGGCGAAGGCGGTTATCTGGGCGATGCCGGCACGCACCTCGTCGCTCGCGTCCTCGGGGGTCAGTTCGGCGGCACGTTGCTCGAAGACTTCGACGCCTGGCGGTCCCGCCGGCTCGATCGGGATGCCCGTCATGTCGCGATCGACGTCGCGGTAGACGGCAGCCTCGCGGGCCCGGACGAAGCGGCGATCGATTGCGGTCTGACGCTCGGGGTCGATGACCGTGCGAGCATGGTCGTAGAGAGCCGATGCGCCGTCGAGATCGTCCTGACCGATCGCTGTCTCGACCGCGCCAGCATAGAGGTTACTGAGGCTGCTGCGCGCCTTGGCGTCGATCTCGGCCGAGTCCCAGCCGCGGCGCTCGCCCTGGTAGCGCAGTTCCTCGACCGCAGTCCGGCCGAGCCGGCGCAGGTACGCCGGGTCCTGCCATGCCGTCGCCGCGTCCTGGTTCAGGCCGGAGATGCGCTCGGCGACGCTGGCGTCGTCCACTTCGACCGTGGCCCGCTGCGCCAACCGGCCCAGCGTGCCCGCCGCCCAGTCGAGCCGGGTCTCGATCAAGGGTTCGAGAATGCTGCGTTGTCGCGGGCCGATGGCTTGGGCCAGCGTGCGCTCCTTCAACTCGCCCAGCGCCGGCATCGCGCCGGCGATGGCTTCCAGCGCCGCCTCGCCGCTCTGGGCCGACGCCCCAGTCTCGGGATCATGCAGCACGCCTCGCACGCCGGCTGAAAACTCGGTGTCGAGCTGGCGCGCGAACATCTCGTCGACGCAGATCGTGTGCTCGTCGACTGGCCACGGCTCCGCCGCAGGCTCGTGCGCCTGTTCTGCGAAGAGCTGGCTGGGGATGAGGATTCCCATTCGATTGTTTCCTTTCAGGCAAAAGAAAACCGGCGGGGAATGCCCGCCGGTTGGTGGTCCCGTTGTCCTTCGGGACGTGAAAAAGCCCGCCAAAATCGGCGGGCTAACGATCTCAAGCTGGCAAGCGCCGGGGCGTTCGCTTACGCTCAGGACGACAGGAAAGGTCTATTCCGTGCTCAGACGTTCGCTCTTCGCGGCCACGCCGCTCGCACTCCTCGCGCTGCCGGTGCTCGCCCATCCGAACCAGGCGCCGGAAGGGGCCGAGGCCCAGCGCATGATCGACGAGGTGACGGCGTTTCGCGCCAAGCTCGCCAAAGCGGTCGAGACCAAGGATTTCAACACGCTTCGTTCCTCCTATGCGGACACATTCAGCCACACGCATGGCTCGGGAAAATTCGACAACAAGGACGCGCGCCTGGTGGCGGCGATGTCGGGCGAGCCGCTGATCGAGGCGGCGCCCGCGTCGGAGCTCGTCTTCCGCGTCTTCAGCGGGCCCACCGTGATCCTCACCGGCAAGAGCCCGATCCTGAACGTGAAGGAGCAGAAGACGTACGACTTCCGCTGGGTCTGCGTTTACGTCACCGCCATCAGCGGCTGGCAGCTCGCGGTGAGCCAGGCGACGCGGCTCTCATAGAACGCTGATCGTAGAGGGCCGATGCACTTCGTCACCGTCCATCCGTCCGTCATCCTCGTCCTGTCGTTCCTCGCCCTGTGGGGTGCCACGGCGCTGGGTGCTGCGTTGCGCAAGCGCCGCCCGCTCGACGACGAGCTGCGCCAGGACTTCAACATCATCCTGGCCGCGACGCTCACCCTGCTGGGCCTGCTGATCGGCTTCAGCTTCTCGATGGCCAGCACGCGCTATGACCAGCGCAAGACCTACGAGGAGGCCGAGGCCAACGCGATCGGCACGGCATACCTGCGCGCCGACCTGCTGCCCGCCGATGCGGGCGCCAAGGTGCGCACGCTGCTCAAGCAGTACACCGAGCTTCGTGTGCGCTTCTACACGGCCGACGAATCAGACGTGGCCCGCATCAACGCCGAGACCACGAAGCTGCAGGCCGCGCTGTGGACCGCCGTGCTGCCGACGCCCAGCCCGCCGGGCCCGCCGCACGGCGCCACCACGGTGCTGACCGTGGGCGGCATGAACGACGTGCTGAACGCCCAGGGCTACACCCAGGCGGCGTGGTGGAACCGCATTCCCGCCTCGGCCGGTCTGCTGATGGTGATGATCGCCTTCTGCTGCAACATGATGATCGGCTACAGCCTGCGCAGCGCCCAGTCGCACAGTAAGCTGCTGCTCGTGCTGCCCCTCGTCGTCTCCGTCGCCTTCGCGCTGATCAACGACATCGACACGCCGCGCCACGGCCTGATCCGCGTGGTGCCGCAGAACCTCAACAGCCTGCTGGCGTCGTTTGGGGCGAGCTGAGGGATGGCCGGGCGGAGCCCGGCCCACGAGCGACAGGACATTGCGCAGCAATGTCCGAAAGCGCCGAAGACCGCTGCAACACCCGATATCACACCCAAGAGTGTCACACCAAGTTGAGACAAATGTTGTGACACAGGCCAATCGCCCACCTGTGACATCGTCGGGAATCTGACCCTGCGGCCCCACCTCGGGCGGCCGCAGAAGACCGTCGAATCAACGCTCGGACGCGTTTTTCGCGCCTCGGTCCACCCCCCCCCTGCCGGACAGTCAATGCGGCGGGGGCAGCCTTGTGCTTGCTACTCACGGCTCAGTATTCGGGTAGCGAATACCCGGCAAAGGTCGCGGGACCTCCCCTTATCCTCCAGGGATTCATACCAGCGGGCGCGCCGGGCGGGGCATGGCCAAAGGTTCAAATCGGTCTGCCTCCCGATTCGCAACCCAGTACCCCCAGCGTGACGAGTCACGTGGAGCAAGTGCTGCGAAGAGGAGGCAATTCCGTCACGACAAGGAGCCGTCCCGATCGAGTGACCGGGCGGCTCGGTCCTTGAAGACATGCCTCGTGCAACGATAGCGGATTTATAGCAGCATTTTGGCTAAACCTGCAACTTTATTTCTGAAAACCTGCCTTGCTCATCTCGTTGGGCTGCTTGCACTGCAAGCACCGTCAGCCCTTCGCGACGACCCGCGAGGGAATGTTCTGGGACGGATAGATCGCCAAGTGGGGCCAAACGGCGATAACACGTTGCGTCTTTACAATGGGTTGCTTGAATCGTTCAAGGCAAAGGCCCGGAATGGCAGTGGTGCCAACCGACGCTGCCTTGCCCGACCCAAGCTACTGTCTCTAGCGAAAACTAGGCATCCGCCATACGCTCGATCACGGATGAAGCAACGGCGCAGACAGACGATGCTCAAATTATCGCGGAGTTAGTGCGGATCGCACCTGCCGTACGGACCTACATATCCCATTTTGAAGAGGCTAGAAACCGAGGCGTTGAACATCCTCCGCGCCCGGCACTGGAACTTGATGTCATTGCTGCTCCACTAATGGACCTCACCAAGAAGCACGTCCTTTTTGGGCGGATCGGCCAAAGATGGTTTGGGCCACAGGCACTTTCCTTGTTTCCGGGCGCACACGAACGAACCTTGGCTATGGTTGCAGATGAACGCGGGCCCGAGGATGCGCTGAGGTGGTTCGTCAAGCTCTATGAGACTACGCAAACACGACTGCGGTTCATCGCCGAAGTCCATGGCCTAAATCTCAATGCGGTAGCTTCGTTCTCAAACGGAGTGCGCATTGTTCAGATTAGCGAACTACCCGATACGCGCCGTAGCCGCTCGCTCAATGCCGACTATCTTTTTCCACAGTCCCGCAGTGCAGCCCGCTACACAATGAAGCCCGTGGCAGCTGTATACGAAGTGGAGTGCGTTGGAGCAGGCGGCCCGTACCTCGGCCCGCCATTCTCGCCGGAGATCGCAGAGACGGTGCGCGCGTTCTCGTTAGTCCACCCCGCTGCCCCTGTAATCGGATTGGCATGGACCGAGTATTGTGATCCCGACCTTGCCCGCTCTGAGCATTTGATGTGGCGATTACCTCTCTTTGATGGACCCAGCACCTTCATGAACATTACTGCCATCTACGAAGCAGATCTGGTGAAAGTCGAAAAGGTCCTCTCACTCAAGCCACCCGTCCGAAAGCATGTTAACCTCGCTGCCGAACGCTTGATTCTAGCTCGCCGACGCGTTTCAACGGGGAATCGGGCTATTGACGTCGGTGTCTGTCTCGAAACTATTTTTTGTTCCGACGGTGAACGTGGAGAGATTAACTACCGACTTGGCCTACGGGCTGCACTTTACCTGGAGACTGACGTAGATCGGCGAAATATTCTCCGCAATGAGGTCAGAGATCTATATGCGCTCAGAAGTAAAGCTGCTCACGGATTTCAAGGTGACTGGACGGACGAAGAAACCAAGACCGCCATGCGAGGGCTTGAAATTGCGGCGAGTGCGCTCGACAGGTTGCTAGAGCTAGACGCGCTTCCGGTCTGGCGTGATTGGGAAAATGCGGGCGGAAAGCCAGCCCCGAGAACCCAGATCGAATAGACGCGGCCTTGGAGGTCGCTCGGGCCTTCCATTACGACTAGGTCAACGTCTCCTACATCTGACTCGTTAGCCCTTCTCGACCTTAGGCGCGGAACTCCGCTTCACTTCGATGGCCCACAGCCGGTCGCCGGGAAGCCTCAGTCGACCAAGAGGTCGAGACGGCCGATCGGGTCTGGGCGACTTCCAGCGCGACCAAGAATTATCACGCATCTTAGATGCGAGATAATCCTTGCCGCCGTGAGAAAAGTGCATGATTATCGCGCATCTGAGATGCGAGATAATCCATGGGCCTCCACCTAGTAGGCGAGACACTTGACGCCAAACGCGCCCATCAGCGGGCAAAAGCGGGCGAACTCGTCTCGCTAGTGCGCGGAATATATGTCGATCCAGGCGACATTGACGCGACAGTGATGGGACATGCTGTGCGCATCGCCCGTTACCTCTATCCCAAAGCATATCTCGCCTCGACCAGTGCCGTGCTGCTTGGCCCAACATCGGACGGCAAACTCTATATCAGCGGGGCACGTAATCAGCGCACTCGGTTGCGCGGGCTGGAGATCGTCCAGAATGAAGCTCCCGCCCATCCTTCAGTCGTCAACGCCGTGGTCGGCGACGACCTTGGCGAACTACGGGTAGAAGCCTCTTCGCCTCGACAGCGCTTTCTGGAAGCCTTCCGCCGCCGAAGCGAACACGCGGCTGCCATCGACGACGTGACGCGTAGAGCAATGGCTAGGCGTCTAGTCGAGGAATACGGGACGCCGGAAAAAGCTGCAGATGCTGTCCGCGCTCTCGCTCGCGAGAACAAATGGTTCCACGAGGCTGAGAATGCAGAACGATACCTGCTAGACCAACCAGCCAATCGCGAACTGCTAGCTAACAAAGCCGCGCTCGATCTCATCGTCGCTTGGCACAGAAAGCCGATAGGGCACCTCATCCATGACGGATACGAGTGGAGGTGGCAGCCCGACGTGAACTGGATTGGGCCACCGCTCGTACGTGCAACAGCACCTGGTCGTTTGCCACCCTTCATTGAATCGCTATTGCCAGAAGGCTGGCTCGCCGAGATCTTGGGGCAGCGCGACGAGCGCGACATGCTGCGTCAAGGCAGACGCTACATGTCCAATGTAACCATTGCTCCGGATTTGGGGGAGCTGGAAAGCCTTCCCGCAGACGTTTTGGAAGTTCGCCTAGACCACTTTATTCGTGATGGTCGATTTAGCGGAAACTATGTTGGTCCTGAACGGGATGAACTCGAACAAAGCTTCGAGATGAACTTGGCGCGGGTTTACGCAAACCGCCAAGTACCACGATTGTCAGGGGTACAAATCAAAGCGCCAATGTACCTTGGAGGCGATGGAAAGCTGGTGCCAGCCGATAGATATCCATTCACCCACATCCTAAAACCCGCAGGCACAGGGAGTTACATCAACTTGCCAGTCGTCGAGTGGTGCTGTCTGCAGCTAGGTCGCGCTGCTGGCTTCGAGGTACCTGCAGCGGCGTTAGTCGATATGCCTGACGACATGTCGCCCGCGCTATTGATCGAGCGCTTCGACATTCGCAGTGACGCACGAGATCAACGACTGTTAGCGATGGAGGATTTCTGCTCCTTACTCGACTTGCCTCCGTCATCAAAATACGAAGGCACAATCGAACGCATGGCCAGAGCTTTGCGCCCCCTATCAACTGATGCGGCAGACGATATGGAAATTCTGTTTCGGCGAGCCCTATTCGCCTGGATCATTGCCGACGGGGATATGCACTTAAAGAATCTAGCACTTCTAAAGATCGCGGGTCCGCGGTCCCGCCAGTTCGCATCTGTGAGATTTGCACCTTTGTACGACCCTGTGTCGACATACGTGTTTCCGGAACTCGATAGAAATATGGCGTTCAAGCTCGCCGGCAAAGATAGTCGTTTGGTACGCAAAGATTTTTTGACTCTTGCCCGCACCATAGAATTACCCGTTGAACGCGCTGAAACACTGATAACGGAAATGATCGTAGCTCTAAAGAAGGCTGCCACTCATCTTCGGTTGCCGTTGATTTCCAATCGAAAGGCCAAGAAGGAAGCGAGCGTGATTATTGAGAAAGTAACAACAATCGTCCGGACACGCGCTGAAGCAATGCAGTAGGCAGCGTCCTAATTTGAAAGTCAGGAACTATTGTGGAACCAGCGCCGCCAAACGAAAGCTGACAGCGCGATGTAGAGCGCCAGCGTCGGCCGGGTACGCTCCCCGATACGGGCATATCCGTTGGAGATGCGTTCCAAGTAGTCCTGGTGCTCTGGCGCGGCTTCCTAGAAGTCGGCAGCGGGAGCTTTCTTGTAAGTGTGCCATTCCGGTTCCCGCATTTACTCAACATGCACGCCCCGTCGAAGACCCGACGCCCGCCGTTCACGGCCTATGCGGCATCCCCGCCTTGAGCAACCCCTCCCGATAGTGCTCGGCATCGGCGCTGGATCTGAACACCAGCACCACCTTGCTCATCCCCCCAGGGTGAACCGGGGTTCGATGCACAGCACCTCGGCCACTTCGGCGCGGGCACGGTCGAGGTCGCCGAGCTGCACATGGGTCGCGGCCAGGAAGGCATGGGCGAAGCGCGCGTTCGGCATGCGCGCGACGCAGTCGGCGAGCAGCGTTCGCGCCCGCGCATAGTCCCTGAGCAGGTAGTAGGCGCCACCCAGCCAGGCGCTGGCCGTCACCGGCGCGAACGGGTCGGCGCCCGCAGGTAGGTGCGCGACACCTCGATGGCGCGCGCCGCGTCGCCCGCCATGGTCAAGGCGGTGGCGAAACGCCAGCTTACCCAGCCCGAGACGGCGGAAGGGGCGATAGCCCTGCCCTCGGCGGCGCAACGGCCTCCCAATCGGAGAGTGCCGGTCGATCACCGCCCGTAATGCCGCCCCAGGCGGCGCCCAGATCGACATCGGAATTCCAAGTCGCAACTTTTCCAAGTCGCAGCTTTGGATTTGCAGGGTTGCCGTCAGCCGTGCGGCAGGGTGAGCAGGTTCTGGGAGTCGCCCGCACCGGCCCCCGTCTGGCCGGTGACGAGTGTTCCCCCCTTGCCGTCGCTCTGCAGATGGAAGTTGCTGGCGTGGTACAATCCGAACAACGTGACCGCCGCTTCGAGATGGGCGCTGGTCCACAATGCCAGCGTGCCGCTGGTCGTGTCCGTCTGCGTCCACGACACCACCGTCTCGTTCGTTAAGGCATCGTGGACGAAGTCGATCGCACCCACCGTCGGGGTGAAGCCCGCGATGGAGACGGCGCCAGCGTCCTGAGCCACTTTCACGGTGCCGGAGTTGATCTGGATGTGCGTCGCCGAGCCAGCGTTGCCGATCTCCACGGCGCCGCCATTCAGGGTAATGCCGGTGGCGAAACCACCGCCATGGACTTTCAGGATGCCGCCGTCCGAGATGGTCGTGCCGGTCGCCGTCGTGCCCGCACCCCAGACCCACTGCGTGCCGCCGGACTGCAGAGAGGCACCGACGGCGCTGGCGCCGTCATAGACGTACTCGTTGCCGCCGCTCTGCACCGTCGCGCGGCTCGCGATCGACCCGGCTCCCCAAACTTTCTCGGCGCCTCCGAATCCGACCGTGGCCGCGACCGAGAAGCCGCCGGCATAGGCGTTGAGAAAGGTGCCGGACTGCAATGTCGCCGACGCCGCACTTCCCGCGGACCATGCATTTACCGTGGCGCCGCTGCCCTGGAGGAGCGCGCCCAGGGTCACGCCGCCGTCGAGAACGTGGATGGCGCCACCACCAAACACGACCGCGCTGCCGGCAACCTGGATCTGGCCGGCGGCCGGGCCGGCGGGAACGGTGAAGGAGCTTCCGGCGCTACCGCCGGACGATACGTGAAGGGTGCCGCCGGCATACACCGTGGTGCCCATGGCGAACCCGCCGCTGTCGACGACCTGGTTGCCGCCGCTCAGCACGGTCGTGCCCGAGGCCCAGCCCGCGGCCTTGATGTGCTGATGGCTCCCCGAGTTGAGCGTCGCGCCGCTTGCGGTGGCGTTCACGGCGCCGCCGCCGCCGCCGACGACCTGGGTGCCGCCGCCGTTGACCGACGCCGCGGAGGTGGTGCCGTAGACATAGTCGTTTCCACCGCGGGCGACCGTCGTGGTGCTGGCCGTGGCACCAGCCCAGACGGTGTGGGCGCCGATGACGATCGATCCCGAATCGCCTGTGCCGTGGGCCATCTGCATGGTGCCACCCGCACTGATCATGGTGGCGTTGGCGATCCCACCCGAGACGGTCACGGCACCGCCGGCGCTGACAGTGAGACCGTTGAAGGTCGACCCCACGTCGACGGAAAGGCTCGGTACGAGACCGCCGCCTTCGATGACCTCACCCTGCGACACGGTAAAGCTCTGCACCACGCTGGCACTGTTCAGTGCGCTGGCGAAGGTCGTGTCGGCCGCCAGGAACTCCTGCATCTGGACGGTATAGATGCCGTTGCCGAACTGCACGGGCGCCGACGTCGCCCAGTTGCCGTCGGCGTCCGCCGTCGCGGTGAGATGGCCGCCGTTCGTCACGATGGCGTGCGGCAGGTCGGCACCCGTAAAAGTGAGCCTGGCGACATTGCCGCCGCCGATCTTGTTGGTATAGGCGCTGACGAAACTGCTGCTCATGGCAGCCCGCTGCTGGACGGCCGCGCTGTCGGCACCGTTCCAGCCGAAGACGAGGCCGCCGTTGTAGACCGTTTGCGGCGTCGTCGTCGGCAGCGGGTGGCCCGATTTGGGGAGCGTTTGAGCGTTCCAGACCTGATACGACTCGAGGAACGGAGCCCCCGTGACGTAGCCCGGGCGCATGCCCACGAGGGGCGCCGCCGGCGTCACATAGGCGCCGTTCGGCAGGGTGGCCTGGGACAGAGGCACAACCGCCATCAGCGACGGATCGAGGGTGTTGGTGCCCCCGGCCTGGAAGTTGATCCCGACCTGGGTCGTGATGACCTGTCCGGAACCTGTTCCCGCGATGGTGGCAAGACCGTCGATCGCGATCGAGTTCGATACCGAACCCGGGCCCGTATAGGCGGGATTGAGGATGTTGCCCGAGCTGTCGACCGTCTCATAGAGGTTGAAGATCTTCTGGGCGGGTCCCGCCGCTCCGACCTCGATCTGGTACCAGATCACGCCCGCACCCTTCGACACCGGCGAGACGGGAAGGTTGGTTATGTTGATGAAGCCGGCATTTGCGCTGGTGTTGTACGTCGCCGAGTAGACACCGGGCTCGGGGCTGTGGATGTGATAGTTGCCAGCGTATCCGTGATCCGAATTGACCAGCCGCACCTTCGCGTCCGTGCCGCCAAGCCCCGCGCCCTTGAGGACGATCGTCACGGGCACATCGTTCGCGAGGCTCATCGTCCCGATGTTGAAATTGAGCTGGGTGATGATCCTGCTGCCGCTGACGAACGATGGGACCAGATAGTGGCCGCCATCGCCGGGAGGCAGGTGATTGTTGATGGTCTGCGGGGTGTAGCCTGTCGGCGTGTCGGTGTCGGCGAACAGGGTGACGGTGATGTCGCTGGAATCGACGTTTTGGCCGGTTCCGTCGGAGACGTTGATGAGGGGCCCCACGTCGTAGGCCCGGGTCAGGAAGTCCGAATAGCCGTTGCCGTAGGAATTCGTGTGTTTGAAAAAGACCTCGGCATAGTGATCGTGAAAGCCGTGGGTGGCGGACGTCACTATTCCGGGGCCGGTCTTAATCGCCCCGCCGAAGGCGTAGGTCGGATCCTGGTTCCACTCCTTGTTCAGCACGAGGGGAGTCGTGACCTCCCCGTTCAGCGACGTGGCCGTGGCGTTCCAGTAGCCGGCGGTGAAGCCCGCGATGAAGTCCCGCAGGACGGCGCCCCACTCGTTGTTGGTGCCGGTGTTGATCGACAGGGTCGAATCGAAGCCGGTGCCGTCTTGGTTCGCGAGGCCGCTGACCGTCGCGTTGCCCAGCGTCATGTAGATGCTGTTGGCGAGGTCGGTCGGACTGATCGTGAGGATGCCCTGGATCTGGCTGGTGAGACCGGGTTTCAGGACGAAGTTGGTGCCGTTGTAGGTGACGTCGTAGGCGTAGAAGCCGGCATTGTGCCAGACGTGGTTTCCATCGGGCGCGCCATTGAAGTAGCCGGCGACCTGGATCTGGTTGGCGCCCCCGTCGGTCGTCGCCGCGCCGCCCGCGAGCGAGGCAATGTAGTCGGTCCAATGGCCGACCGAATAGTTGGTGCCGGCGACGTTGCCCGCGATCGCCGTCGCCGGCGAAATCGCCATCCGCTGCTGCGTGATTGCATAGCCGCCCGTGCCGGTAGAGGAAAAATGCTGGATGCTGCCGGGGCCGCCGGCGGCAGAGAGCGCGTTCCAGATGTCGTCGCCGCTGCTTTTGTATCCGCGCGTGGCGCTGGTCCCGTTGGAATAGACGACTTCGACGGCCATCGGAATGCCGAAGCCTTCGATGTCGGTGAGATTGCCCGCGTCGGCGGGGTGGGTGTTGAAGGTCACCTCGAAGCTGTCGTAACGATAGTTCAGCGTCTCGGCGCTGGTCGGGGTGCCCGTCGGGACGATCTGGCTTTCGGTTTTGATCAGGGTCTGTACGGCATTCCCGGCACCCAGCCCCGAGTCGGTGCTTTGCAGGATGAAGTAGATCTTCTGCCCTATTTGCGGCGTCTGGAAAGTCAGATGATCGGGATCGGTGGGCGTCCCCCCCGTGAGTTGTTTCCAGTGAGGGTCGACGCCGGCCGAGTTGAAGTAAACGGCCCAGGCCGTGGCCTTGGCGCTCGCGCCGGTGACCTGTTCCAGCATGGCTGCCGTCAGGTCGATATGCACCGTTATGGTTTGCGCCATATGGCATCCTCCCAGCGCTCAGGACAGCCCTTGGACAGGCCTCCCGCACCCTTCCCCGTGCCCATAATGTATCAGCACGGACAATGATGAAACTAAATTCTAGTCAATGTCGCGGGGGTGACCGGACGTCGTGGCGCGCGAGGCGTTGCCGTCCGGGCCGGATGAAGTGGCAGGTGTTATCCGTCGGGGATGCGCTCCAGGTAGTCCCGGCGCTCCGGCTCAATTTCCAGAACGGCACCGTGGCCTTCGACCGGACCCTGGTCGACCTGCACGGCACGGTCAGGGTCGAGGGCAAGCTGCGCAACTCGCAGGTCGGCCTCGGCCGCGTCTTCCCGCTGCCGACGCCGGTGATCGGCACCGCCAAGGATGTCGCCTGCGCCGAGCTCACGCAGCAGCTGCTTGCGGCGCCTTGAGGTGTCTCGGAATTCTTTTCCTCCCCCGTTTTACGGGGGAGGGCAGGGAGGGGGAAAGCAACAGTCTTGGTGTTGCCTTCCCCCTCCGCCCCTACGGGGCACCTCCCCCGTAAGACGGGGGAGGAGAAAAAACGTCAGCTCGGAAAGACTCTACGCCGCCTTCGTGCGGACCGGGAGTTTCCAGCCGGGCCGGATGAAGTGGCAGGTGTATCCGTGCGGGATGCGCTCCAGGTAGTCCTGATGCTCGGGCTCGGCTTCCCAGAAGTCCGAAGCGGGTGCCACCTCGGTCACGGCCTTGCCGGGCCACAGGCCTGACGCGTCGACATCGGCGATCGTGTCCTGGGCGATGCGGCGCTGCTCGTCGGTGGTGTAAAAGATCGCCGAGCGATAGCTGGTGCCGCGGTCGTTGCCCTGGCGGTTCATGGTCGAGGGATCGTGGATCTGGAAGAAGAATTCCAGCTGCTTGCGAAAGCTCGTCTTCGCCGGATCGAAGATGATCTCGATGGCTTCGGCATGGCCGTCGTGGTTGCGGTAGGTGGCGTTGGCGACATGGCCGCCGGTGTAGCCGACCCGTGTCGAGAGGACTCCGGGCTGGCGCCGGATCAGGTCCTGCATGCCCCAGAAACAACCGCCGGCCAGAACTGCGCGCTCTTCGCTCATTTCACGTCCTCCACCTGGTCGAGATAGGCACCATAGCCCGCCGCCTGCATGTCGTCGCGGTGAACGAAGCGCAGCGAGGCCGAATTGATGCAGTAGCGCAGCCCGCCGCGATCACGCGGCCCGTCGGGGAAGACGTGCCCGAGATGGCTGTCGCCATGCTTTGAGCGCACCTCGATGCGCATCATGCCGAGCGAGCCGTCCTTCAGCTCGGCGACATTGGCGGGCTCGATCGGCTTGGTGAAACTGGGCCAGCCGCATCCCGATTCGTACTTGTCGGACGAGGCGAACAACGGCTCGCCCGAGACGATATCGACATAGACGCCCGGCTCCTTGTTGTTCAGCAGAGCGCCGGTGCCCGGGCGCTCGGTGCCGCTGTGCTGCGTGACGTGAACCTGCTCCGGCGAGAGCTTCGCCAGGGCCTCCGGGGTTTTCTTGTAGGTCTGCATTTCCGGCTCCTTGTAGTCACGCAATATGGGGAGAGGAGAGACGACTCGCTACTGTCGCAGTATCTTCTCCATTGCTCTGCCCTTTGCCAACTCGTCGATCAGTTTATCCAGATAGCGGATTTCCTGCATGGTCGGCTCCTCGATGTCCTCCACCCGGACGCCGCAAACCACGCCCTTGATCAACGCGCGCGATGGATTGAGCCGGGGGGCTTTTGCAAAGAAGGTCTCGAAGTCGGTCTGCTTCTTCAGCTGGGCGCCCAGCTCCTTCGGGCCGTATCCCGTCAGCCAGCGGATGATCTCGTCGACTTCGGATTTCGTGCGCCCTTTCTTCTCCGCCTTGGCGACGTAGAGTGGATAGACGCTCGCGAAGCTCATCGTATAGATTCGATGCTTTGCCATGATCCCTCTCGCTGGCCCTCGCGTCCTCTACTGTTTTGGAGTGCCGGAGCGTGGCACAGGCTTGGCGGCGGGCGCCTTCTCCAGGCGCTCGATGCGCTGGCCGAGACTGGTCTGCATCTTGTCCAGCCGCTGCTGAAGCTGCTGGTTCTGGGCTTTCAGCTGCTCGAGCTGGTTGGACAGGGCCGCCAGCGAGCGCTGCAGCTCGCCCAGGCGGCCGTTGATGTGGGCGGCATCCGCGGCGCCCTGGGCCACG
This sequence comes from Rhizobium sp. Q54, assembly GCA_945903635.1. Taxonomy (GTDB): domain Bacteria; phylum Pseudomonadota; class Alphaproteobacteria; order Reyranellales; family Reyranellaceae; genus Reyranella. The sequence continues at coordinate 15,989 of CAMDOT010000024.1, read as the reverse complement.
GCGGCACTTGGCAGCACGAAGGCGGGCAGCGTGAAGGCCGCCAGCAGAACGATGCCCAGCAGAGCAATGCGGTGCGGAGCGGTCGTCATGCAGGGCTAGTACCGGCGTCGAGGATCGGCGGGAACCCTCAGGCCAACCGCGCCGGCATGGTCGGCCCGGCTGGCGGCGGCGTCGAGATCGCGTCGCCGCTCGGCCTCGGGCGCATGGTGGCGGTGCTTCTCATCGGGTGTCGGCGCATTCCTGCCGGACATGCTGGCCCAGCGCCGTCGCACTCTGGAGACGGCTTCCCAGGCGAGAAGGATCCCGAGCAGGGCGAGCGGCGTCCATACCAAGATAGTCATCGCGTCCCCCAAGCGGCCAACGCCACTTTACATCGATGCCGCGCCACCGGCCATGCCAGCCTCTTGCCGAGGGTTGAAATGACGTCCCCGCCGTCGTCGGCTAGGATGGCCGCCGTGACCGACGACAAGTTCTCACTCCTGGCTGGCATCGCCTCCGACTGGTGGTGGGAGATGGACGCCGAGCTCCGGTTCACCTTCCTGTCGGAACGCTTCGTCGAAATCTTCGGGCTGCCGCCGTCGATCGCGGTGGGCAAGCTCTGCACCGAGGTCGTCCCCGCCGACTTCGACGATCCGGTGTGGCGGGCCCATCTCGACGATCTCGCCAACCACCGGCCGTATCGCGATTTCGAGGCGACCCTCACCGATGCGAGCGGCGCCGCGCGGCCGATAAAGATGAGCGGCGCGCCGGTGTTTGGCGCCGACGGGGCGTTCCAGGGCTATATCGGGGTCGGCCACGACCTGACCGAGCTGCGCCGCCAGGCCGCGCACCTGGAGTCGATCCTCGAGAACATCGAACAGGGTGTCCTCCTGCTGGACAGCGACCTCAGGATCGTGGCCTGCAACCGCCGCATGGCCGAATGGTTCCAGCTCACTGACCGGGACGTTCGCGGGCTGTCCTACGGGCAGTTCGTCCGCGACCTCGCCGGGCGCGGCGAGTACGCGTACGAGGACAAGGAGGCCGCCGTCGCCAACCGGATTCGCCGGATTGCGCCGCGCCAGCGTTACGTCAGCGAACGCCGGCGCAAGGACGGACAGATCGTGTCGGTCGCCTTCAACCCGCTGCCGGGCGGCGGCGGGGTGATGACCTACACCGACGTGACCGAGGCGCGCAATCGCGAGGCCGAGCTGGCGCTCAGCGAGGAGAATTTCCGCCACCGCTTCCGCAACCTGCCGCTGCCGCAATGGGTCTACAGCATGGAGACCCTACGGTTCCTCGAGGTCAACGATGCCGCGCTGGCGAGGTACGGCTACACCCAGGAAGAATTCCTGGCGATGACCATCAAGGACATCCGGCCGGCGGAGGACGTCGAGAGGATGATGCATTGGATGGCGCCGGAGCGGATCGGCAGCGCCCACACGATCGAGTGGCGGCATCGCTGCAAGGATGGGCGGATCCTCGACGTCGAGGTCTTCGGCCGTAACGTCGATTTCAACGGCGAACCGGCGCGGATTGTCCTGATCATCGACAACACGGCGAGGCGGCAGGCGGAGCGCCAGACCGAGCGCATCATCGAGACCTCGCAGGACCTCATCCACGTCAACGACAGCTACGGCAAGTTCGTCCGAGTGAGCCCCAGCACGACGGCGGTGCTGGGTTACCCGCCGGAGGAACTGCTGGGCCGCACCGCCAACGAGGTCATCCATCCCGAAGACATCGACGCGGTGCGCCGCGCGATGCGGGCGGCGCGACAGGGCCGCGGCGGCTGGCGCTTCAGGTGCCGCTACTACCACAAGGACGGCCACCTGGTGTCGCTGCTGTGGTCGGGCGTGTGGTCGGAACGCGACCGCCACTACTATTTCATCGGCCGCGACATGACCGACTACGACCGCACCGAGGAACAGCTGCGGCGGTCGCAGCGCATGGAGGCGGTCGGCCAGCTGACCGGCGGCGTGGCGCACGATTTCAACAACATCCTCACGGTCATCTTGTCCAACGTCGAAGCCCTCGACGAGGACGAGGGGCTCGATCCGCGGCTGCGCAAGCGGATCAGCGGCATCGCCGCCGCGACCGAACGGGCGGCCGACCTGACGCGCCAGCTGCTGGCCTATTCGCGCAAGCAGGCACTGCGGCCGCAGCGCACCAACGTCAACGAGCTGGTCGCCACGACGGCCAAGCTGCTGGGGCGCACGCTGGGTGCGGGGATCGACGTCGAGTCCATCCTCGCCCGCGATCTGTGGACTGCCGAGATCGACGGCGCCCAGCTCGAAGCGGCGCTGGTCAATCTCGCCGTCAACGCCCGCGACGCCATGCCGGACGGCGGCCACCTTCTGATCGAGACGGCCAATGCGTCGCTCGACACGAACTATGTCGCGAGGAACCCCGACGCCGCCGCCGGCGACTATGTGATGCTGGCCGTCACCGACAACGGCACCGGCATGACGCCCGAGGTGATGGCCCGCGCGACCGAGCCGTTCTTCACCACCAAGGACGTCGGCAAGGGAACCGGCCTCGGCCTCAGCATGGTCTACGGCTTCATCAAGCAGTCCAACGGCCATCTCAGCCTCTACAGCGAGCCGGGCCGCGGCACGTCGGTCAAACTCTTCCTGCCGCGCGCCGCGGTCGAACGGCAGGCAGCGGCAGCCTCGCGAAGTGCACCGCTGCCGGGCGGAAGCGAACGGATCCTGGTCGTCGAAGACAATGACGAGGTTCGCGACGGCGTCGTGCGCCAACTGCAGAGCCTGGGCTACGATGTCTCGGATGCCGCCGATGGCCCCGCGGCGCTGGGCAGACTGGAGGCCGCGACGCAGGCCTACGATCTGCTGCTGACCGATATCATCATGCCCGGGGCGATGAACGGAAAGGCGCTGGCCGACGAAGCGGCGCGGCGGTGGCCCGCGACCAGGATCGTGTTCATGTCGGGCTACACCGAGAACGCGATCATCCGCCACGGACGGGTCGAGTCGGGCGTCCTGCTGCTCGAGAAGCCGTTCGCCAAGCGCGACCTGGCGGCGATCGTCCGCCGGGCGCTGGATGGCACCGCCAGTCCCGGACGGCCGGCGGCGTCCTAGAGTCTTTTACTGCGGGGTCTTTACTGCGGCTCGATGCCGGCGTCTTTCAGGGCGGTCTTCCAGACTCCGAGCTGGTCCTTCATGTAGGCGGCCAGCGCCTCGGGCGTCGATGACTTCGGGATGAAGCCGTGCCGCTGCATCGCCTCTACCACCGAGGGCTTGGCGAGGGTCGCCACCATCGCCTTGTTCATGGCGGCCACGATCTCGGGCGGCAGGCCGGCGGGGCCGACCAGGGCGAACCACGGACCGATCGGGAATGGGCGCTGGCCCGCCTCGATGAGCGAGGGCAGATCGGGCATCAGCGGGCTGCGCTCCGGGAACGAGGTCGAGAGCGCCCTGAGCTTGCCCGCCTTCACCTGCGGCAGCGTGGAGGTCGAGGTGCCGTTCATGAGCGGGACGCGGCCCGACAGCAGGTCGGTCATGGCGTCGGGTTCCGATTTGTAGCGAACCGCCTCGAGCTTGATGCCGTTGTTCTTCGCGAACATCGCCATCGAGACGAAGGCGTAGGTGTTGCCCGTCGCATAATTCACCGGCGTCGGGCTCGCCTTGGCGAAGGCAATGAGTTCGGCGACTGTCTTGGCAGGCACCGAGGGATGAACGACCATGAAGAAGGTGTTGTCGCCGAGATAGGTGACCGGCGTGAAATCGGTGAGGACGTCGTAGGGCGGCTCCTTCAATGAGTTCGGCACGACAGCGAGCGGGCTGTTGGTGCCGAACAGGAAGGTGTAGCCGTCGGGCGCCGCGCGCTTCACCTCGCCCGCGGAAAGGGCCCCGTCGGCGCCCGGCTTCGGGACGATGATGATGGGCTGGCCGAGCACCTGCTCCAGTTCCTGGCCGGCAATGCGGGCCAGCGCATCGGTGGCCGAGCCTGCACCGAAGGGGATGACGAACCGGATCGGTTTCGACGGCCAGGCCTGTGCCTGCGCCCCGACCTGAGGCCACAACAGGACCGCCGACAACGCCACTGCGATGATCTTCAGCATAAAATCCTCCCTGAGTTTTTTTCTTTCCGTAACCCTAGCCCGCCTCGTCCGGGCGTGCACGGGCCGATCCTCGATCAGCCGTCACCGATGCGGGTTGATCACGGCCTCCTGGTCATAAAGAAACAGCCGGCCGCAGGGTGCCGGCGCCGACCGAAAGGCCCGCGCGATGCCCTTGGGCCCCTTGATGGCGACATCGTATTTGTCGGGATCTTCGAGCGACAGGCTGACCATGCACTGCATGCTGTAGATGCCAATTTGATACCCGCTGACTTCGAATACCGGGCCGACAATTTCCAGTAACGGAAGGCCGGCCGCCCGGAGATCGGCGTAGAGGTTGTCGATCGCGGAATCGACGCGCATCACGGAATAGGACGCGAGCTGATCTGCCAACGCCCCCTTCACCCTGAAGGACATCATGTTCGACTGGATGTATTCCAGAAGACTTCGCTTCGCCTGTCGCGCCGTCATCGGCCACGCCTGCGACGACATCACCGGCGAGAGCCAGCCGGTCGCGTGATTGCAAATATTGGTCGCCTGCTCGGCCGTGCCGATCGACGGACGGCCAAGGCCGATCGGACAAACGCGAAGAGTCAGGAACGACCCGTTCTTCGTGAGGTAGTCGAACGACTCGGTAGCGCGCGCCAGTAACTGCGCGACGAAGGCCTGGTCGATGCCCATGTCCGCGGCGTACTGCATGAGCAGCGCTGCCCCGGCTCTGGCCATGTAGAAGCCCTGCCGTTCGCTCGTCAGCCCATCATCGCTTCCGATCTTTCGGCGCAGGGCGCTGGTACTTGCCGAGAAGTTGTGAAACCCCAAGGTGCCGCCGATCTCCAGGCTACAGCTCGCCGTTCTGGCGGGGGGCAGATGAGAGGACGTGCCGCCCATAAACGCCAGAGCGCAGGCGGACAGGCAGGAATCTCCCTTGCGGACGACAGTGGCCACATCGAACTCGGCGAAAAGATACCCCACCTTGAAGCCTTCGATCAGATCGCCTCCGATGCTGCTCAATTCAGCCACGGCAAAGGGAGCGCTGGACGCCGGCCGAGCGTCCGGCTTGAGGGAAACCAGAACCCGACGTATTGCATCCGCATCGCCAGGCTCGAACATGCCGGTAATGCGAAGTGTGTGGGCGGGCGTCGGGGTATTGGGGAGCGGACGCGAGGTCGACCTGGTCTCGACCGTTGTCGTCACCGCTTGTGCCGCAGTGGCGCAGAGCCAGCAGACGGCTGCCAACATGAAAAGGGAAAGGTGCTTCGACATTGCGATGTCATCCGAAGCAGGCGGGCTTGGACAGCGAACTAAACGCGCAGCACCGACGCACTTATTTCACAAACACTCTGTTGCAACGCTAGGTTGATCCCGTCGACAAATCAAGCCCAGCGCTCATCCTCCTTCAATACCGCGCAATCACCTGCTCCGCGAAGTCGCGAAGGTTGCGGCGTGCCTCGGCCATGGCCGGCAGCAGCGTGATTTCGCTCAAGCCCATCGCCTCGCGCTCGCGCAGCATGGAAACGATCTCGTCGGGCGTGCCGACCAGCCCGCCGGTGGCGCGGATCAGATCCTCGGTGATGAAGCGGCGTTCCTCCGGCGGCAGGAAGGCGCAATGGCCGAGATGGACCTGCTGGTAGCGCCGCTCGGGCGGCGTCTCCATCTTCTCGGTGAAGGCGAGATACTCGTCCCACAGGTTGCGGCAGCGGCCAGCCACCGTGCTGGTGTCGCCGTCCTTCTGGTAGAGTTCCCACCAGTAGTGCAGCGACGCCGCGGCCATCGGGCCGATCTCGTCGATGACGCGGTCGGAGGTCATGCTCTCGCCTGGCTTCAACACGCAGGCATAACCGAGAGCGGCGGTGTGAAAGTCGTCGGGCAGGACGCGGCCGACCGCGGCAGCGCCATCCCGCATCACGTCGAGGCTCTTCTGCAATCGCGCCTTGGTCTGATTGTGCGAGCACACCCGCCCGTCGCCATAGGCGCCGGCCGTCTTCAGCGCCAGCGGACCGTCGGCCGCGACATAGATCGGCACCGGGTGGGCCACGTCGATGAAGCCGTCGCCGGGATGCAAGAAGCGGATATCGCTTCGCTCTCCATCCAGCGTGTAATCGACCTCCTTGCCATGCAGCAGGGCGCGCAGCACGCGCAGATATTCGCGGAAGGCGGCGGCCTTCATCGGGTCCTTGCCCATGACGCGCATCGCGGTGTGGCCGGTGCCGATGCCGAGGAACACCCGGCCGGGCGCCAGTCTGTTGATGGTGGCGATCGAGTGCGCCGTGACCGGTGCCAGCCGCACGCCCGCCACCGACACGCCGGTGCCGAGCCGGATGCGCGAGGTGTTGGCCGCCGCCAGCGCCAGCACCGCATAGGCATCGGAATAGAGCATCTGCGAATCGGCCGCCCAGGCCGCGTCGTAGCCCATCGCTTCGAGATCGACGAACAGCTTCCAGTCGGAAATGCGCGGGACGACGGTGACGCCAAATTTCACGGGGAACTCCGATGGCAAGGGAGCCAAGTCGAGACAGCCAAGTCGAGAGCAATGCAGGCGGAAAGTCGAGTCGGACTTGGCACGATTCTGGCTCTTGAAGCGGCGAGCCGCCCTCAGACGCACAGGATCTCCGTCATGATCAGACTGCAAAAGAACCTTCTCGGCGCCCTTGCCGCCTGCGCGGCCCTTACCGCGGTGCCGGTCCTGGCGCAGGGCACGCTGCGGATCGGCATGACGGCGTCGGATATTCCGCTCACCACCGGCCAGACCGACCAGGGTGGCGAGGGCATGCGGTTCATGGGCTACACGGTCTACGACGCGCTGATCAATTGGGACCTGTCCTCCGCCGACAAGGCCTCGGTGCTCGTCCCCGGCCTCGCTGCCTCATGGAAGGTCGACGAGGCCGACCCGACGCGCTGGCTGTTCACCTTGCGCGACGGCGTGAAATTCCACGACGGCAGCGACTTAAAGGCCGATGCCGTGGTCTGGAACCTCGACAAGATCCTGAACGACAAGTCACCGCAATACGATCCCAAGCAGGCGGCACAAGGCCGCTCGCGCATTCCCGCCGTCGCCTCCTACAAGGCGGTCGACGACAAGACGGTCGAGATCAAGACCAAGACGCCCGACGCCTTCCTGCCCTACCAGATCTCCTGGATCATGATGTCGAGCCCGGCGCAGTGGGAGAAGGTCGGCAAGGACTGGAACAAGTTCGCGCAGACGCCGTCGGGCACCGGCCCGTGGAAGGTGACGGTCTTCACGCCGCAGACCCGCGCCGAACTCTCGCCCAACAAGGATTATTGGGACAAGGCGCGCGTGCCGAAGCTCGACAAGATGGTGCTGCTGCCCATCCCCGAGACCGCGACGCGCACTGCCGCCCTGCGCTCGGGCCAGGTCGACTGGATCGAGGCGCCCTCACCCGACGCGGTACCCAGCCTGCAGAAGGCCGGCCTGAAGATCGTGAGTAACGCCTATCCGCACAACTGGACCTGGCACCTCAGCATGGCCGACGGCTCGCCGTGGAAGGACATCCGCGTGCGCAAGGCGGCCAACCTCGCGGTCGACCGCGAGGGCCTGAAGGTGCTGCTGAACGGGCTGATGATCCCGGCCAAGGGCTTCCTGACGCCGGGCAGCCAATGGTTCGGCAAGCCCAGCTTCGACGTGAAGTTCGATCCAGAAGCGGCGAAGAAGCTGCTGGCCGAGGCGGGCTACAGCAAGGCCAAGCCGCTGGTGGTGAAGATCCTGATTTCGAGCTCGGGCTCGGGCCAGATGCAGCCGATGGCGATGAACGAGTACATCCAGCAAAACCTGGCCGATGTCGGCATCAAGGCCGAGCTGGAAGTGGCGGAGTGGAACACGCTGATCAACCTGTGGCGGGCCGGCGCGAAATCGGACCTGGCCAAGGGCGCCAACGGGCTCAACTTCAGCTACTTCATCCAGGATCCCTTCACCGCCTTCATCCGCCATCTCGATGGCAAGCTGGTGGCGCCCAACGGCACCAACTGGGGCTACTACCAGGACCCCGAGATGGATGCGCTGCTGGAGAAGGCGCGCACGACCTTCGAGGCCAAGGCGCAGGACGCGGTGCTGCAGAAGATCCACGAGAAGATCGTGGACGACGCACTGTTCCTGTTCGTGACCCACGACGTTGCCCCGCGCGCCATGTCGCCCAAGGTCACGGGCTTCGTGCAGGCGCAGAACTGGTTCCAGGATTTTTCGCCGATCACGGTGAAGTAGCGTAAGCAGGGGCCAGCCGTGGAGGCTGGGGGACATCGTGACTGTCAACAAGCTGCATCGGGAATTCCATACGCTCGACATGAACAGCGGCTGGGAAACGCCCGAAGGCTACCCGCCCGGCGTCCAGCAGAAGATCATCTCGGGCGCGCTCGACGAGGCGCGCGGCAGCGGCACACGAACCCGGCTGCTGCGCTTCGCGCCCGGCACCCATACGACAGCGCCGATCTGGCACAACTACTGGGAGGAAGTTTACGTGCTCTCAGGCGAGTTCATCGTCGGCAGCGACGCCAACGGCCAGGGCGGCGAGAAGTTTCCACCCAGCACCTATGCCTGTCGCCCGCCCCTTGCCGTCCACGGCCCGTTCAGGTCGGAGACCGGCTGCCTGCTGCTCGAAATTCACTACTTCGACCCGGCCTGACCGGCGGCGGCCTTTATCGCGCTTCGTCCCCGGCGGCCAAGGCCGCGGCCAGGGCGAAGTATGATTCTTCGAGAGCCTGTGCCGGGCTCTGGTTGCGCATGTTGTAGTAGAGATCGCGCCCCAGCCGCACGATCGAGGGATTGTAGGCGCTCGCCTGCTCGGCGATGGCCACGGCCCGTACCAGCACCTCTTCGCGCGCCAAAATCTCGTTCACCAGATGCAGTGCCTTGGCTTCGGCCGCGTCCATCAGCCGGGCGCCGTAGACGACCTCGAACAGCACCTTCTTGGGCAACGCGTCCTTCACGATCGCGAGTGCCAGGAAGGGGAACAGGCCCTTGGCCGCTTCGGGCAACCCCAGCGTGGCGTCGTCGGCCATCACCGCCATGTCGCAGGCCACGACCAGGCTGAAGCCGCCGGCATGGGCATCGCCATTGATGGCGGCGATCAGCGGCTTGCCGAGCCGCGCCATCGCCTGCGCCAGATCGATGAAGGCGCGCCCGAATTCCAGGCGGCCGGCACTGGTCGGCCCTGCTCCCTGGTAATGCCCGCCGAGGCAGAACGCCTCTCCCCGGCCGGTGAGCACGCAGGCGCCGACCTTGGGATCGCGCCGGGCGGTTTCGAGCGCCGCCGTGATCTCCTCCGCCATCTGCTGGGTGACGCGATTGCCGTGATCGGGCCGCCGCATATGGATGATCTCGACCCGGCCGCGGCGCTCGGCGTCGATGGATGTCGCCGTCATGCGTACTTCCCGCTGCGCGCGACGACGTCCTGCAGGCCGACGAAGTCGTTGAAGTCGGCGAACGAGGTCAGGCGATCGGCAATGGCGTTGGTCGAGCCTTCGCGCATGAAGATCTCCATCATCTCCTTGACCGCCTTGTGCATGGCGAACATCGGCTCGATCGGCAGGAGCGAATAGGCGAAGCCCAGCGCATGGGCTTCCTTCAGCGAGAGATACGGGCTCTTGCCGGAGCGGGCCATGTTGAACAGGATCGGCAGGCCGTATCGTTTCAGGCGGTGGGAGATTTCTTCCAGATGCTCGATGCTCTCCGGCGCATCGGCGTAGAGCCCGTCGACGCCGGTCTGGGCATAGGCTTCCAGACGATCGATGGCGTCTTTTACGCCGGTGACGGCGATGGCATCGGTGCGGGCCACGATGAAGAAGTCGGGATCGCGTCTTGCGTCCAGCATGGCGCGCAGCTTCTGCTGCATTTCGGCAGCCGGGATCAATTCCTTGCCGGCGAAGTGGCCGCATTTCTTCGGCATCGCCTGGTCTTCCAGGTGCAGGACGGACGCGCCCGCTTCCTCCCACAGCTGGATCGTGCGCTGGCAATCGAGCACACCGCCGTAGCCGGTGTCGGCATCGGCGAAGACCGGCAGGGTCGTCGCCCGGCAGATGCGCCGGATGTGCTCGAACATCTCGGTCTGGGTCAGCACGCCGAAATCGGGCTGTCCTGCGATGATGCCGCAGGCGGCGAATCCGCTGACGTAGATGGCCGGCGCGCCGGCCTGCTCGGCGAGCTTCGCCGTGACGGCGTCGTGGGCGCCCATGCAGACAAACGGCGGTGTTTTGAACAACTCACGAAATCGCGCAGAACGGCTCAAGGCATCTCTCCCTCGGTTTGATTGCCGTCGACGCTACACCACCAGCCCCCGATCGCGAACAATCTGCTCGAACAGGCGCGCGCACCCCGCCTCGATGAGGTCGAGCGCGCGTTCGTAATCCTGGAGGGTGCCGCCGTAGGGATCGGCGACGTCCTCCATCAGGAACATCCGCGGCCGATCTGCGAGATCGAGAGACGCCAGAGATCGCATTGCGGCCAGATGTGCGCGCGCCATCGCCAGCGGATGGGTAAAGCGCGCGAGGTCATCGGCCGTCAGTGCGCGCGACCGGTGGTGGGCGATGTCGTGGCCGCGCCGGGCGGCGGCTTCGATCGCCAACGGGCTGGGCGGCTGATCCGCATGGCGGATTGCGGTTCCGGCGGAGGCGATCTCGATGGCATCGCGCAGTCCCGCCTGTCGCACGAGCGAGCGCATCACGCCCGCCGCCATCGGCGAGCGGCAGGTGTTGCCGGTGCAGACGAAAAGGATGCCGACGGTCATTCTGGCGGTCATGAGCCCTTCTTCTACCCTCGGATGGCAGAGCTTTTGCAGATAATCTGGGATCATGGCAAAGCACCCCTTCCACCTCGCCTGGTTCCTGTCGCAGGGTTACGGCCCCAAGAGCTGGCGTTCGATCTGGCCCGGCGCCGATACAGGCCGCTGGATGATGCCCGACCTGTTCATCGACCTCGCCAAGGGCATGGAACGGGCATGCATGGACTACATGATCATCGAGGATTCCTCGATGCTGCCCTATACCTACCAGGGCAGCCACGACACCTACCTGAAGTACGCCGCCAGCACGCCCAAGCTCGATCCGGCCGTGCTGGTGCCCTATCTCGCGCAGGCGACCAAGCATCTCGGACTGGTGCCGACGCTTTCCACCAGCGAATACCCGCCGTTCCTGCTGGCCCGGCTGGTCAATACGCTCGATCACGTGACCGAGGGCCGGATCGGCTGGAACTGCGTCACCAGCAGCAATGACGGCGCGGCGCAAAATTACGGCCACGAGATGCAACGTCCGCACGACGAGCGCTACGACGTGGCCGACGAGTTCGCCGATCTCGTGACGCGCCTGTGGGAGGCGTGGGAGCCCGACGCCGTGGTGCTCGACCGCGACAGGCCGATGTTCGCCGACGGCAGCAAGGTCCATCCGGTCTTTCACGAGGGCAAGTACTTCAGGTGCCGCGGGCCGCTCAACGCGCCGCGTTCGCCGCAGGGCCGGGTGCCGATCTGCCAGGCCGGCGGTTCGCCGCGCGGCCAGGCCTTCGCGTCGCGCTGGGCCGACACGATCATCACCGACGGCGGCGGCAGCATCGAGGCGATGAAGGCCTACCGCGAGGACGTGCGGAAGCGGGCCGTGGCGCTGGGCCGTGATCCCGACGGCATAAAGGTGCTGTTCCTCGCCTACCCGATCGTCGACACCACGATGGCGGCGGCGCGCGAGCGGCGGCTGCTCGAGCGCCAGGCCGCCGAAGAGCACATGGACATGCAGCTCTCGGGCATGTCGCGCCTCACCGGCATCGACTTCTCGAAGTTCGACCTCGACACGCCGCTGCCGGTCAGCCTCACGACCAACGGCCACCAGTCCTCGCTCGCCAAATGGATCGGCAAGACGCCACGCTCGATCGTGCAGAGCTATGCCAGCAAGGCCGGCATCGACTTCACCGGCACGCCGGACCATGTGGCCGGCATGATGCAGGACATCATGGAGGAGGTCGGCGGCGACGGATTCCTGCTGTTCAACGGCTATTTCGACCGGCGCTACATCATGGAGGTGTGCGACGGGCTGGTGCCGGAACTGCAGCGCCGCGGCCTCACGCGCAAGGCCTATGCCCACAAGACCTTGCGCGAAAACCTGCTGGAGTTTTAGCCATGGCCGACAGCAAGAACGGCGAGGTGGGCGGCAGCATCCGCGCCCGCCTGCCCTACCGGCCGATCCACAAGCGGCCGCCGCTCAAACTGCCGGGCGATGCGCGGGTCGCGGTGTGGACGATCGTCAATGTCGAGAACTGGAGCCCGACGGGCGCCATGCCGCGCGCCGTGCTGCCACCACCGATGGGCCAGCCGCTGCTGCCCGATGTGCCCAACTGGGCGTGGCACGAGTACGGCATGCGCGTGGGCTTCTGGCGTTTCCTCGACGCGCTGGGCAGCCGCGGCCTCAAGGCGACCTTTGCCGTGAACGGCACGGCCTGCACGCTCTATCGCGAAGCCTGCGAGGCGGCGCGCGACGCCGGCTGGGAGTTCATGGGCCACGGCTTCGTGCAGAAGCCCATGCATCGAGTCGACGACCAGCGCGCCGCCATCGCCGACACGATCGCGGCGATAAAGGATTTCACCGGCAAGCCGCCGCGCGGCTGGGAAAGCCCCGGCCTCACCGAGACCGACGAGACGCTCGACCTGCTGGCCGAGGCCGGCATCGAATATGTCGCCGACTGGGTGCTCGACGAGCAGCCGGTTTCGCTGAAGACGCGGGCCGGCGAGATCGTCTCCGTGCCCTACACCGTCGAGATCAACGACGTGGTCATCAGCGCCGTCCAGCAGCAGCCCTCGGACGAGATCCTGCGGCGCGGTCGCGACCAGTTCGACCGCCTCTACCTCGACGGCGCCAAGGCGCCGCGCGTGATGGCGATCTCGATCCATCCCTACCTCACCGGCGTGCCGCACCGGATCAAGTATCTGGAAATGCTGTACGACTACATCCTCGGCCACACCGGCGTGGTGATGTGGACCGGCGCCGAGATCCTCGACTGGTATCGCACGCAGCCGCGGGCGTGAATTCCGGCCCCGCTTACTGGAAGGGTGGCGAGTACTGCATGCCGCCTTCGGTCCAGAGCGCATTCAGGCCGCGCGCCACCTTGAGAGCCGATGCGGCGCCCAGGTTGCGGTCGAAGACCTCGCCATAGTTCCCGACCTGCTTCACGATGTTGTAGACCCAGCGATCGTCGACCCCGAGCGCCTTGCCGAGCCCCGGTGTCACGCCAAGCAGGCGCTTGATGGTCTCGTCCTCGCTCTTCAGCATGTCGTCGACGTTCTTCGAATTGACGCGCCTTTCCTCCGCCTCGACCATGGCAAAGAAGGACCAGCGGACGATGCGCGCAAAGTCGGCGTCGCCGGCGCGCACGATCTGCACCAACGGCTCCTTCGAGATCAGCTTTGGCAGGACCATGTAGTCCGCCGGGTTCGACGCGTAGGCCGCCCGCGCGGCATAGAGCAGGGCAGCGTCTGCCGTATAGGCATCGCATTTGCCACCGAAGAAGCTGGCACGGACATCCTCGACCTTCTGCAACACGACCGGCTTGTAGGTGAGCTTGCTTGCCCGAAAGTGATTGGCGAGATTTCGTTCGCTTGTGGTGCCGCCGGCAACACAGACCGATGCGCCATTCAGGTCCTCGATGGTGCGCTTGTTGAGCTTGCGCGGCACCAACATGCCCTGGCCGTCATAGAAATAGACGGCGAGGAACTCGAAGCCCGCTTCAGCGGCGCGCCCGAGGGTGAGGGTCGAGTTCGAGACCAGGAGATCGACCTCGCCGGCCTTGAGCGCGGGCAAGCGCTTGTCGGCAAGCAGCGGCACGAACTTGACCTTGGCGGCATCGCCCAGGAGCGCGGTCGCGGCGGCCCGGCAGATATCGACATCCAGGCCGACATACTTGCCGTTGACCTCGTTGGCGAAGCCGACCGTCGGGCCGGGCACGCCACAGATCAACTGGCCGCGCGCCTTCACGGCATCCAGGATCGTTCCGGCTGTCGCCGGAAGGCCCACGACCGCAGCGACAAGCCCGACGACACCCGCACAGATTGCATTGCGCATGTTCGCTCCCCCGTGCCACGTCGTTTGGATGCGTGGATGTTCAATGATCATCCGCGCCCCCAAGCCCGATGACAAGGGACACCCGCCGGATGGACGGCAGGACGAGAGAGGACTGCAAAAAGACGTCCAGACCAAGAGGGCCCGCCGTTGCGATCACACCCGGCCGCCTGGAACTCAGCGCCGAGCGATCGGCTATCGCTTCATCTGATGCTCAGTGCATGATCCGAGGCGCGCCAGAGACCTCACGCCCGACCAGCGCCGTGATCTGCTCCGCCAATTGCCTCTGGTGATAGGGCTTCGACAGGCGCGGCAGGTCGAGGACGGCGCCGACCGGCAGATCGGCATAACCGGTGGCGAGCAGAATGGGCAGGCCGGCCCTGAGGCCGCGGGCCGTCGGGGTCATCACTGCCTGCTCGGTCGAGATCGGCAGCCAGAGTTCCGCGCGCGCGCCCTGTCCGGGCTCGCTCAGCAGGCGCAGCGCGCCGTGCGGCTGCAGCGCGACACCGTGGACTATGGAGAGGCGTGTTGCGTCATTCTTGCCGCATCACTCTGGCCCGCCAGCGCCACACGGCGACACCTGCCCAAATGGCCTCGACGACGCCGAACGGCCACGCGCCTTGCAGGAAGCCGTAGGTCGATCCCAGGGCGCAGGCTCCCGCGAAGGCCAGGATGTAATGTGGGCTGCGGCCCTCCAGGGCATAGAAAACCAGCATGAGGGTGACGGCGACCAGGCCGAAGATGGTGAGGCTGTCCATCCGCCAAGGCTAGTGTCTTTCCTGCTGAAGCAGAATCGGTTCTTCTCCTCCGCGTGAGACGGGGAGGAGGAGAAATCTGAACTCAGGCGGCCATCGCCAGGCGGGGCCGGATACCCAGCACCAGGCGCCGCGCCGTGTGGTCAAAGGCGATGACATCGAGACCGAGCGCCACGGCGCGGTCGCGAATCGCCAGAAGTCCCTGGCGACAGACGCAGTTCGCACCCTCGACGACGACAAGGCCCGTGGCGCCGATGCGCGAGCGCGCGGCGTGAAGCGCATCGTCGAGTTCGCTGTCGCCCTGCACGTCCACGATCCAGGCGAGGTCCGCCGTTTCGCGGTCGGGCGATGGCGTGCCGGGGCGGAGCGAGCGCACGGCCGCACAACCGCGCCGCAGGAGCGCCAGCAGAAGCGGCAAGGTGTGGTGCCCAATGAGTGCCACGCGCGCCGTCACCGGCATATGCGCGACCGCCATGATGCGATCGACCCGCGCCGCGGAGGACGCGTCGTCGATCGCAGCGGTAGACGGAGGCTCGCCTTCGACGGCGTTCGCAACCTGGACAGACATGAACATACTCCTCGTCACTGTTGAAGGGTGGCGACCGCCGCCACGCGGATGACAGGCGGGCAGCCGAAATAGATCCGGCACCGCGACCTGAAAGGCTTGGCATCCAAAGGTTTGACATCGATTGCAAGTGCGTCCGACCGTACCTGCGGTTTCGTCGGACGCTCCACCGGTGCGGTCCACGCAAAGTCGGTCAGGACCCTGCCACCACACAGAAGAATGGCGGCGAGAGCGATGGCGCTGATGTGTCGGAAAATGATCGGCATCGATACGCGTCCTTTGCATTCGGCGAGAGGTTTCCCTCACGACGGTCACTGGGACGTCCGAACACCTAAGCGCATGGGCATATGAATTCGAGAAGGATGGTGTGCGTTCGCCATAGCCGCCACATAAAGTCGGCGAGGCCTTAGGGGCCTGCGGATCAGAAGGTCTTGCTGATTCCGACGATGACGCGGCTGGCGCAGTTTTGCGTGCCGAGGCAGTCCTGGACGCTGAGGTTTGTGCCGGTATAGGCGGCGGTGAGGTCGACGCCGTAGACGGTGACGATGAAGCCGGCCTGCCAGTCCCAGTAGTTGTT
>CAMDOT010000023.1 GCA_945903635.1 Rhizobium sp. Q54 | reverse complement strand
GGAGGCCCGCGGTCCGATGAGAACACCCTATGCATCGAGGAGGTGTCCGGCATCTTCGGCCCAGCCCAGCCAGACGCTCTCGCCACGGCGGAACGATTCGTCGGGTATGCGGCCGATATTTGCCGTGGCGACCATCATCACATGGCCGTCGTCGAGCGCGACCCGGTAAAGCGAGCGTCCGCCTTCGTAGGCGATGTCGACGATCCGGCCGGCCGCGGTATGGGCGGTGCCGGGCGGCGTCGCCGACAGCACGATCTTCTCCGGCCGCAGCGCCAGCCAGCGCCCGTCCGGCGCGGCCAGGATGTTGGCGATGCCGATGAAGTCGGCGACGAAACGCGAAGCGGGACGCTCGTAGACCTCGTGCGGGGAGCCTACCTGGACGACGCGACCGGCGTTCATGACGGCCATACGGCTCGCCATAGACATCGCCTCTTCCTGATCGTGCGTCACCATCACGAAGGTGAGACCGAGTTCTTCCTGCAGGCGCACCAGCTCGAAGCGCGTGCCCTCGCGCAGCTTGCGGTCGAGCGCGGCCAGTGGCTCGTCGAGCAGCAGCAGCTTGGGCCGCTTGACCAGTGCGCGGGCGAGCGCCACGCGCTGGCGCTGGCCGCCCGAGAGTTGCGCCGGGCGGCGCTTGGCGAGATCGGCGAGGCGGACCTGCTCCAGCGCCTCGGCCACGCGGCGGTCGGTCTCGGCGCGCGCCACGCCCTCGCGGCGCAGCCCGTAGCCCACGTTGTCGGCCACGCTCATGTGCGGGAAGAGCGCGTAGGACTGGAACATCATGTTGACGGGTCGCAGATGCGGCGGCACGCGGGTCATGTCCTGGCCGCCGATCAGCACGCGGCCTTTGTCGGGCGTCTCCAGGCCCGCCAGCATCCGCAGCAAGGTGGTCTTGCCGCAGCCGGAGCCACCCAGCAGCGCGAACAGTTCGCCGCGCTCGATCTCGAGATCGACACCGGCCACGGCCTCGACGGCGCCGAAGCGCTTGGCCAGCCCCTCGATGCGGACGATGGGCTCGCTCACAGTGATTTGCTCACAGTGACTTGCTCACAGGGGTTCGCTCACCGGCCCGTCTTCACGGTGGTCCACAGCCGCGTGCGCTCGCGCGTCTGCTCCGGTGTGCCGGCCGTGATGGTGTAGAACTTGGCGCGCACGTCGGCTGGCGGATAGATCAGCGGATTGCCGGAAATATCCTTGGGCAGGAGCGCGAACGCGGCCTTGTTGCCGTTGGCATAGCCAGTGAGTTCGCTCGAGGCGGCGGCCACCTTGGGCTCCAGCAGGAAGTCGAGGAAGCGCAGCGCATTGGCTGGGTTTGGCGCGTCCTTGGGGATCGCCGCCACGTCGATCCAGAGCAGCGAGCCCTCCTTGGGGATGGCGTAGGCAATCTCCTGCTTGTCCCGGGCCTTGGCCGCACGATCGCGCGCCTGGAAGACGTCGCCGGAAAATCCGAACGCCAGGCAGATGTTCCCGCCGGCCAGCGCATTGATGTACTCCGACGAGTGGAATTTGCGGATGAACGGACGCACCGCCTTTACGACATCGGCCGCCTTGGCGAGATCCTCGGTCTTCTTCGAATCGGGGTCGAGGCCGAGATATTTCAGTGCCGCCGGCAGCACGTCGGTGGCGCTGTCGAGCATCATGACGCCGCAATCCTTGAACTTCGACACCACTGCCGGATCGAAGATCATGCGCAGAGAATCGACCGGCGCGTCGGGCATCCGCTTCCTGATCGCGGCGACGTTGTAGCCGATGCCCGTCGTGCCCCACATCCAGGGAATGGCGCGGGCATTGCCGGGATCGTATTTGCCGAGCGCCGCCAGGATTTCGGGATCGAGATTGTTCCAGTTCCTGAGCTTCGACTTGTCGAGCGGCAGATAGAGATTGGCCGCGAGCTGGCGCACGAAGAAGGGCGAGGCCGTCGGTACCACGACGTCGTAACCCGACCTGCCGGTCCGGAGCTTGGCGTCGAGGATCTCGTTGGAATCGTAGGTCGTGTAGTTGACCTTGATCCCGCTGTCCTTCTCGAAGGCTTTTAGCTGGTCCTCGGCGATGTAGTCGGACCAGTTGTAGACATTGACCGAGCCCCCTTGCGCAAAGGCAGGGCCGAAGGCCGGTATGGCGGCAAGGGCGAGCAGGGTGACGAAGGCAGGCAGACGCATCGGGGACTCCGCAGGATCAGACGCCAAGATACCTGTGCTGCAATTCCTTGTCCCCGGCCAGTGCCGTGGATGAACCGGTCCAGACGACGCGGCCCTTTTCGACGATGTGGTGGCGGTCGGCGAGGCCGATCAGGGCGCCGACGTTCTTGTCGATCACCAGGATTGCCTGCCCTTCGCGCTTCAGCCGCCCGAGGCAGCTCCATATCTCGTGGCGGATCAGCGGCGCCAACCCCTCGGTCGCCTCGTCGAGGATCAGCAGCTTGGGGTTGGTCATCAGCGCCCGCCCGACCGCCAGCATCTGCTGCTCGCCGCCCGAGAGCTGGTTGCCCATGTTGCGCTGGCGTTCGGCCAGACGCGGGAAGAATTCGAAGGCCCGCTCGATCGTCCACGGATTGGCCCGGGCACTGCGGTTGGCGGCGGCGGCGACCAGGTTCTCGCGCACCGAGAGATTGGGGAATATCTGCCGGCCCTCGGGCACCAGGCCGAGGCCGAGGCGGGCGATGCGGAACGAGGCCATCTGGTCGACGCGCTGGCCCTCGAACTCCACGGCACCGCGCCGTGTTTCGAGCAGGCCCATGATCGAGTGCACGGTCGTGGTCTTGCCCATGCCGTTGCGGCCCATCAGCGTCACGACCTCGCCGGCATCGACGCTGAGCTCCATGCCGAACAGCGCCTGGCTGGCGCCGTAGAAGGCGGTCAGGTCGCGCACCCGCAGCATCACGCGACCTCCGCTGTCTCGTCGCCGAGATAGGCCTGGCGGACCTCGGTATTGGCGCGGATCTCGTCGGGCGTGCCACTGGCGATGGCGCGGCCGTACACCAGCACGGTGATGCGGTCGGCGAGCTGGAACACGGCGTCCATGTCGTGCTCGATCAGTAGTATCGCACGCTTGCCCTTGAGTGCCTGCAGAAAGCCGATCATGCGTTGAGATTCTTCCCCGCCCATGCCGGCCATGGGCTCGTCGAGCAGCAGCAGCTTCGGATCGCCCGCCAGTGCCATGGCGATCTCTAGCTGGCGTTGTTCGCCGTGGCTCAAGGCAGAGGCCAGCGTGTCGGCGCGCGCGCCCAGGCCGACGGCGTCGAGGCCCTGCCGCGCGGGGGCGCGCAGCGTCTCGTCGCGGCGGACGTCGGCCAGGAAGCGGAAGGAGTGGCCGGCATGTGCCTGGACCGCCAGCGCCACGTTCTCCAGCGCGGTGAACTCGCGCAGCACCGAGGTGATCTGGAACGAGCGCGCCAGTCCCAGCCGGACGCGGGCATGGGTCGGCAGGCGTGTCACGTCGCGGCCGGCGAAGTGGATGGTGCCGGCATCAGGCGCCAGGTTGCCGGTGAGCTGGCTCACCAGCGTGGTCTTGCCGGCGCCGTTGGGGCCGATCAGGGCATGGATCTCGCCCGGGCGGACGTCGATCGAAACCGTATCGGTGGCAACCAGTCCGCCGAAGCGCTTGACCAACCTGTCTGTTCGCAACAGCGGCTCAACCATGGCGACGACCGAGCAGGGAATCGATGCCGCCCCGGGCATAGAGCGCGATCAGCACCAGCATCGGGCCGAACACGATCTGCCAGTATTCGCCCCAGCCCTTGTGGACGAGATCGAGCAGCGGTTTTAGCGATTCCTCCAATACGAAGAAGGCGATGGTGCCATAGAGCGGGCCGAACAGTGTGCCCATGCCGCCCAGCACGACGATGACGATGAGATCGCCCGACTTCACCCACGACATCATGGCGGGCGAGACATAGGCGCCTTCGTTGGCGAGCAGGATGCCGGCCAGGCCGCCGAAGGCGCCGGAGAGGGTGAAGGCGGCGAGGCGATAGCGAAACACCGGAAAGCCCAGCGCCATCATGCGCTGGTCGTTCGACTTGGCGCCGCGCAGCACGAAGCCGAAGCGCGAGTTGGCGAAGCGGCCGCAGAACCACAATGTGCCCAGCAACAGCACGAAGCAGAGCCAGTAGAACGAGGCCTTGTCGCGCAGGTCGATCAGGCCGTCGAAGCGGCTGCGGCTGATGTTGAGGCCATCGTCGGCGCCATAGGCCTCCAGCCCCGCGCTCACGTAGTAGACGAGCTGGGCGAAGGCCAGCGTGATCATGATGAAATAGACGCCGCGCGTCCGGAGCGAGAGCGCGCCGACCAGCGCCGCCCACAGTACCGAGGCGGCGATGGCGACCGGCCACTGCAGCCAACCGCTCTGTAGGCCGTTGGCCGCCAGGATGCCGACGGCATAGCCGCCGATGCCGAAGAACACGGCGTGGCCGAAGCTCACCAGCCCGCCGTAGCCCAGGATCATGTTGAGGCTGATGGCCGCGATCGACCAGATGACGATGCGCGTGCCGATCGACAGCAGATAGCGCTGGTCAAAGGCCTGGGTGAGCAGCGGCAGAACGGCGAAGACGAGCAGGATCAGTGCGACGATCAGGCCGCGCGGCGTGCGAAGCGGGGCGAGAAGGCCTGCCACGCCGCTAGTTCCTTTGCCCGAACAGGCCGGTCGGGCGCCACACCAGCACGCCTGCCATCAGCACATAGACCAGGACCTGTGAGATCGCGGGTGCCGCGCTCGATGCGGCGGCGGAGCTCATGAAGGTCTTCAGGAAGTCGGGCAGGAAGGCACGTCCCACGATGTCGATCTGGCCCACGACCATGGCGGCCACGAACGCACCCTTGATCGAGCCGATGCCGCCGATGACGATGATGACGAAGGCGAGGATCAGGATATCGTCGCCCATGCCGATCTTCACTGAGCTGATGGGCGCGGCCATCAGCCCGGCGAGGCCGGCGAATACGGCGCCGAGGCCAAACACCAGGCTGAACAGGAGTTCGATGTTGACGCCCAGGGCCGCGATCATGCGCCGGTTCGAGGCGCCGGCGCGGATCAGCATGCCGAGGCGTGTGCGCGCCACCAGCCAGGCCAGCAGGAGGGCCACCAGGGCGCCGACCACGATGATGGCGAAGCGGTAGGCGGGGTAGAGCACACCGGGCAGGATTTCGACGGTGTGGGCGAGGAATGCCGGCACCGCGATGCTCTTGCCGGCCGGACCCCACACCGCACGGACCAGTTCATTGAAGAACAGGATCAGGCCGAAGGTCGCCAGAACCTGGTCGAGATGGTCGCGGGCATAGAGCCGTCGCATGACCACGGCCTCGACCGCGACGCCCAGCAGGAAGGTGGCAGGCAGCGCCAGCAGCGCCCCCAGGAAGAACGAGTCGGTAACGCCGATCAGGGTCCAGGCGAGGTAGGCGCCCATCATGTAGAGCGATCCGTGCGCCAGGTTCACCAGGTCCATGATGCCGAAAGTAAGCGTCAGGCCGGCGGCAAGCAGGAACATCAGCAGGCCGAGCTGCACGCCGTTCAGCATCTGGATCAGCAGATAGTCCATCGCTCCCCGCAAACGAAACGGGAGCGCGTTGCCGCGCTCCCGTCCTAGACTGGCCGTACAAGCCTCACTTCATCGGGCACTTTTCGTAGTACGGATCCTTGGCGTCCTTCACCGCCGTGGCGATGGTCTTCACCGTCATCATGCCGCCCGCATCCTTGACCGCTTCCTGGATGTAGAAGTTCTGGATCGGGAACTGATTGGTGTTGTACTTGAAGTCGCCGCGCAGCGACTTGAAGTTGGCCTTCTTGAGCTCGGCGCGGACCTTGTTCTTGTCCGAGAGATCGCCCTTCAGCGCGTCAGCCGCAGAGGCCATCAGCATGATGGCGTCATAGCTCTGCGCGCCATAGTACGACGGGTAGACGTTATGCTTCTTCTTGAAGTCGGCGACGTAGCGCTTGTTCTGCTCGTTCGGCAGGTCGTTCACCCACTCCTGGGCACCCAAGGTGCCGAGTGCCAGGTCGCCCTGCTGCGGCAGCGTGATCGCGTCGATCGAGAACACCTGGTAGAGCGGCACGGTCTTGTTGAGGCCGGCTTGTGCCCACTGCTTCACGAACTGAACGCCGTGCGCGCCGGGATAGAAGATGAAGATGCCGTCGGGCTTGGCCGCGGCGATCTTGGCGAGCTCGGCCGAGAAGTCGATCTGGTCGGGCCATTTGGTGAAATCCTCGTTCACGATCGTGCCCTTGTAGGTGCGCTTGACGCCGGCCAGCATGTCCTTGCCCGCGGCGTAGTTCGGACCCACGAGGTAGAGGCTCTTCACGCCCTTGGTGTTGAGATACTCGCCCATCGCCATCGGCGTCTGGTCGTTCTGCCACGAGGTCGAGAAGAAGTTCTTGTTGCAGAGCTCACCCGCGATCTGCGACGGCCCGGCGTTGGCCGAGACCAGGATGGTGTTGCCTTCGTCGGTCACGGTCTTGAGCGAGGCCAGCAGCACGTTCGACCAGATGTAGCCGCCGATGAAGTCGACCTTGTCCTGCAGCACGAGCTTCTCGGAGCGCGCCTTGCCGACGTCGGGCTTGAAGGTATCGTCCTCGTAGATGATCTCGAACGGCTTGCCGCCCATTTTGCTGCCGAGATGCTCCTTGGCGAGTTCGACTGAGCGGCGCATGTCCTCGCCGATCGCGGCCTGGGGTCCGGAGAAGGTGCTGACGAAGCCGATCTTGATCGGGCTCTGTGCCATTGCGGGCAAGCTACCCAGTCCCAGCGTGGCCAGCGCCGCAATTGTTGTGGGCCCAAACAATTTGGTTTTCATGGGTCGAACGCTCCCTGTTTCCCTTGGTGCCATAGAACCGCAAAATATCGCTCGTAACAACGGATTATTGCCATTCACGCCCCATCCAGAGCGTTCGTCCCGCAGTCTGACCCTCGAGGGCGGGCGTCTCGAATCCTCGGGCCTGCCAGAACCGGATCGCGCCTTCATTCGCACGATTTACACCGACATGCGTTGCCCGCATGCCGCGGCCGCTGGCGGCTTGGCACCATGCGTCGAGAAGCTTCGATCCGATCCTCCGACGCTGCAGGCGCGGCAGGAGGTTCAGGTGCAGGTGAGCGGGGAAGCTCGCCACGACGGCAGCCGGCGTGGGCGTCGGATAATGGATCATGAAGGCGCGCCGCTGGTCCGCGGTCTGTATCTCTGGCGGCACGTCGGAAGGATCCGGGTATCGACGGCGTAGCGCTGGCCACCACTGGCGTTCGAGCCGGCCTTCCCAGGCAACCGTATCCGCCGCGCCGACCGCGAAGCCCGCTACGCCGTCTCGGTCCTCGACGACAAGCGCCAGCGTGGGCTCGAGGAGCGCGTAGGGCGCAACATAAATGTGCCCCATCAACCTTGGGTCACGGTAGAGGTGCGACGCGTCGGCGCCCGCGAACCCTGTCGCCAGGGAGATCGCGTAGCAGGCGTCGAGATCGTCCGCCTCGAAGCGGCGGATTGCGATCGAGCGGTCCATTCAAGAACGCAGCTTGAATCTCTGGATCTTGCCGGTCGCAGTCTTGGGCAGTTCGGGCACGTACTCGACCCAGCGCGGGTATTTGTAGGGTGCCAGGGTCTTCTTGCAGTGCGCCATCAGTGCGTCGGTGAGGGCGGCGTTGCCGCTACCCGCCTGCTTCAGCACCACGATCGCCTTGGGCTTGATCAGCTCGGCTTCGTCGGCGTGGCCTACGACGGCGGCCTCGAGCACGGCGGGATGTCCCACCAGGCAGTTCTCTATCTCGACCGGCGAGCACCAGATGCCGCCCACCTTCAGCATGTCGTCGCTGCGGCCCTCGTAGATGAAGTAACCATCCTCATCCTGCCGATACGTGTCGCCGGTGTTGAGCCAGCCCTCGACCATGGTCTCGGCGGTCTTCTCCGGCTTGTTCCAGTAATATTTCGCAGCCGACTCGGCCCGCAGCCACAGCGCGCCGCTCTCACCCTTGGTCACCGGCCTGCGGTTCTCGTCGAGGATGCGCGCCTCGTAGCCCGGCACCGGCTTGCCGCTAGTGCCCGGCCGGAAATCATCCAGCCGGTTGCCGATGAAGATGTGCAGCGCCTCGGTCGAGCCGATGCCATCCAGGATTACTGTCCCGGTCTTCTCTTTCCAGCGCCGGAACATGTCGGCCGGCAGTGCTTCGCCGGCCGAGACGCAGGCGCGCACCGAAGAGAGGTCGCGCGGCTTGCTCTCCAGCGCGGCGAGCTGGGCGGCATAGAGCGTCGGTACGCCGTAGTAGAGCGTCGGCTTGAAGCGCTCGATATTCTCGAAGGTCGTGCCCGGCGTCGGCCGCCGGTCGTCGAGCACCGCGGTGCTGCCGGTCCACAGCGGGAAGGTCATGCCGTTACCCTGGCCGTAGGCGAAGAAGAGCTTGGCCGCCGAATAGCTGATGTCGTTCTCCGTCACACCCAGCACGCGCACGCCGTAAAGCTCGCTGGTCACCACCATGTCGCGTTGGGCATGGACGGCGCCTTTGGGCCGACCGGTCGAACCCGAGGAATAGAGCCAGAAGCAGTCGTCGCCGGGCGCCGCGAGCCGCGGTTCCAGTACGTCGGACGCCTTCGCTATCTCGCTCAGGAACGCGTCGAGCGTGAGCGCCTGGGCTGGCGACTGTTTCAGCGCCGGCTCGATCTCGCCTGCGAACTCAGGGGAATAGACGACGAGTGCGCAGCCCGAGTCCTCGATCATGTAGGCGTAGTCGGGCGCGCGCAGCAGCGTGTTGGGCGGCACCGGCACGATACCGGCCTTGATGGCGCCCCAGAAGAGATAGAAAAATGCCGGACAGTCCTTCACCACCATCAGCAACCGGTTTCCCGGTTTTAGTCCCAATGCCAGCAGCGCGTTGCCGGTGCGGTTCACCCGCTCCGCCAGCTCGGCGTAGGTGACCGTCTCCGAAGCGGTACGGATCGCGGCCTTGGCGCCGCGGTCTTCGCCCATGTGCCGGTCGATGAACGGCACCGCGACGTTGAATTGCGCGGGCAGGCCGACCTTGTGGTCGGCCGAGAATGAGATACCGGAGGGAAGCGCCATGACGGGACCCGGAAAGGAAATCGAGGGCCTTCCTGTAGCGCAAGCGGGCGGCCAATGGCAGCCTGTCCAGATCGGACCTGCCGATTGAAGGAGACACGCGATGCCGGTCGTTGACTATGCGGCACTGCCGGAATTCCCCATGCGGAGCGGGATCACCGGCAAATGGCTCTCCGCCCGCGAGCATGGGGCGACGGCTCTCAGCGTGCTCTCGAATACCGCGGCGCCGGGCGTCGCCGTTCCTCGGCATTTTCATGAGTATGAAGAGGTCATTCTGGTCGAGGACGGCCAGATCTGGGCGGAACTTGGCGATAAAAGGCTGACGGCAGGCCCCGGCCAGTCCGTCATCATCCCACCGCACACGCCTCATGCCTGGGGTACCGCAGGGCCGGGCATTGCCCGGGTTCTGTTCATCTGGCCGGTGCTGGAACCGTTTGCGCCGGGCAAAAGCACCTACCTGGAAGGCGCCCCGCCGGCCGTGAGTTGAAGCCTGGCACCTGAATATTGGGGCCAATTGGGTCGTGTGCGGGTTTTTCGGTCTGGCCGCTAAACTTGACCCGGCCGCTGGGAACCGTTACCGCCGCAGGACGTAGACAAGGCTGGCACGCGTCGCGCGCCCTCGCTCGTACTCACGATCTCTTACTAACCAGGATACAGATTATGGCTTCAGGCACAGTCAAGTGGTTCAACGCCACCAAGGGTTTCGGTTTCATTCAGCCCGATGGCGGCGGCAAGGACGTGTTCGTCCACATCAGCGCCGTCGAGCGCGCGGGCCTGAACGGGCTCAATGAAGGCCAGAAGATCACCTACGAAGTCCAGCAGGACCGCGGCAAGGATGCCGCCGTGAACCTGAAGGCCTAGTCAGCTCGATACACCCCTCCCTCGCCATCGCGGGGGAGGGGGTCTACCGCCACCCGCCGCCTTACAGCTTCGCCCCCGACGCCTTTACCGGCGCCTGGAAGGCTTGGACTTGGGCCGCGACGAAAGCGGTGAACTCGGCCGAGGTCATGGGCTTGGTGACGAAGCCCAGGTCACCCAACCGTTCGACGATCTTCGGGTCCGCCAGCACTTCGGCCATCGCCTTGTGGAGCCGCTGCTGCGCCGCTGCCGGGAAACCGGTGGGCGCCGAAAGCCCGACGAAATTCTCAGCCACCAGCTTCGGATATCCAAGCTCTGTCACCAGCGGCACATCGGGTGCCGACGGCGCCTTCTGCGTAGAAGTCAGCGCCAGCATGCGGAGCTTGCCATCCTTGGCGAGCGGCAGGACTTCGGTGAGCGTGACGACGGCAAAGTCGAGCTGTCCCGCCATCATGTCCTGGAACATCGGCGCCGCCCCGCGATAGCCGATATGCTCCATGTTGAGGCCGAGCTCGGCCTTGAACATCTCGCCGATGATATGGCCGATCGACCCCTGGCCGCCCGAGCCGAACGGCACCGTCTTGCCCTGCGCCTTGATCCAGGCGATCAGCTCCTTCATGTCCTTGGCCGGCACGGTGGGCCGCACGACGAAGGCATTGGCGACCGAGCCGATATAGGCCACGTGGACGAAATCCTTCAGCGGATCGTAGGGTGGCTTGTCGAACAGGTAGGGCGCGATCGAGATCGGCGCGCTATTCGACAGCAGCAGCGTGTGGTCGTCCTTGGCCGCCAGCACCGCGTTGGCGCCGATGGTGGTGCCGCCGCCCGGCTTGTTGTCGACCACCACCGTCTGGCCGAGCTTCTCCGAGAGCGGCGCCGAGATCACGCGCGCCGCGGCATCGGAAGCGCCGCCCGGTGGGAAGGTGACGATGATCTTTATCGGGCGGGCCGGCCATTGCTGTGCCGTCGCAGGGCCGCCGAGAGCGGCGAGGGCGGTCATGCCCAGGATGGTACGGCGTGTGATCATGTCTTCCCCCGTGGTGCGTTCTTGCCCGAGGGTAAGCAATCGTTGTGCCCGGTGTCAGGGGGCGTCAGGCCCCGCCACGGAAAAGTGAGAGGCCCCACGGCGTCATCTTGAGCGGCAGGTGATAGTGCTGCGCGAGATCGGCAAGGCCGAAGCGGTAGGGCACGGCCTCGAGGAAAGCGGGCGAGGGCACGGCCACGCCCTGGGCGCGATACCAGTCGCCGACATGGAACATGGCCTCGTAGATGCCCGTCGCCGTCAGCCCTTCGCCACGCATCGTCGGGTGATCGAGCACGCCCGAGGCATTGATCGCGCCCGACGCCAGCACCTTGCCGTCGGGGCCGCGGAGCTCGACACGCAATCCCGTCGCGGCGATACCGCGCGAGACGTCGAAGACGTGGATCGAGATGCCGCCGGCTCGGGTCATGCTGATATCTCCAGCCCAAGCCGGCGCCGATGGGCGGCGCCGGAGCGGAAGCCCGTCAGGTCTGCTGGCCCCTCAGGTCTGCTGGATCGCCGACAGGATCCACTTGCCGCCGCGGCTGCGCAGGAAGGTCCAGATCTCGGTGGCTTCGGTCCGGTCGCGGTCGCTGCCGTCGACGATCGTGCCGTCGGCGATGCGGCGGGTCGCGTCGAGCATGCTGAAGCGCATGGCGACGGTGGCGTAGTCGAGACCCGCTTCGCTCCAGGCCTCCGACAGGTCGCCCTGCTCGAGCTTGACCTGCTCGACCTTGTTCTCGACGCCGCGGCTGGCGTTGGCCGAGAGCTGCTCGGAGAAATAGCCGACCATTTCCGGCGTCGCGAGTTCCCGGAGGTTGCCGAGCGCGCCCGCACTGTAGGCCGCCTGGATGTCGGTTAGCAGGCCCTCGAAGGATTTGTAGTCGTTCTCGGTGATGGCGAGACCCACGGACGCGCTGCCGGCCGTCGCGGCGCCACCGGCGCCGGCGAGAAGGGCGCGACCCGGCGACAGCTCGGCCGAACGTGCCATCGGTTGCTGTTGGGGCTGCTGCGGGGCCGTTGCACCGGCGTAGGCATAGGCCGGAGACGCGGGCTGGGCGCTATTGCTGGCCATACGGCCGCGGATCAGGCGCACGGCGAGGTAGATCAAGCCGCCGATCAGGGCAATCTGCACCAGCAGGCCCAGCATGCCGGCCGCACCGCCGAGGCCGGCTCCGAAGCCGCCGCCGAACATCATGCCGATCAGGCCAGCACCGAGCATGCCGCCCATCATCCCGGAGAGGAATGGGTTGCGGGACATGAAGCCGCCGGGCTGCGCGGCCGATGCCGGGGCAGTTGCTGCGGGCTTCTGCGCCGGCTGAGCGGGCGTCGCGCTGCGTTCCATGGGCTTCGCGGTCGGCGCGGTCTGAGTGGGTGCGGGTGCCTGGTCGGTCTTGCCGCCGCGGCTGCCCGAACTCGACCCTGCGCCGGCACGCGCCTCGGCCAATCCCGGCAGCGCGATGAGCGCCACGGCGGCGACAGCAAGCAAACGACGGACGATATTGTTTTTCATGAACTGCCACCCCTGTCGGCAAATGCCGGCACCGGACATGTTAGTCGCATATCGACTGCATTCAAGGTGTCCGTCGATTACTTCTGTGCGAGGTTTGCCGCTTCTGGAGGGGCAGAAAATGCCGGTGGAGCCTGACCGCCAGGGCAAGTGCGCGTCCCTGCATCGCCGCGGCGCAGACCATGGCGACGAGGGCCGCCCCGTAGCGGACGGTTTCCGGCCGGGGATTCATGCCTGCCGCAGCGATCTCCACGGCGAGCGCGCCGCCCACCGCCAGCGCCACCCAGACCAGTACCAGCTTGGCCGGCCGCGACACGGCCACTGTCGGCCGATACATGTCGTGTTCGATGCGCATCAGGGTTCCGCGCACCCAGCCTGCCGCGAGGCCGGCGAGCAGCAGCGGGATGAACGGCCAGCCGGGCTGGCCGGCGGCAATCTGGATCACAGCCAGGCCGAGCGCCACGCCGAGGCCCAGGGTCGGCGGCGCGAGCAACCGCCACTGGGAGATGTAGCGCCGTTGCACCTCGCGGATGGCGAGGTAGATGCTGCCGAGGGCGGCTACCGCCAGCAGGGCATGCATCATCGTGAGTTTGCTGATCATGCCACCATCATACCGCAGGACTGCCATCGCGTACCTGCGGCGTGCAACATCGAGGCCAGTCTTGATCGAGGACAGTCTTGGCGCGATTCTCGGCGCGATGTCCTGTTCGTGGCGGCCTAGTTGAACCTGACGTACTCGAAATCGGCCGCCTGGTTGTTGATGCCGCGCGCCGGCGGGCCGATCCAATGGGCGAACTTGCCCGGCTGGGTGACGGCGGGCCCCATCAGCGAGGTGACGTAGGCGCGGTCCTCGTCGGTCGGCAGCCAGCGGCCCTCGTTCACCGTCCATTCGGCCTCGCTCAGCACATGGCCGTCGGGCGAGATGCGCATGCCGGCGAAGGCGCCGATGCGTCGGTTGAAGGCGCGGTGCGGCAGCTTCATCTCGAAGTTGAGGCCGGCGCGCTCGATCGCCTTGTTCCACCGCAGCACGCCCTTGGCGCAATCCTCGATATAGTCCTGGCGCAGCCGCTCGTTCAGCGCCTGGAGCGCTGGCACCGTCTTCTTCACGATGCGGCCATCCTCGGCCGTGTCGATCTCGTAAGCAGCGCCGGTCAGCAGATGATCGTCGTCGATGCGGGTTTCCAGGAAGCGGCCCTTTACACCCATCGTGTAATAGTTGGCGGCGTTGGTCGACGCCTCCTGACCGAACAGATCCAGGGACACCGAGAAGTGGAAGTTGAGATACTTCTGCATGGTCGCGAGATCGATGGCGCCGATGCTTCGCACATCGTCGGTCTTGTGCTCCTTCATCAGTTCGCAGGTACGCTGGAGGATGCGGGTAATGCCCGATTCGCCCACGAACATGTGGTGCGCCTCTTCCGTCAGCATGAAGCGGCAGGAGCGCGCCAGCGGATCGAAGCCCGATTCCGCGAGCGAGGCGAGCTGGTACTTGCCGTCGCGGTCGGTGAAGTAAGTGAACATGAAGAACGACAGCCAATCCGGCGTCGCCTCGTTGAAGGCACCCAGGATGCGCGGCTTGTCGGGATCGCCCGAGTGGCGCACCAGCATCTCCTCGGCCTCCTCGCGGCCGTCGCGGCCGAAGTAGGCGTGCAGCAGATAGACCATCGCCCAGAGGTGGCGGCCTTCCTCGACGTTGATCTGGAAGAGATTGCGCAGGTCGTAGAGCGAGGGTGCCGTCTTGCCCAGCAGGCGCTGCTGCTCGACCGAGGCCGGCTCGGTGTCGCCCTGCGTCACGATCAGGCGGCGCAAGGTCGAGCGCAGCTCGCCCGGCACGTCCTGCCACACGGGTTTGCCCTTGTTGTCGCCGTAGGCGATCTGCCGCTCGGCGTCACGGTCGGCGAGGAAGATGCCCCAGCGATAGTCGGGCATCTTCACGTGGCCGAAATTCGCCCAGCCGTTGGCGTCGGTCGAGATGGCCGTACGCAGATAGACGTCGAAGGCCGAGGTACCGTCGGGGCCCATGTCCTTCCACCAGTCGAGGAAGCGCGGCTGCCAGTTCTCCAGTGCGCGCTGCAGGCGGCGATCGCTCGAAAGATCGACGTTGTTGGGAATGAGCTGGCTGTAGTCGATGGCCATGATTGCCTCCTTAAGCCCGCTTGCGGTCGTACTTGCTCTGCTTGCCCGTGCCGTAGAGTTTTAGCGCGCCCTCCGGTCCGGTCGCGTTGGGGCGCTGGAAAATCCAGTTCTGCCAGGCCGACAGCCGCGCGAATATTTTGGTCTCCATCGTCTCCGGTCCGGCGAAGCGCAGGTTCGCTTCCATGCCGATCAGTCCGTCGGGCGAGAAGCCGGCGCGTTCCTCGACGGCGAGGCGCACCTCGTCTTCCCAGTCGATATCATCGGGCGTGAAGGTGACGAGGCCTTGCTCATCTGCAGCCCCCGCGTCCAGCGCCTCGCCGAAACAGCTCTTCAAGTCGTCGACATGCCCGGGATCGTAGAGGAAACGCGTCGCGAGTCGCGTCAGGCCATTGCCCATGGGATAGGGGCCGAAGTTCATCGACGTGAGCCGCAGTGTCGCCGCCGGCAGGTTCGAACCCTCGACCGTGCCGTCCAGCATGTAGGAGCGGTCCGCGGCCAGCACGATCTCGAGCAGGGTACCGGTGAAGCACGAGCCGGGCTCGACGAGGGCAATCAGACTGCGCGAGCTGACGTCGAGGCGTTTCAGCGTGCGCTTCCAGTAGAGCACGATTTCCTGCACCAGCCAGTTCGTGGCCTCTTTGGCGAGCAGCGCGTCGTAGGCCTCGACCAGCGCGCCATCGCCCTGGCTCGTCAGAACCCAGGTGCCGATCTCGGTCTCGTTGAGCCTGAGATGCATCATGGCGTCGTCGAGATCGCGCGCCAGCGCCAGCGGCCAGAAAGTAGCGCCCGCCGCGTGGATATCGGACGGCGGCGCAGAGGCGGGACCGCTGATACGGATCCTGGCGGAGCGACCCTCGCGATCGATCTCAACGGTGAGGTGGCTGTAGCGGATCGTGTCGCCCTCGATCTGACGCTCGACCGGCGGCAGGGCGATCCCTTTGGCGTTCCTGGGCCGCGCCGATTTGGCGGCGGTCTCTTCGGCGATCTTCCTGGTTTCCTCGCCGAGCTTGCTGGGTGGGATGAGCTTGTCGACCAGCCGCCATTCCTGCGCCCGCTTGCCGCGCAGACCCTCGGCGGTGGTGCAGAAGAAGTCGGCGTGGTCGCGCCGCACCAGGCGCTTGTCGACGAGGCGCGTCAGCCCGCCGGTGCCTGGCAGCACGGCGAGCAGCGGCAGTTCGGGCAGCGACACGGCGCTCGCCCCGTCGTCGGCCAGCAGGATCTGCTCGCAGGCAAGCGCCAGCTCGTAGCCGCCGCCGGCCGCGATGCCGTTGATCGAGCAGATGTAGCTCTGGCCGGAATGGTGGCTCGCGTCCTCGATGGCGAGCCGCGTCTCGTTGGTGAACTTGCAGAAGTTCACTTTGTGATCGTGGGTGCTGAGACCCAGCATGTTGATGTTGGCGCCGGAGCAGAACACGCGGTCGCGCTGCGAGCGGATTACCACCGCGCCGATCTCGGGATGCTCGAAGCGCAGGCGCTGCACGGCATCGGCCAGCTCGATGTCGACACCGAGATCGTAGGAATTGAGCTTCAGCTTGTAGCCGGGCTTGAGGCCACCATCCTCGTTCACGTCCATGGTGAGATAGGCGACGCCATTTTCGAGGGCGAGCTTCCAGTGTCGATAGCGCTCCGGCGAAGTGCGGAAGTCGATGGGCGTTGTCTCGGCCATGGTATTCCCATTTGCGTAATTCGGTACTTAAATACCTATTTACTTTCCGCGCCGCAAGTTCATTCTGTCAACATCCATGGTCGCTGTCCGCCTCGCCCAAGCCACTGATATACCGGCGATTTCCGCGCTGGATGCCCGACTGACCGGGACGTCCAAGCCGGATTATTGGCGCGAGCGGCTAGCGCCTGGCCTGCATTTTCTGGTGGCCGAGACCGGTAAGGGCGCCTTTGCAGGCTTCATCGCCGGCGAAGTCCGCGCCTGGGAATTCGGCCAGCCGCCAGCCGGTTGGGTGTTCGCCATCCAGATCGATCCTAAACTTCGCCTCAAGGGCGCCGGCAGTGCGTTGTTCGAGGCGCTGGTCGCGCGCTTCAAGGCAGAGGGCGTAACGCGCGTACGTACTTTGGTCGATCGCAAGGATCACTTGATCCTCTCCTTCTTCAGGGCGCAGGGCATGGTCGCCGGCCCGTCGCTCCAGCTCGATAAGGAGTTGCCGTGAAGCTGCAGACGGCGACCCGGCTCGGCCTCTACGCTACGCTCGAACTGGCGCGCGACCCGGCGCAGACTCTGTCGTCGGCCGATCTCGCCGAGCGCTTCGGCGTGTCGACGCATCACCTCGCCAAGGTCCTGCGCACGCTCTCGACCGCGGGCCTGGTGCAGGCCGAGCGCGGCGCCTCGGGCGGCTACCGCTTCACCGGCAACCGCCGCCGCATCACCTTGATGGATATCGTGGCCCTGTTCGAGCCGGCGCCGGGCAACCGCGCCAAGGAGCCGGGCGAAGACACGGAGATCGGCGGCGCGCTGCAACGGGTGCTGACCGAGATCGACGAGATCGCCGAGGCGACGCTGCGTTCCGTCAGCCTGGAGACTATGCTGAAGCATCCGATGTGAAGGCTGTTGCATGCTTGTCCGCCTGCTTTGCCTCGTCGCTCTCTTGCTGCCCGCTGGTGCGTTTGCGCAGGCCATGGGCGAGGAGGCGAAGGCCTGCCTGCAAAGCGGCCCGCCACCGGGCGCCGAATATGAGCGCGAAAACCAGACAAAGGAATGGCCGGACGAAGCGCAGCGCTTCAGGGGCGATGTGCCGAACGTGGGGCGGCGGGATGACCGGCTCCGTCTCGCGATCGACGGCGGCAAGATGGTCGAACTCCAGGACTGTCCCTACGGCGACACGGCCTACCAGTATCTCTACGAAAGATTCGACGATCCTGGCCGCTTCTATGTCGTCCGCACGCCGGCCTACGAGGACTTCTCCTATACGCTGGTGATGAAGAGGACGGGCCGGCTGTTCACCGTCTATGGCGCACCGGTGTGGGCATCCGACAAGTCGAGGTTTCTCACCGTCGCCTGCTCGCTCCTGCCGGAACGCGGCACGCTCTCCATTCACAAGCCGTCAAACGACGGCCTCGCTGTCGAAGCCGAGATCGCCTTGCCATGCGCGATGGAAAGCTGCTCGGCGCGCTGGGATTTCCAGTCCTGGATCTCGATCTCCTGCACGCCGCGCGACGAGCCGGGCAAGAAGGGCACCGAGTTCGTCGTGATACGTGGCAATGACGGCAAGTGGAACAGGTTCGGGCGCTAGGCCTTGTCCCAGCCGTCGCGGGTCTGCGGCAGCTTCTTCTTGAGGAGCGCACCGGCCACGACGTTGCGCAGCACTTCCGCCGTGCCGCCGCCGATGGTGAACATGCGCACGTCACGGGCCATGCGTTCCAGCGGCAGCTCGCGGCTGTAGCCCCGCGCGCCGAAGAATTGTAGCGCCTCGTTCACCACCTGGATGGCGCTCTCCGACGTGAAGACCTTGGCTTGCGCGGCCATCAGCATGTCGGGGAAGCCGCCTTCACCCGAGCGGGCGGCGTTGTAGACTAGGGCGCGTGCCGCCGAGAGTTTTATCGACATGTCGGCCAGCTTCCACTGCAGGCCCTGGAACTCGTTGATGGGCCGGCCGAACTGGTGGCGTTTCTCCGACCAGTCGAGCGCCAGCTGATAGGCGCCCTCGGCGATGCCGAGCGCCACGGTGGCAGCCCCGACGCGTTGGCTGTTGTAGGCGGTCATCAGGTCGGCAAAGCCCTTCTTCAGGCCGCGCGGCGGGATCACGAGTGCCGAGGGCGGCACGTCCATGTCCTCGAAATCGATCACCGCCTCGGGACTGCCGCGCAGGCCCATGGTCGGCTCGCGCTTGGTGATTTTCAGCCCCTTGGTCTCGTCGCGGATGGCGAGGAAGCCGCCGATGCCCTCGTAGTTGTTCTTCTCGTCGTAGACCTTGGCGAAGATCAGGTGCAGCCGTGAGACGCCGCCGCCGGTGATCCAGTGCTTGCGCCCGTTGATCACGTAGCGGTTGCCCTTCTTGTCGGCGCGCGTGGTCATGCCGTTGGCGTCGGAGCCGGCCTCGGGCTCGGTGATGCAGATGGCGGGCTTGTCGCCGGCCAGCACCATGTCGGCGCACATCTTCTTCTGCTCCTCGGAGCCGTAGGCCATCACCGCACTGATGGCGCCCATGTTGGTCTCGACGGCGATGCGGCCGGTGACGGCGCAGGCCGCCGACAGCGCCTCGATCGCCAGCACCGCGTCGAGCCAGCCTTTGCCCTGGCCGCCGTACTGCGTGGGGATCGTCATGCCGATGAGCTTGGCGTCCTTCAGCAACTCGACATTGTCCCACGGATACTGCTCGGTGCGGTCGACCTCGGCAGCGCGCTTGGCCACGGGCCCTGCCGCCAGTTCGCGGGCGCGGGCCTGCAGATTCACCTGATCGGACGACAATCCTGACGCGTTCATGAAGGCTTTCCCTGGCTGTTGGGATCGATGCTGAAGATGGCGACCGCATCGCTGCGGCCACGTACGGCGACACTGCCCAAAGCTGCGAACGCGAACTCGTCCGTGCAGGCCGTGCAGGTGCTTTCCGACACGAGAATGCGCGTGCCGTGCTGCTTGTTCAACTCTTCGAGCCGCGACGCGAGGTTCACCGTGTCGCCCAGCAGCGTGAAGCTCATGCGCTGGCCGGCGCCGACCGAGCCGCCGATCACGTAGCCGGTGCTGATGCCGATGCGGGTTGCGAGCGCCATGCCGTCGGGGCCGAAGGTGTGGCTGCCGACGGCGCGCTGGATGTCGATGGCCGCCCGCACCGCGGCGGTCGCGTGATCGGGACAGGCGAGCGGCATGTTGAAGCTCGCGAACAGGCCGTCGCCGATGAAGGTGTTGACCACGCCGCCATGCGCCCGGATCGGCTCCAGCACCGTCTCGAGATATTCGTTGAGTGTCTCGACTAGGCGGTCGGGCGAGAGATATTCGGCGATGGTGGTGAAGCCCGCGATGTCGGTAAACAGGATCGTCGCCTCGCGCATTTCACCCGCCAGCACGCCCTGGCCCTCGCGGTGCAGGATGGTCGAGGCGACGCTCTCGTCGACGTAGCGGCCGAAGGTCTCGCGGATGCGCTCGCGTTCGCGCAGGCCCTCGATCATGTTGTTGAACTGGCCGGTGAGTTCGCCGACCTCGTCGTTCGACGTAACCGGCACGCGTTCGCTCAGGTCGCCCTGGGCGACCTTGCCCATGGCACGCGACAGGATGCGGATCGGCCGCAGGAGCGAGCGGGTGATGAAGAAGGAGGTAATCGCCATGCCCATGATGGCCACCCCGACGACGTTGGTGATCTCCAAGCGAAGCCGATCACCCTCATAGGAGAACAGGTCGACGATGATCGCCGCCAGCGGCGCGACAGAGATGACCGTCAGTGCGACGATCAGCTTGGTCCTGTAACTGCCGAAGAACAGCTCGAGGTTGCGGCCGTGGTGCTGGAAGATGAAGGTGCAGAGTTTGGCCAGGTAGTCGCTGATGACGAAGTAGGTGTAGGTGAAATAGAAGACTGGGAAGACGATGCAGAGCGTGATGCCCTGCGCGATGGTCGGTCGCGGAGCGCCGGTGATCGCTGGATCCGACCAGAAATAGCTCGTCGCGAGGCGGAACACGGTCAGGATCAGCACCAGGATCCCTACGTTCTGCGCTGTCAGCAGTGGCAGCTGGGTCAGGCGACGTTGCGTATCCTCGAAGCTCACGGCACCTTCGAGATAGCGCTGGATCGGCTGGAACAGCCGGTGCGACAGAAAATAGTTGATGGCCAGCAAGAGCACGAGGCCTGCGCCCAGCGAGCGCGGGGCGATGCTCCAGGCGCCGTTCAGGCCGAGAAAGATCAGAGTGACGGCCATATCGATGGCGACGACCGACGTCGCCATCCAGAGATAGTGCCGGCGGATTGCGGCAATCTCGCCGGGTGTGGCCGTCGTCGATGCGTTCATGATGTTGACCAGCTCATGCTGGTGGCCCGACACGATAGACCACGACATTGCCGCGGTGGCCGCGCACGTCGGTCTCGCCCAGGCGTTCACAGGACTGTTCGGCACCGGCTGCGCGGATCGTGCTCTCGGTTGCGAGAATGACGGTACGGAATTGCTTGTTGAGCTGCTCGACCCTGGCCGCGACGTTTACAGCGTCGCCCAGCAGGGTGTAGTTCAAGCGGTCTGCCGCGCCGATCGTGACGCCGATCACGGGGCCGGTGTTGAGGCCGATCCGGGTCCGCACCTTGAGGCCGGGGGCGAGGCTGGTGTTGGCGAGAGACTGCTGGATCTCCAGCGCCGCGCGAAGGGCGGCGCCCGCGTGATCCTCGAGCGGCAGCGGCAAGTTGAAGCTGACGAACAGGCCATCGCCAATGAAGTTGTTGACGACGCCGCCGTGGCGCTGGATCACCGGCACGACAGTGCCGAGGTAGGTATTCAGGGCGCCAGCGACCTCGGTTGGAGTCATGCGCTCGGAAAGCCCGGTGAAGCCCTCGATGTCGGTGAACATCAAGGTCGCCTCGGCCGTGGTGTCGACGGCGCGGCCTGTATGTTCGTTGCCGTCGAGGATCGCCGCGGCAACGCTTTCACTCACGTACTTGCCGAAGGTGTCGCGCAGGTACTGCCGCTCCGCCAGGCCTTCGACCATCCGGTTGAAACCGCTCGCCGCATGGCCCACCTCGTCATCCGACGTCACCGGCAGGCGCACGGAGAAATCGCCGTCGGCGACCTGCCGCATGCCGACGTCGAGACGCGCGATCGGCCGCGTCAGCGCCCGCGATATCCAATAGTACATCAACACCGCGCCGGTGGCCGACGTGATGATGTCGACGGTGGCTTCGCGCACCAGGCGATCCCCTTCGTAGCTCAGGATATCGGCCGAGATCAGGACCATGGTGGAGAAGGAGACGAACAGCAGCGCCAGCGCCACCTTGCGGCGAAAGCGGCCATGGAAGATGCCGATGTTCACCCGGCGCGTCATGAACAGGAACTCGCAGAGCCTGTCGAGATAGGCCGAGACGATGAAGAAGGTGAGGACAACGTTGAAGCCCGTGCCGACCGTCAGGTTCGCCACGATGTCAGGCCAACCTGCCTTCTGCAGGGTGGCGCCGAACGTGATGTCGAGGCGATGCGACAGCAGCCTGAGGCCGATCATCGGCATGTACATGAAGCCGACCACGAGGGCCGAGTGACGCGGCAGATTGCACAACCGGCGCTCGATGTCGGCGTAGGCGATGCGGCCCTGCACGAAGCCTCGTATCGGAAGGATCAGGTACCAGGCACCGGCGCCCACGCCCGCCGCCAGGAAGATCGCCGATACGATGATCGACGGCAGAAGGACCTGCGGTGCGTCGTTGAGGATGGCGTAGGCGACGAGCGAGGCGAGGTCGATCAGGAACGGCACCGACATCGCCAGGAAATAGCGATGCACGAGGTGGGCGGGTGCTGCGAGCGACGCCCCGTCGGTCGATGCTGTCATCCGCTGGATATAGTGCGGATCGGGGCGGAGCGGAATGCCCCGCCCGCCGCGGCCGCGGGATCAGGCTGTGAGTTCGCGCGCCGTGATGCGGTACTTGAACTTGTCCGGATCGAGCGAGTCGAGGAAGCCCGCCTTGTTCTCGGCCTGCGGATACATCAGGAACGGGATCGCCGGCTCCTTCGAGCCCGGCAGCTTCACGTCGTGTGCGACGTTGAAGGCGACCCAGTTGCCTTCCCACGCGCCGAACAGCGCCTTGCGTGCTGCGACGACCTTGGGATCGCTCATGGCGAGGTTGGCCGGCGGTTCCTCGAGCACGACCTTGCGGACGTCGGCGGGATCGACCGGCGTCCAGCCGCTGCCCTTCAACCAGACTTCTGCGCGGCAATGCTGCGCCTTGCTGATGACCTCCGAGCCGGCACCCAGCGCCTTGAAGCCGAACTCCGATGGTGCCACCCGGATGCCGTAGACGTCGCGCGCCGGCAGGCCGACCGAACGGGCGAGGCCAACGAAGAGCGCGTTGAGGTCTGCACACTTGCCGTTGAGGTTGCCGGTCTTGATCATCGTCGTGATGTCGCCGACGCCGCAGCCCAGCGTCTTGGCGTTGCGGAAGGTATTCTCCACGACCCATTCGTAGAGCGCGCGTGCCTTGGCGACGTCGTCGCGCTTGCCGCGCACGATCTCTTCGGCGGTCTCCTTGACCAGCCCATCGGTCGGCAGCAGGTCGGTGGAGGCGAGATTCAGGGTGCGCTCGGCGTCGCTGAGCGGTGCCGCCGTTCCCTGCCCGGGGCGGACGGAGCGGTTCTGGGTCTGCACCTGGGCCGTGACCTCGATCACCGGAGAGAGCTGGTCGCTCGCCCACTCGACGCGCAGCATCTCGGCACCGTATTTGGGATCGCGCACCCGTTCGGCGACGCGGGCGTTCCCCTTCCAGGTGACATTGCCCGGCCGTTGCCAGTCGACGGCCTCGAAAGTCGGCAGCGGGATCCACGCCCTGTTGGCGCCGCCCGTCGGTTCGACCTGGGCAGTCAGCACGAAGCTGCGCCAGCCCTTGGGCACGGGCGCGAAGGTGGCCTGGGCCGACGCCAGCCGTGGCGCGAGCCCAACGGCGCCGGCCGCGATGCCGGCTTTGAACATGTCGCGACGATTGATCATTGGTAGTCCTCCCCATGGCGATGCGTGCCGGGGAGAGTGCGCGTCCCCGCCGTCGGGAAGGCTGCAACTATCCCGGACCAAATCCGCGTCGCACGCGACAGCGGTCTGTACCGGAAGCGTGGGAGAATGAAGGGTGGTGATGCAGGCGTCAACTGGCCGTGCTAGGTCGGCCGGCATGACGGAGAAGCTGGCCGACCTCAACCAAATGACCCTTCCGGGCTTTTCCGGCGCCGTCGGCGACACGTTCGAACGGGCCCCTTGGGTTGCCGAGGCGGCATGGGCCAAACGTCCGTTCTCCAGCGTCACGTCGCTGCACGAGGCAATGATGGGCGTGGTGCGCGCGGCACCGCGCGAGCGTCAGCTCGAGTTCCTGCGCGGCCATCCCGATCTCGCCGGCAAGGCGGCCCGCGCCGGCGCGATCACCGACGATTCGAAGAGCGAACAGTCGAGCGTCGGCCTCGATTCCCTGAGCGAGGCCGACTATGCGCGCTTCCACAGATTGAACGACGCCTACACGGCGAAATTCGGCTTTCCCTTCATCGTCTG
Source organism: Rhizobium sp. Q54 (assembly GCA_945903635.1). Classification (GTDB taxonomy): domain Bacteria; phylum Pseudomonadota; class Alphaproteobacteria; order Reyranellales; family Reyranellaceae; genus Reyranella. Next base: position 19,503 of record CAMDOT010000023.1, on the reverse strand, counting down.
CGTGCGGCGCCACACGCGCGATTCGATCCTGGCCCAGTTCGAGCGCCGGCTCAGCCACGACATCGCCACCGAGTTCGCTACAGCTTTGCAGGAAATCTTCTACATCGCCCGCTTGCGTGTCGTGGCCAAGGTAATCGGGGAGGGCGTGCCCCAAGTGAACGGCCGGCTCAGCACCCATGTGCTCGACACCCACATCGGCCGGCCGGCGGTGGGTGTCGCTGTCGAGCTCTATGAAATTGCGGGCAAGGCCGCCCATCTCATCGTTGAGGCCGTCACCAATTCCGACGGCCGCACCGACCGGCCGCTGATCGGCGATCGCCCGCTGCCGATCGGGCGCTATGAACTGCGCTTTGCCATGGGTGACCATTTCCGCAGCAGGGGTATCGAGCAGGGAGATCCACCCTTCCTCGATATCGTGCCCTTGCGTTTTTCCGTGTCCGAGCCGGAGGGGCACTATCACGTGCCGCTACTCTGCACGCCGTGGAGCTACTCGACCTATCGGGGAAGCTAGCCACGCCTAGCCCGCCGTCTCTATAGTTGTAGCCGGCAACAGAAGGGGAAGACGGTAATGGCTCGTTTGGCAGTCACCCGCCGCGGCTTCGGCCGTGCGGTCGCGACGGGTGCGGCGCTGATCGCCGCACCACTGATCATCATGCCGTCGCGCGGCCTTTTTGCGCAGTCGGCGCCGGCCGGCACCATCGCGCTCGCCGACCTCAACCGCATGAGTCTGGCGGACTTCGTCGCGGTGCTCGGCGAGACATTCGAACGGGCGCCATGGGTCGCCGAACTGGCCTATGCCAAGCGGCCATTCGCGACCGTGAAGGGCCTGCACGAGACGATGTTCGAGATCCTCAAGGCCGCGCCGCGCGAGAAGCAACTCGCCCTGCTCACCGGTGGTGTCGGTGTTCTGGCCGCCGGCGGCGCGTCGCGCGCCGCCAACATCGCGGGCGAATCGAAGCAGGAGCAGGCCAGTGTCGGTCTCGATACGATGAGCGACGCCGACGCCGCGCGCTTCAAGCTGATGAGTGACGCCTATAGGGCCAAGTTCGGATTCTCCTTCGTCATCGCCGTGATGCGCTACACCCGCGAAGCGATCATGATCGCGCTGGAGCGGCGCCTGGCGAACGATGCAGCCACCGAGTTCGCTGCCGCCATTCAGGAAATTTTTTATATCTCGCGGCTGCGCGTGGCGGCGCGCGTCACCGGCGACGGTATGCCTCAGGTCAATGGATTGCTCGACACCCATGTGCTCGACGCCACGAGCGGCAAGCCCGCCGTGGGCATGTCGATCGAGCTGTTCGAGTTCACCTTCGAGCAGGCGCGCAGGATCGGCCAGACGAAGACCAACGACGACGGACGCAACGCGACGCCGCTGATCGCCGGTCGCCCGCTGCCGATCGGCCGCTACGAATTGCGCTTCGGTGTTGGCGACTACTTTCGCACGCGGGCGCAGGGTCTCAACAATCCACCCTTCCTCGATATCGTGCCGCTGAGGTTTTCGGTCGCCGAGCCGGAGACGCACTACCACGTGCCGCTGCTGTGCACGCCGTGGAGCTATTCGACCTACAAGGGAAGTTGAAGAGAATCGATGACGGGATCGGCATTCCATCGCCGCGGTTTCCTGATTTCGGGCATGGCCGGTGCGGCGTTGATCGGCGCGCCGCTGGTGTCGAGCAAGGCGCAGGGCAGCGGCGATCTCACCGCGCACGCGCTGGATGCCACGGTTGGCAAGCCCGCGGATGGCGTGGTGATCGATCTCTTCGACGTCTCGGACGGGCAGTCGCGCAAGGTCGGTCAGGCCACGACCAACGTCGATGGTCGTGCAGGCCTGATCGCCGGCCGGCCCCTGGTCGTTGGACGGTATGAACTGCGCTTCGCTGTCGGCGACTATTTCCGCAAGCGCGGGACGCCGCTTGGCAATCCGGCATTTCTGGACATCATCCCCATCAGAATATTTCTCCACGACCCCGCGGGACATTATCACGTGCCGATGATCTTCACCCCGTGGAGCTACGCGATGCATGGTTGAACAGCGATCGATGGCCCAATCCAGGCCTGGCCGCTGCTTCTGGGGCGCCGCGGTCGCTTGCGCTGCAATGGCGGGGGCGTTGTTGTCCGTTGGCGAGAGCGGTGCCCAATCGGCACCCCGCGTCAACGGCGGCATCAACACTCTTGTGTTCAATGCGGTCAGCGGGAAGCTGGCGACCGGCATGGTCGTCGAGCTGTTCGAGGTGAAGGGCGCGGCCCTGCGCAAGCTTTCGGAGGCGACACTCGATGTCGAGGGGCGAGCCGATATGATGACGGGCCAGCCGCTGGCGATTGGCGGCTATGAGCTGCGGTTCCATGTCGCCGACTATTTTCACAAGCAGGGCGTGGCGGTAGGCGACCCGCCGTTTATCGACTATGTACCGGTGCGTTTTTCCGTCGACACGCCGAACGGGCACTATCATGTGCCGCTGGCCTGCTCGCCCTGGAGTTTTTCGACCTATCGCGGAAGCTGAGGAAACAAGGAGGAAAGTCATGACTTACAGCGATGTCTCCCTGATGATCGACGGTGTCTGGACCAAGGGCGCCAAGGGCCGCACGATTCCCATCGTCAATCCGGCGACCGAGGAAGTGATCGGCCACGTCGCCCACGCCGAGACCGAAGACCTCGACCGCGCGCTCGCCGCCGCCGACAAGGGCTTCAAGATCTGGAAGAAGGTCTCGGCCTACGAGCGCTACAAGATCATGCGCAAGGCCGCCGACCTGATGCGCCAGCGCCTCGACGAGATCTGCGCGATCATGACCATGGAGCAGGGCAAGCCGCTCTACGAAGCCAAGGTCGAGACCAGTCTCGCTGCCGACATCATCGACTGGATGGCCGAGGAAGGCCGCCGCACCTATGGCCGCATCGTGCCGGCGCGTGCCGAGAACGTGTACCAGCTCGTCACGAAGGAGCCGGTCGGCCCGGTCGCGGCCTTCACGCCGTGGAATTTCCCGATCAACCAGGTGGTCCGCAAGGCATCGGCGGCGCTCGCCACCGGCTGCTCGATTATCATCAAGGGACCGGAAGATACGCCCGGCTCCTGCGCGCAGCTCATCAAGGCCTTCGTCGATGCCGGCGTTCCGGCGGGCGTGATCCAGCTCGTCTACGGCGTGCCGTCGGAGATCAGTGCATACCTGATCCCGCATCCGATCATCAAGAAAGTGACGTTCACGGGCTCGACGCCGGTCGGCAAGCAGCTCGCGGCCCTGGCCGGCGCGCACATGAAGCGCGTCACCATGGAACTGGGCGGCCATGCCCCGGCCATCGTGTTCGAGGATGCTGATCTCGAGCAGGCGGTGAACGTGCTGGGCGCCAACAAGTTCAGGAACGCCGGCCAGGTTTGCGTGGCACCTACGCGCTTCCTGGTGCACGAGAAGGTCTATCCCGAGTTCGTCGAGCGCTTCACCGCCTATGCCAAGAACATGAAGGTGGGCAATGGCCTCGACGCCGACACCAAGATGGGTCCGCTGGTGGCCGAGCGTCGCCTGCACGCCATGGACACGTTCGTGTCCGACGCGATCTCGAAAGGCGCCAAGATCCATACGGGCGGCCAGAGGAAGGGCAACAAGGGCTACTTCTATGAGCCCACCGTCATGACCGACGTGCCGCTTAGTGCCAAGATCATGAACGAGGAGCCGTTCGGCCCGCTGGCGCCGATCACCCCGTTCAAGGACTTCGACGGCGTAATGAAGGAAGCGAACCGCCTCGATTGGGGCCTAGCTGCCTACGCCTACACCAAGAACACCAAGACGATGGCCCAGGTCGGTGCCGCGTTCGAAAGCGGCATGGTGTCGATCAACCACCACGGGCTTGCCCTGCCGGAAGTGCCGTTCGGTGGCATGAAGGACTCGGGCTACGGTTCCGAAGGCGGTCTCGAGGCGCTCGAAGCCTATCTCAACACCAAGTTCATCAGCCAGCTCGGTATGTAACGGATACGCCCTCCGCCGTTTCGCGGCGGAGGGCTGTCTTCTCCTGCGAAACTTGTCGCCCGTCGAAACGAGGGCGCATCGGCTTCTCGCCTTTTTCCCGCGCGGACCTATACCGGTGCCGCGTTCAAGGAGAGCAAGGCGATGAAGCGTAGAAATGTCCTGGCCATTCTCGGCAGTGTGCCGCTCGCAGCAAGCTTCGGCGCCCCGACGCGTGCGCAGGACGCGTATCCGGCCAAGCCGGTCAGGATCCTGGTGCCGTTCGGCCCCGGTGGCTCGACCGACATCATCTCGCGCCTGGTCGGCAAGCAGCTCGAGACCGTGACCGGCAAGCCGTTCGTGGTCGAGAACAAGCCCGGGGCGACCGGTATGATCGGCACCACCCAGGTCAAGAACGCAGCCGCCGACGGCTATACGCTGCTGCTGGGCTCGACCAGCACGCTGGCGGCCAATCCCAGCCTCTACAAGCAGATGACCTACGATCCGTCCGACTTCACCACGGTCGCGGTCAACGGTTCGGTCGGCAACTTCATGCTGGTCAACAAGGATGCGCCCTACAGGACGGTCAAGGAGTTCGTGGCCTTCGCCAAGGCCAGCAAGGAGCCGCTGTTCTCGGGCTACGGCAACGCCTCCTCGCGCGTGCCGTCGGCCCTGTTCGAGGTGACGAGTGGCGTCAAGTTCGAGGAGGTCGCCTATCGCGATGCCGTGGCGTCGATCCAGGACCTCGCCGCCGGCCGCGTCCATGCGGTCTTCCCCGACCAGGTGGTGGGCGAGAGCTACGTCCGCTCCGGCTTCGTGCGCGCGCTTGCCGTCACCTCGGCCGAACGCTCGGCGCTGTTTCCCGAGGTCGAGGCCATCGCCGAGACCTATCCCGGCTACAACATCATCGCCTTCTCGTGCTTCTCGGTACGAAAGGAGACGCCGGTCGAGATCAAGCAGCGCCTCAATCGCCTGATCATGGAGGCGGTCTACGAACCCACGGTGCTGGAGCGGGTGAAGCAGCTCGGCTTCCTGCCGCCACCCCGCGACTGGGACATCGCCAAGTGCGATGCCTTCGTGGTGCGCGAGCGCGAGGATTGGACCAGGTACATCAAGCTCGCGAAGATCGAGCCGCAATAGCGCCGGCTGGTCGACCCTTCTAGTCGACCTTGGCGCCGGATGCCTTGATCACCGGCGCCAACCGCCTCTCGTCGGCGGCGCGGTAGGCCGCGCTGTCGTCGGGGCTCAGCCATAGCGGCGTCGCGCCCTGCTTCAGGTAGGTCGCCTTGAGATCCTTGCTCTCCAGCGCCGTACCGGTGAACGCCGACAGCCTCTCGACCATTGCGGGCGGCAGGCCCGATGGCCCGCAGATGCCGCCCCAGGAGTTCACCTCGAAGCCCGGCATGTATTCCGCCATGGGCGGAATCTCCGGCGCCGCGGGGCTGGGCTGCAGCGAGGTGACGGCGAGGCCGACCGCCTTGCCGGCGTGCATCTGCGCCAACGCGCCGGGAATGTTGTCGAAGATCATGTCGACCTGGCCCGCCAGCAGATCCTGGATCGCCGGCGCGCTGCCGCGATAGGGCGCGTGCAGCAGATCGATCTTGGCCATGTACTTGAACAGTTCGCCGCTGAGGTGAACCGTCGTGCCCGAGCCGGACGAGGCGAAGGAATACTTGCCGGGATTGGCGCGCGCGAGCGCGATCAGCTCCGGCACGGTCTTGGCCGGGATGCCGGGGCGAACGATCAGCAGGTTGGGTAGCGCCCACAGCATGCTGACCGCGGTGAAATCCTTGGCCGCGTCGAACGGCAGCTTGGCGTAGAGCGTCGGTGCAATGGCGTGCGAGGCAACGCTGTAGAGGCCGATCGTGTAGCCGTCGGGTGCCGCGCGGGCGATCCCGGAGGCGAGCATCGGGGCGGCAAGCGCACCGCCGGCGAACGCACCACCGACAAGTGCCAGCGCGCGGCGGCGGGGCAGGGATGTCTTGGTCATTTCAGGAATCCTCTTCGGCTGCTGGCGTGCGGATAGGCCGGTTGAAGTGAGCGCGGCGAATGGCGAGACTGTGGCATTGGAATCACAGAGGGTTGATCATGCCGGACCGCGACGATCTTGGGGGCGCCTGGAAGGTGCCGCCGAGCCGCTACCTCGCCGGCCGGCCGGCCGAATTCGCCGCGGGCGCGGCTGCATCGACCTATGTAATGATGGCGGACGGCTGCCGGCTCGCCGTCGATGTCATCCTGCCGAACGGCGACTCCTCGAAGCGCTGGCCAACCGTGCTGATCCTCACGCCCTATATCCGCCGTTTCGAGCTGGCGCCCGGCACGACCGGCGTCGAGCCGTCGCCCAACACCTATCGCTATCGCGACATGTTCGTGCCGCGCGGCTACGCCCTTGTGGTGGTCGATGCGCGTGGCACGGGGGCGAGCTTCGGTACGCGCGATTCGTTTCGCTCGCCGCGCGAGCGCGACGATTATCGCACCATTGCCGACTGGATCGTGGCCCAGCCGTGGAGCGACGGCGCCATCGGCGCCACCGGCATCTCCTATCTCGGGGCGGCGTGCGATTTCCTCGCCAGCACCGGCCACAAGGCGGTGAAGGCGATCGCGCCGCTGTTCGCGGTCTGGGACACCTGGACCGACAATTATTATCCCGGCGGCATGCTGATCAAGCGCTTGGCGCTGGTCTATGACGAGCTGATGCTGGCGCTCGACCACGACAGGCGTGAGCTGCGAAGCCAGTTCAGCTACTTCGCTAATCCCGCCCTGCTCGGGCCGATGCCGGTGGACGATGATGCGGGCGGCACGCTGGCGAGGGAGGCGGTGAAAGGCCATCTCGCGAATTTTCGCATGCCCGACTTCATCACCGAGTTCAAATTCCGCGACGATGCGTTGCCCTATGATCCCGGTTTCACCAGCGCCTCGTTCAGCCCCTACAATTATCTTGACGAGATTCCGAAGGACATCGCCGTCTACGCCATTTCCGGCTGGATGGATGGCGCGGGCTACGCCAACGGCACGCTGTCGCGCTTCCTGACTCTGCCCAACGCGGAGCGGCGCGTGCTGCTGGGCCCGTGGGACCACGGCGCGCGGGTCAATGCCTCGCCGTGGCGCACGCGGCCCGAGCCCGAGCTGCCGGTGCTGGGCGAAGTGTTGCGTTTCTTCGATCGTCATCTCGCTGGCCGCGAGACCGGCCTCGAGCATGAGGATCCGATCCACTATTTCACCGTCCATGCCGAAGAGTGGCGGGCCGCGAAAAGCTGGCCGCCGACCTCGGCCACCCGGCAATTCTTCGCGGCTCCCGGTCATGCGCTCACGGCGGCACGGCCGAACGACGGCACGTCGGAGGTATTCCAGGTCGACTTCACCCTGGGCTCGGGAACGCAGACGCGTTACGAGCGCATCGCCGGCATCGACGCCACAGCCTATTACGCCGACTGGACCGCGCGCGAACGCGCGCTTCTCTCCTTCACGACACCGCTGCTCGACAGCGCACTGGAGATCGCGGGTCATCCTGTGGTGTCGCTGTGGCTCGCCTCGAGCGAGCCCGATGCCGCGGTCTTCGTCTACCTCTCGGAGGTCGAGGCGGACGGCACCTCTCGCTACGTCACCGAGGGCGTACTGCGTGCCATCCATCGCGCCGAGGCCCCGTGCCCGCGCGACTATCGCACGACCTGGCCGTGGCGGACCTTCGCCCGCAAGGATGCGCGGCCTATGCCGATCGGTGAGCCTCAGCTCCTGCGCTTTGCCCTGCTGCCGACAGCCTGGCGATTCTCCAAGGGAAGCCGCTTGCGGCTGTCGATTGCCGGCGGCGACGCCGACCACTTCGTCCAGACGCCGCATGGCCGCCCGCCGCTGCTCACGATCCTGAGCGGCGGCGAGCAGGCCAGCGTCCTCGAACTGCCGGCGATTGAACCGGGCGGGGTGTCGGTCTAGCCTGCCTGCCAAGCCAGCGGCAAACGACGACCCGAATACGGGCGGCGGCTGGCACGGGGAGGGTACCATGCAGGGAGACGGGACGGCCGCTTTGGCGGCTGCACACCGCTATTGGTCGTGGCTGGAAGACGGGTTGAACCTGATCGCCGCGGCCGCGATCTTCTTCCTGATGTTCGTCGGTGTCTTCCAGATCGTCGGCCGGACGGTCTTCGACACCGCGATCTACGGCTATATCGACTACATGGAGCAGGCGAGCGCGCTGTTCGCCTTCCTCGGTATCGCCTATGCCCAGCGGGTCGGCGCCCACATTCGCATGGATCTGCTGCTGCGCGGCTTCTCGATGCGTTTCCTGTGGTCGATGGAGCTGTTCTGCGTCCTCATCGCCCTGGTCGTCATCACCGTCCTCGTCGACTCGACCTTCCTGAACTTCCTGCGGGCCTGGCAACTCGGCGACTCGACCATCGACATCAAGCTGCCGGTGTGGCCGACCAAGCTGATCGTGCCGTTCGTTCTGGCGGTGCTGTGGGTCCGGTTGGTGCTGCAGTCGATCGACTATGCCAGGCTGATTCGCTACCCATTTGCGACACCCGTCGCCGTCCCGATCATCGAATCGATCGAAGTGCAGGCGCAGAACGAGATCAAGGAAGCCCTCGGCCGAGAAGAACGAGGACCCGAGGAGAAGCGGTCATGACCCTCGAACCGCTGACCTTCGGATTTATCGGTTGTGGTCTGCTGGTCGTGCTTTGCGTGCTGGGGGTGCGCATCGCCTATGCCGCCGCGATCATCGGCGCGTTCGGCCTTGCCGTGCTGACCGGCTGGGGCCCCGGGTTGCGCACCGCCGGGGTCGTGCCGCATGCGTCGGTCGTGAACTACACGCTGAGCGTTCTGCCGATGTTCATCCTGATCGGCTATCTCGCCTATTATGCGGGCATCACCCAGGCCGCCTTCGAGGCGGCGCGACGCTGGCTGGGCTGGCTGCCGGGCGGGCTCGCCATCGCCACCGTCTATGCCGTCGCGGGCTTCTCGGCCGTCTCGGGCGCCAATACGGCGGCCGCGGCGGTGTTCGCCAAGGTGGCGATCCCGGAGATGCTGAAGGCGGGCTACAACAAGCGGCTCGCCGCCGGCGTGGTCGCCGCCGGCGCCACGCTCGACTCGCTCATCCCGCCCAGCGCGCTGCTCGTCGTCTACGGCATCATCACCGAGCAATCGATCGGCAAGCTGCTGATCGCCGGTTTCGTGCCGGGAATCTTCTCGGCCTTCGTCTACACCGCGATCATTCTCATCATGTGCTCGCGCAATCCGGAGCTTGGAAGGCCGATCCGTGGCTACACCTGGCCACAACGGTTCAAGTCGCTGCCCGGCACGCTGCCCATCGTGCTGGTGATCGGCATCATCTTCTACAGCATGCTGACCGGCGTGGCGACGCCGACTGAAGCGGGATCGCTGGGAGCGCTCTGCGTCTTCGTCATCGCGCTGATGAATGGCATGAAATGGCCCGAGCTGCGTGGTGCGCTGCTCGAGACGGCGCGGCTGACGGCCGTGATCTTCACCGTGATCTGGGGCGTGCTGATCTTCGTTCGCTTCCTGGGCTTCGCCGGGCTGCCGGAGGAGCTGGCAAAATGGGTCACCAGCCTCGATGTGCCGCCGCTCGCCATCCTGCTGTCGATCTACGTCATCTACCTGATCCTGGGCACGATCCTCGAGGGCATCGGCATGTTCCTGCTGACGTTGCCCGTGATCTTCCCGGTGGTCGAGGCGCTGGGCTACGACCCGATCTGGTTCGGCATCATCCTGGTCAAGCTGAGCGGCATCGCGACACTGTCGCCGCCGGTCGGCCTCGTCGTGTTCGTGGTCAACGGCGTGCGGCCGGATATCTCGGTTGCCGACATCTTCCGAGGCATCTGGCCGTTCATCATCGCCGACATCATCACCATCGGCTTCCTGACGGCCTTCCCCGAGATCGTGACCTTCATCCTCGATCTCGGGGCCTGAGCGCCGATCAGGATTTCGGGGAGGCGGCTGCCTTGAGCAGGAAGTCCAGCAGTTCGCGTCCCGGGATGCCCTGGGCCTCGCGCTTGGCGACCCACTCGTCCCACACCGGCTGGCCGCCAGCCTTGCGGAAGGCGGCGAGTTCATCGGGCGTGAACGTGATGAACTGAAGTTTCTTCTTGAACAGCGGAAGGTTCTTCTCGTCGGCCTCGCGATAGGCCTTCTTGACGGCGGCGTGCGCCAGTGGCTGCGCCTCGATCAACAGGTCCTTGTACTGCTGCGGCAGCTCGGCCCAGCGATCGACGTGGATCAGTGTCGGGCAAGCGACATTACCCAGGTTCATGTTCTCGGTGTACCATTTGCCGACCTCGTAGGTGCGGTACGACTGGTGCGCGTAGGTGGTCGGGAAGGCGGCGGCATCGACGGTGCCGCGCTCCAGCGAGGTGTAGACTTCTGTTGCGTCGACCGAGGTCGGCACCGCGCCCAGTTTGCGCATCGCATCGCCGATGCCGGCCAGCGCACGCACGCGCATGCCCTTGAAATCCTCGATGCTCTTCGGCGCCTTGCCGCGGCCGACGAACTCGTTGGTCGGCAACACCGCGGAGAGGTACGGCATGGCGTTCCAGCCGGCAAATTCCTTCACGACCAGCGGGTGCTTGTACCATGCAAGGTGCACCTTCTCCTGCGTATCGAGGTCGGGAATCGGCAGGAACGGCAGGTCGAGCGCGGAGAAGACCGGCAGCTTCTCAGGATGATAGGAGGCGCAGATGTTGGTCATCTCGAGGCTGCCGACCTTGAGCGAGTCCAATAGCTCCTTGGGTTGACCGAAGCTCTCGTAGCCGATCTGGATCTTGAACTTGCCGCCGGTGCGCTCATCCATGAATTTCTTGAGCGTCTCGATGTTCTGGGTGGCCGCGCGCGGCTTGCCCCAGGCTGCCAGCTTCCATCTCACGTCTGGCCCATCGACGATCTTCGCTTGGGCGAACGCGTTACCCGACCACGCAATCACGCTTGCCGCCACGACGGCAGCGACCGTTAAGCCTTTGTGACGGCTCATGGGGTGCCTCCTGAGTGTTGCCTCCGAAAACTTGCTCTTCTTTGGCCGGCCATTGGTATGGCCGACGGCGAAAAGCCTACCTCATCGGCGGGCAATGCGGTAGCGACCGCCCGGCCGTGTCGCTAAGCTCCCGGCCGCATGATCGAGATTACAAGGCGTTCGGCACTTGGCGGACTGTTGGCGGCAGGCACGGGTGCCGCTGCGCGCGCGGGAGAATGGCCGGAGCGTCCGGTGGCCTGGATCGTGCCGTTTCCGGCCGGTGGCGGTTCGGATCTGTTCGCCCGTCCGATCGCCGCCCGCGTCGGCGACCGGCTCGGCGAGACGATGGTGATCGACAACAGGAGTGGCGCTGGCGGCACGCTCGGTACGGCCGTCGCGGCACGCGCACCGGCCGATGGCTACACCGTGCTGGTCGGCGATACCGGCCTTACCTATGCGCCCGCGATCTATCCCAGGGCAGGCTTCGATTTCGACCGCGACTTCGCACCGATCAGCGCGTTCGCCCGCGTACCGTACGTGCTGGTGATCAATCCCGCGCTGTTCGACGTGGCGTCCCTTGCCGATTTCATCGCGACGGCGAAGCGCAAGCCCGGGACGATCGACATCGGATCGGCGGGCCTCGGCACCGTGACGCATCTCGCCATCGGCCTGTTCGAGGCGCGCGCCGGCGTGCAGCTCAATCATGTTCCCTATCGTGGCGGCGCGCCGATGCTGCAGGATCTGCTGGCCGGGCAGATCGCCGCCGCCTTCGTTCTCGTCAGTGCAGTCGCCGGCCACGTCAAGGCCGGGAAGCTGCGCGCGCTCGCGGTGGCCAGCCGCCGTCGCGAAGCCTTGATCCCCGAAGTGCCGACGGCGCACGAGGCGGGACTCGCCGATTTCCGCATGACCACCTGGTTCGGCCTGTTCGCGCCGGCGCGGACGCCCGGCGCAATCCTCGACCGGCTGCACGGCGCCGTGCAGGAGGCGCTCGTCGACGAGAGCGTGAAGCGCCTGTGGCGCGAACAGGGCGCCAAGGTCGAACCCGAGAGCCGGGCCGACTTCGCCCGCTTCGTCGCGCGCGACACGGAACGCTGGAGCCGCATTGCCAAGGCCGCCAACGTCCAGATGGAGTAGCCGATGAAGATCGCCCGCCTGGATATCTCACGTCGCGTCGCGTTGGGCGGTCTCCTGACGTCCGTCGCCGTCGGACAGCCGCGCGCCGCGGACTTTCCCGATCATCCGATGAAATGGCTCGTACCGTTTCCGCCCGGCGGGTCGAACGATACATTCGCGCGGCCCATCGCGGCGCATGTCGGCACGCGTCTTGGACAGCCGGTGATTGTCGAGAATCGCGGCGGCGCCGGCGGCACGATCGGCGGGAGCGTTGCGGCCCGGGCCAGGCCCGACGGCTACACGCTGCTGGTGGGCAATACCGGTCTCACCTATGCGCCTGTGGCCTATCCCGATGCCGACTTCGACCTGCTGCGCGACTTCGCACCGCTCAGCCTCATTGCCCGCGTGCCGGTCGCGCTGGTCGTCAACCCGTCGGTGATCGACGCCAAGGACCTCGCGGGCTTTCTCGCAGCGGCGCGCAAGGCGCCCGGCACGATCAATATCGGCTCGTCGGGCCTCGGCACGATCCCGCATCTGGCGATCGAACTCCTGCAGCAGCGGGCAGGCATCCAGCTCAACCATGTACCCTATCGTGGCGGCGGCGAAGGCCTGCGTGACCTCGTCGCCGGTCAGATCCAGGCGATCTTCGTGCCGCTTGGCGTCGTCGTCTCCTATGTGCAGTCGGGCCGTCTGCGCGGCCTTGCGGTCGCGGCGGCCGAGCGTGAGCCGGCCGTGCCCGCCGTGCCGACCTTCGCTGAAGCCGGCCTGCCGGACTTTCGCGTCAGCTCCTGGTACGGCCTGTTCGCGCCCAAGGCGACGCCTGCGCCGGTGCTCGATACGCTGCACGGCGCGATCCAGGCGGCGCTGGCCGAGGACGATATCAAGCGCATCTGGGCCGACCAGGGCGCGCGTGTGACGGCGGAGAGCCGCCAGGCTTTCGCTGATTTCCTGAAGGTCGAGAGCGAGCGCTGGAGCGCCGTTGCCAGGCGGGTCGGTATTCCGACGGAGTAGGGCGCTACTTCACCAGGAAGACGGCCTCGACCGAACAGGCGAAATCGGCCGGGCCGATCGTGCCGACGGCGAAGCGCGCATGCCGGCCGGCATCGCCCATGATGTCGACCATCATGTCGGAGACCGCGTTGGCGACCAGCGGCTGACCCTTGAAGTCGGGCGCTGAATTCACGAACACGCCGAGCTTCACGCAGCGCTCGATGCGGTCGAGATCACCGTCGAGCGCGGCCTTCAGATGGGCAAGGATGTTGAGCCCTGACAGTCTCACGGCGGCCTGGGCCTGCTCCATCGTCAGCTCGGCGCCGACGCGGCCGAGAAAGGGCCGCTCCGCGCCGTTGAGCGGTGGCTGACCGGCAACGAAGGCGAAATCGCGGGCGATGACCACGGGCTGGTAGCTATATAGCGGCTTGGTGACGGGCGGCAGGACAAGGCCGAGTTCGGCCAGCCTGCGCTCGATGCGCCCACTCATGTCGCGGCGCCGCCGTTCACCTGGATCATCTGGCCGTTGATGTAGGCGCCGCCCTCGGAGATCAGCAGGCGGGCGGCAGCGGCGACCTCGACCGGCGTGCCCATGCGGCCGAGCGGGACCTTGGCCACGGTCTGCTGACGTGCCTGGGCCGAGGCGTTCGTTTCCTCGGCGTCGGGCGCGATGGGGCCGGGTGAGATGGTGTTGGTGGTAATTCCCTTCGGCCCGAACTCCATCGCCAGGGCCTTGGTGAGACCCCATACGCCATGCTTCGCGACCGAAACAGGCGCGCGGCCGGCGTGACCGTGGATTGCGTTCATGCCGGCGAAGTTGACGATGCGGCCCCAGCCCTTCTTCAACATGCCGGGAAGGCAGGCGCGCGACAGCCAGACCGCGGCGTCGAGATCGACCGAAATGACGCGCCGCCATTCGGCGTCGCTCATCTCCAGAAATGGTCTGTTGGGACGAAGAGCGGCGTTGTTCACCAGGACGTCGACGGCGCCGAACGCCTTGATCGCGGCGGCCGCGATCCGCTTGCATTCTTCCGGCTTGCCGACGTCGCCCATGACAACCAGCGCCTTGGCGCCGAGCTTGCGCGCTTCCCGGGCGACCTTCTCGCAGGCCGCGCGATCGCTCGAGCCGTTGATGGCCACGTTGAAGCCGTCGGCGGCGAGGCCGAGCACGCAGGCACGCCCGATGTTGCGGCCGCCGCCGGTGATCAGGGCCGTCCTCTTTGCCTTGGCTTTCGGAGTGCGAGCCATCAGATCACGCCTCCGCTGCGCAGTTCCTTGATCTTCTTCGGGCTCATGCCGAGGCTCTTCAGCACCGCGTTGGTGTGCTGGCCGAGATCGGGCGTGGGCTTCAGTTTCCTGGGCTGCGGCGAGCCCGTGAGGTTGATCGGGTTGCCGACCACCTTGATCTCTCCGAGCTTGGGATGTTTTACGCCGCGCGCGATGCCGAGATGTTTTACCTGCGGCTCGGCGAAGGTCATGTCGATCGAGTTGATCGGCCCGCACGGCACGCCCGCCTTGTTGAGCGCCCCGATCCAGTGAGCGGAAGTGTTGGCCTTGGTGACCTCGCTGATGCGCTCGTTCAGCGCCTTGCGGTTCTCCGAGCGCAACGCGGGCGTCGCGTGGTCGGGATGGTCGAGCAACTGGCCGCCGCCCATTGCCTGGGCGAAGCGCTTCCACATGCTCTGTCCGGCGGCGGCGATGTTGATGTAGCCGTCGCTGGTCGCGAACACGCCGGTCGGGATCGAGGTCGGATGGTCGTTGCCCGCCTGCTTGGGCACCTCGCCCTTCATCAGCCAGCGCGCGGCCTGGAAGTCGAGCATGAAGATCTGCGCTTCGATCAGCGAGGTGTGGACCCACTGGCCCTTCTTGGTGCGTTCGCGATTGTAGAGGGCGAGCGTGATCGCCTGGGCGAGCAGCAGGCCCGCCGTGAGATCGCAAATGGGAATGCCGACGCGCATCGGCCCGCGACCGGGTTCGCCGGTGATCGACATCAGCCCGCCCATGCCCTGCGCGATCTGGTCGACGCCGGGGCGTGCCGCGTCCGGACCGCTCTGGCCGAAGCCCGCGATCGAGCCGTAGATGATCTTCGGGTTCACTTTCTTGACCGACTTGTAGTCGACCTTGAGGCGGTACTTCACGTCGGAGCGATAGTTCTCGACGATCACGTCGGCTTTCTTCGCGAGCTTCATGAAGATCGCGTGGCCTTCCTTGCTCTTGAGGTTGAGCGTGATCGCCTGCTTGTTGCGATGCAGGTTCTGGAAGTCGAAACCGTGACGCGAGCCGCCCATCGAATCGGTCGTCGCGCCCGGCTCGGGCGGCTGCTCGATCTTGATCACCTGCGCGCCCCAGTCGGCGAGCTGGCGCACGGCGGTCGGGCCGGCGCGATGGGCAGTGAGGTCGAGGACCTTGATGTGGGAGAGAGGAAGCTTGGCCATGTTCGTTTCCTTTGCAAATTGCCGTCATCCAAGGGCGGAGACTACTCCGCCCGAACCGTAGCGAAGCGGAGTGGAGGGATCTCTTTTCTGGATCGATGAGAGGCCCCTCGGCTTCGCTCGGGGCGACGGAACTATTTTCCTTTAAATGCGGGCCGTCGCTTTTCCATGAAGGCGCGGCGGCCTTCCTTGAAGTCGTCGCTGTCGAAGCAGGCCACCGCCATCTTCTCGAGCTTGGCGTGATCCTGCTTGGATTCGGGCTTGGCGATCTCGCGGGCCGCCGCCTTGGCGAGAGCGATGGTGAGCGGGGCGTTCTGGGCGATGGCGCCGGTGATGCCGTCGACCATGGCGTCGAGCTCGGCGTCGGCCGCGACCCCATGGACCAGGCCCATGTCGTAGGCCTCCTTCGACGAGTACTGCTTGGCGGTGAACAGGAACTCCATGGCCCGCGGCAGGCCGACGATGCGCGAGAAGCGCTCGATCCGCAGGAAGCCGTAGCCGAGGCCGAGCTTCGCCGCCGGCACGCCGAAGCGCGCGCCCTCGTTGCAGTAGCGCAGGTCGCAGCAGGCCGCGAGGTTCATGCCGCCGCCGATGCAGTAGCCGGTGATCTTGGCGATGGTGGGCTTGGAGAAATTGTAGAGCGACTCGTAGCCTTCCTTGGAGATGGCGTCGTAGCGGACCTGCGCCTCGGCGTTGGCACGCTCGCTCTCGAACTTGGAGATGTCGGCGCCCGAGACGAAGGCCTTGCCGCCAGCGCCGCTCACCACCACGCAGCGGATCTCGGGATCGGCCTCGAAGTCCTTCAGGATCGCCACGAAGCTGTCCCACATGTCGAGCGAGACTGCGTTGAGCTTGGCCGGGTTGTTGAAGACGAGGTGTCCGACCGCGCCGTCGCGCCGTCCGAAGAGCTTTTGTTCCTGCATGTCGCGATCCTCCGATAAGGTCGGGAATATAGCGCGCGCCGGGCGATTTGAATAAGGTAAGCGCAACAGGGAGGAAACGTGGCCTCAGTCGAACTGAAAGGCCTTACAAAGCACTATGGTGCGGCCGTTGCTGTGGACGACGTATCGCTGCGCGTCGAGCATGGCCAGCTCGTGTGCCTGCTGGGCCCGTCGGGCTGCGGCAAGACCACGACCTTGCGGCTGATCGCGGGCTTCATCGAGCCCTCGGCAGGCGAAATCATGGTCGGCGACAAGAGACTGTCCTCGCCGGCGCGCACGGTGCCGCCGGAAGGCCGCAACATGTCGATGATCTTCCAGAGCTACGCGCTGTGGCCGCACATGACGGTGGCCGAGAACGTCTCCTACGGGCTGCGCATCCGCAAGCTCGACAAGGCCACGATCGACGCCAAGCTGAAGGCGATCCTGACCACGGCCCGGCTCGAGGCGCTGGCCGAGCGCTATCCCGGCGAGCTGTCGGGCGGCCAGCAGCAGCGCGTGTCGCTCGCCCGCGCGCTGGTGGTCGAACCCGAGACGCTGCTGCTCGACGAGCCGCTCTCCAATCTCGACGCCAACCTGCGCGAGGAGATGCGTTTCGAGATCCGACGGCTGCACGACCAATACCGCTACACCACGGTCTACGTGACCCACGACCAGTCCGAGGCCATGACCACGGCCGACCTGATCGCGGTGATGAACCACGGCAAGGTCGAGCAGCTCGGGCCGCCGGAAGAAATCTACGGCCGGCCGCGCTCCGAGTTCGTCGCCCGCTTCATCGGCGGCTCGAACATCCTGCGCGGCACGGCGCTCGACGCGAGCCGCGTCTCGATCGCCGGCACGCCCGTGCGGACGATCGGCCGCACCCTGCAGGCGGGCAAGCCGGTGGCCGTGTCGGTGCGCCAGCACGAGATCGTCCTCGCCCTCGAATCGCCGCCATCCGGTGCCGAGAATCACCTGCGCGCCGTCGTGGCGCGGCAGGTCTTCCTGGGCTCGGCGCGCGACTACACGGTCCAGCTCGACGACAAGACCGAGCTGCGCGTGACGGCACCCCCCGGCCAGAACATCGCGCCGGGTCAGGCGGTGTGGCTGCATCTGTCGGCCGAGCAGTGCCGGGCATTGGCGGAGGACTAGCGCATGACTGGCAAGCTGACGCTCAGGAAGCTCACTCGGCGCCATGTGCTCGCGGCCTCGGCCGTCGCCACCGGTGCAGCGTTCGTGACGCCGGTGCGGGCGGCGCCGCCCGAGGCGCAGAAGATCACGCCGGCCCTGATCGAGGCTGCGAAGAAGGAAGGCAAGCTCGCCTGGTACACCTCGGTCGACCTGCCGGTGGCCGAGAAGATCGCCAAGGCCTTCGAGGCGGCCTATCCCGGTATCTCCATGAAGGTCGAGCGCTCCGGCGCCGAGCGCATCTTCCAGCGCATCGGCCAGGAGTATCAGAGCAAGATCTACAATTGCGACGTCGTGAACAGTTCCGACGCCGCCCACCTCATCGTCTGGAAGCGCGCCGGCATGCTGGCGCCGTTCGTGCCCGAGGACGTGGCACAGCATTTTCCGGCCGCCCACAAGGACCCCGACGGCATGTACGCCACGTGGCGCATCACCCTGGCGCCGATCGCCTACAACACCAAGCTGGTGAAGCCCGAGGACGCGCCCAAGGGCTATGCCGACCTGCTCGATCCCAAATGGGTCGGCAAGATCGTCAAGGCGCATCCCGGCTACAGTGGTACCATCATGACCGCGACCCAGCAGCTCAGCCGCGATCTCGGCTGGGAGTATTTCGAGAGGCTCGCCAAGCAGAAGATCATGCAGGTCCAGTCGGCCGCCGATCCGCCGAAGAAGCTGGCGCTGGGCGAGCGCAGCGTCATGGCCGACGGCACCGAATACGTGGTGTCCGAACTGAAGTCGCGCGGCGAGCCGATCGAGCCGGTCTATGCAGTCGAGGGCACGCCGCTGGTGACCGGCCCGTCCGCCATCATGGCGCGGTCGGCCAACCCCAACGCCTCGCGCCTGTTCTATGCCTGGTCGATGACCGCCGCGGCGCAGCAGATGAACGTCGATGTCGGCGCGTTGCGTTCCGCCCATCCGCTGGTCAAGGAGCGGCCCGGCCGGCCCAAGCTCGCCGACATCAAGACGCTGCGCGAGGACGCCGTCGCCGTGGCCGACCAGGCCGACGCGATCAAGACCCGCTACACCCAGATATTCAAGGTCTAGACCATGCATCGCAGAACACTTCTCGCCACCGCCGCGGCCTCTCCTTTCCTGGTGCCGTTCGGCGCCCGCGTCGTGTCGGCCGCCCCTCCGCCCGAGACGATCACGCCGGCGCTGATCGAGGCCGCCAAGAAGGAAGGCAAGGTGAGCTACTACACGGCGATGGATCTTTCCGTCGCCGAACCGGTGGCCCGGGCCTTCGAGGCCAAGTATTCCGGCATCAAGGTCGCGGTCGAGCGCACCGGCAGCGAGCGGCTGTTCAACCGCATCGCCCAGGAGGCGTCGAGCAAGATCTACACGGTCGACGTCGCCAACAGCGCCGATGCCGCCCACTTCCTGCCGTGGAAACGGCAGGGCTGGCTGGCGCCGTTCCTCACCGTCGACATGGTCGAGAACATCCCCGCCGAGCAGCGCGACCCCGACGGCACCTACGTCAACCAGCGCACGCACCTCAGCACCATCGCCTACAACACTAGCCTGGTGAAACCCGAGGACGCGCCCAAGGGTTTTGCCGACCTGCTCGATCCCAAGTACGCGGGCAAGATGGTGAAGGGTCATCCCGGCTACTCCGGCACCGTCATGACGGCCACACAGCAGCTCGCGCAGGCGCTGGGCTGGGACTACTTCGAGAAGCTCGCCAAGCAGCGGGTCCTGCAAGTCCAGTCGGCGACCGAGCCGCCCAAGAAGATCGAGGCCGGCGAGCGCGCCATCGCCGTCGACGGCAGCGACTATCTGTTCTGGATGGCCAAGGAGCGTGGCTCGCCGATCCAGGTGGTCCACGCCATCGAAGGCACGCCGCTGATCACCAACCCGATGGCGGTGTTCAAGGCCGCCCCCAATCCCAACGCCGCCCGCCTGCTGGTGGCCTGGATCATGTCGGCCGAGGGCCAGCAGTTCATCGTCGACTTGAGCGGTCAGTATCCCGCCCACAAGC
>CAMDOT010000022.1 GCA_945903635.1 Rhizobium sp. Q54 | reverse complement strand
TGAAGGTCCAGCTGAAAGGTCGATTGAAGCTGTCGACGCCGAGACGTTAATTGCGCCCGCGCAGGTCCCCGCACCAGCCCTCCCCACCACGCAGAGAGAGTTTGAAGCCAGCGCCTTTCCCTCCGCCATCTTGCTGTGCATTTTGGCGTGACGCGGATGTCCGGCCAAATGCTATCCTTGGACCTGCCATGGCGAACCTCGAAGACATCGAAAAAGCCGTAACCGAATTGCCGATCGATCAGCTCGCGCGTTTCAGAGCCTGGTTCGAGGAATTCGAGGCGACCCGCTTCGATCAGAAGATCGAGCGTGACGCCGCGACAGGCAGGCTCGACAGGCTGGCCGAGCAGGCGCTTTCGGATTTCCAGGCCGGTCTAGCGCGCGAACTGTGAGGCATTTCGCCAGTCAGGCATTCTGGTCCGGCATTCTGGCGATCCTACACAATACTGCCAGAAAACGTCCGGGTCCTTGCTGACAAGAACTACGCGTTGCTCAAAGAGAATCCGCGCCATCCCTCCCTCCAATTGAAGAAGGTCGGCCGCTTCTGGTCGGTTCGTGTCGGGGCGCGTTATCGCGCGCTGGCTCTGGAGGTCGACGAAGGCCTTTTATGGTTCTGGATCGGCTCTCACGCCGACTACGACGCCATGATCTGATCGGCACGACGCTCGGGGAAGCTCGGCTTCAGGCCGTCGACCTCGTGCTCAGCCATTTCCGGGCGGCGTGAATGTCCGGGAACAGGCGCATTGGCCTTCTGACGGTGGCGAGCGACTTGAAGATCGTGGCCAGTCCATCGTTCCTTTCCGCGCCCGCGACCACGGCGAATGGGCCGAGGCCATCGATCTCGAGGAACCCGGTCAGCAGCGCCGCGAGTTCCACTCTGTCCTCAGCGCTCATGCCGGATCTGCCTTCCGTCGCGATGAATATCTTGCGAAAGGCCAAGGCCTTTTCCTGCTTGAGTGCGGCCAGATATTCCCGGAAGTCCTCGAGAGTGACGATGCCCTCGGACACACAGATCACCATGTGATCGAGATGGGACACCTTCCATTGAAGTGACATTGGCACCTGGTCCGGAGAAAGCGCGGGATCGAAACACCCTCGCCCCAAGCGCTAGGCGAAGGTGCGGCAGAACACAATGAGACACAGTCTGCCCGGCGGGTCCCCGGACGCGACGACCCGCCGGAAATTGCACGCAGCGGTCTAGTTCTTCGTCACCAGCGGGCAGCCGCCTTCGTTCAGCGGCCGGAAGGCCTCGTTGCCCGGCACCGTGGCGACCATTTTCACCAGATCCCATCCGCCCTTCGACTCCTCGGGTGTCTTGGCCTGCATCAGGTACATATCGCGGATGACGCGCCCGTCCTCTCGAACGCGGCCGTTCTTGGTCATGAAGTCGTTGATCGGCAGCTTCTTCATCTGGGCCATCACGGCCTTGGCCTCGTCGGTGCCGGCGGCCTGCACGGCCTTCAGGTAGTGCATGACCGCGCCGTAGGTGCCGGCCTGGATGAAGCTGGGCGGACGGCCCCGCTCCTTGGTGAAGCGGTCGGTGAAGGTGCGCGCCTCCGGAGTCATGTCGTAGTAGAACGGACTCGAGATCAACGTGCCCTGGGCGATCTTCAGCCCGATGCCGTGGATGTCAGGGAACTGCGCCAGCGGTGCGCTGATCCGCACCCCCTGCTTCATGAGGCCGAACTCGGACGCCTGCTTGATGCCGTTCACGATGTCACCGCCGCCGTTGGCGAACATCAGCCCCTTGGCCTTGGAGGCCTGTGCCTGCAGGACATAGGAGGAGAAGTCCGCCGTGTTCAGCGGATGGCGCACCGAACCGAGCACCTTGCCACCGGCCGCCTTGATGAAAGTGGTGGCATCCGCTTCCACCGCCAGGCCGAAGGCGTAGTCCACGGTGATGAAGAACCAGGTATCGCCGCCCATCTTGCTCAGCGCATTGACGATGGTCTTGCCCTGGCCGTAGGTGTCGTAGATCCAGTGGACGCTGTGCGAGCTGCAGGATTTGCCGGTCAGCTCCGAGGTCGCCGCCGCGGTCGGCATGACGATGCGGTTCTTTTCCTCCGCCACCCTCACGAGCGCGAGCGCCAGCGCCGAATTGGGAATGCCGAGGATCATGTCGACGTTCTCTTCGTCGTACCAGCGCTTGGCGATGCCGGCGCCGACATCGACCTTGTTCTGGAAATCGGAGGTCACCAGCTCGATTGGCTTGCCGAGCACCGACCCGCCGAAATCGGCGATGGCGAACTTGACCGAGGCGACGTCGCCCGGGCCGGTGTTGTCGGCGTAGAGGCCGGACATGTCGTCCAGAACGCCGATCTTCACGGCCTTGTTCTGGGCCAGCGCCGTGGCGCTGAGCAGGCAGCAGGATAGCAACGCTGTCGCAACAACCTTCATGTATCGCATCGTTTCCTCCCTGTTGAACTTCTTTTCGGCAAGTCTATCACGGCGGCTGCCGTCGCGGGAGTTGGTTCCAGTCAGCGAAAGGGGGGGCGGTCCAGCCCTGCCTCAACCTTGCCACCCCGCCTGGGCGCTGGTCTTCTTTGCCCTTGGCGAAGGTCCAATCCTCGCCCTCCCGAAGAACAAGGAGTGCCTGCGCGATGCCGAACGATTCCACCTATGACTACATCGTCGTCGGTGCAGGTTCGGCAGGCGCGGTGGTGGCAAGTCGACTGACGGAGAGCGGTGCACACCGAGTGCTGTTGCTGGAAGCGGGGACCGAGGGTTCGAACTTCTTCTGGTCGCGGGTGCCCGTCGGCGTCGCCAAGATGATCGACGATCCGGCGGTCAACTGGTGCTACTCGTCGGAGCCGGACGAGGGCTCGGGCGGGCGGCGTATCGACGTTCCACGCGGCAAGATGCTGGGCGGTTCGAGCTCGATCAACGGCATGGTCTATATCCGCGGCCAGGCGCAGGACTACGATCACTGGGCGCAGCTCGGCAACCGGGGCTGGAGCTACCAGGACGTGCTGCCGGTCTTCAAGCGCATGGAACGCTACGACGGCGGCTCCGACGAGTTTCGCGGCCGCAACGGCCTGCTGCGGGTCACCGACACGCCGCGCCACAAGGTGCCACTGCTCGAGAAGATGATCGCGGCGGCAGAGCGCATGGGCCTGCCCTTCAATCCTGATCTGAACGGAGAGACGCAGGAAGGCATTGGCATGTCGCAGGTGACGATCGCCAAGGGCCGTCGCCAGAGCACCGCCTATTGCTATCTCGACCCGGCTCGCTCGCGATCGAATCTCACGATCGATCGCGGGGCGATGGCCGAAGCGCTGATCCTGGACGGCAAGCGCTGCGTCGGCGTTCGCTATTCCGTGGGCGGCGTAAAGCGCGAAGCGAGGGCCACGCGCGAAGTGATCGTCTCGGGCGGCTCGATCAACTCACCGAAGCTCCTGGAACTTTCCGGCATCGGCCAGGCGGACCTGCTGCGCAGCAGGGGCATCACGCCGGTGCACGAACTGCGCGGCGTCGGCGAAAATCTGCGCGATCATTACTCACCGCGCGTAAAATTCGCGATCAAGGAGAAGAACCTCACCTTCAACGACAACGCCCGCGGCTGGCGACTGGCGCGCGAGGCGATCAAGTACGCGCTGTTCCGCGAGGGGTTCCTGGCCTCGACCTCCGTGCCGATCCGCCTGTATTTCCGTACGCGGGTAGGACTGGAAACGCCCGATGCGACGGTCTCGATTGCGCCCTTCCTGTACGAGATGGTGGGCCACGAGCGGCGCGTCTCGAAGACGAAGGGCATCACCATGAACGTGAACGTGCTGCGCTCCGAAAGCACGGGCTCGATCCATATCAAGTCTTCCGACCCTGCCGAGCCGCCGGCGATCCGGTTCAATTTCCTGTCGACCGAACACGATCGTACCGGCGTCCTGGCCGCCATCCGCAAGGGACGGGAACTGATGGCAACGTCGCCGATGAAAGAGGTCACAGGAGAGGAGATCGCGCCGGGCGCGCACCTGCAGAAGGACGACGAGCTGCTCGACTGGATCGCCAAGAACGCCGAGACCACCTATCACCCGATCGGCACCTGCAGGATGGGCGCGGATCCCCTGGCCGTGGTGGATTCTGAGCTCCGGGTCCACGGCATAAAAGGCCTGCGCGTCGCCGACGCCTCCATCATGCCGACATTGACCAGCGGCAACACCAATGCGCCCACCATCATGATCGGCGAGAAGTGCGCTGAAATGGTGCTGGCTGCCGCGGCGGCGCGTAAAGCCGCGTAGCGGCCGAACTCAATCCACCAGCGGCATCACCTCGGCAGCGAAGCGTTGCAGGCGCTCGATGCTCTGCGCGATGGTCTCGCCCCGGAAATCGAAGATCAGCTCGTGCACGCCGATGGCGCTGAACGATCGGATGTCGCCGGCAATGTCGTGGGCGCTGCCGGAGAAGCTGCGGCGGGTTCCGTCGCGATCCGGAATGCCGGTGTCGTAGAGCGGGGCCTTGTAGGAGATGGTGATTGCCGAGAAATCGCGCCCCTCCGCTTCCGTCATCTGCTTCAGTGTCTGCAGGTGTGCCCGCATTTCCTGGGGCGGCAGCGGCGAGGCGGCGATGGCGCCGACCGGATGCCAGCCGTCGCCGTGCCGCGCGGTGCGGCGGAGCGCGGCGCGAGAGTGGCCGCCGACCCAAATGGGCGGATGTGGCTTCTGCAGCGGGAAGGGCTCGGAGCGAATGTTGGCATAGTTGTAGAACTGACCGGTGAAGCTGGCGGGCGACTGGCTCCAGAGCTGCTTGAAGACCGCCAACCATTCGTCGGTCACGGCCCCGCGCCGGTCGAAATCGGGGCTGCCCAGGGCCTCGAATTCCTCCTTCAGCCAGCCGACGCCTACCCCCAGCGTGACACGTCCGCCGGACAGGACATCCAGCGATGCCACCATCTTTGCCGTGAGGACCGGGTTGCGATAGGGCAGAACCAGCACGGAAGTGACGAGGCGCAGCCTTTCGGTCGCGCCGGCGACCACGCCCAGGATGGAGAAAGTCTCCAGCGCGTCGCCGCCGCCGGGGTGCTTGCGGTCCACGGTGTAGGGATAGGCTGATTCGCTTTCGACCGGGAAGACGATGTGGTCGGCGATCATGGCGGAGTGCAGGCCCAGCCGCTCGCCTTCACGCGCCAAGGCCAGAATGCCCTCGCGCGTGGCGGTAGGGCCGCGGGTGGGGAGGTAGAAGCCGTAGCGCATCGGGTGGGCTCCGTGGTCTGGCTAGGGACGTCGAAAGGCCGCACAGTGTAGCGAATTCTGCGCCACGGCTGTTGTCTTCACGGAATACTCGATCCGCGCTGGCGTGGGGAGTGGGATGAGGTAGGCTAATCCCCAAGGATCGCGTTTCAGGTGCGTGGTTCAACGGCGAGTAAGAATGTCCAGTATGACGAAACCGGTAGTCGGCGTGATCGGGAACGCCCATGTCGTGAACGACCGGCACAATGTGCAGCTCGTGGGTCAGCGCAATCTGCGCGCGATCGCGGAAGTGTCCGGGGCATTGCCGTTGATGTTTGCCGGCACGCCGGACATCACCGACGTCGAGGCGCTGCTGGAGGCGGTCGACGGGATCCTGCTGACCGGCGCACGTGCCAATGTCCATCCGACGCACTTCGGGGTCGAGCCCGATCCCCGGCATGAACCCTATGACCATGATCGCGACGCCATGGCCCTGGGATTGATCCGCGCCTGCGTCGACCGCGGCATTCCCCTGTTCGGCATCTGTCGGGGGTTCCAGGAGATGAACGTGGCGTTCGGCGGCTCGCTGCATCCGGAGATCCGGGATATTCCGGGACGCATGAACCATCGCATGCCTCGACTGGAGAACGGCGAGGTTCATCCTGATCCCGAAGTGGTGTTTGCCGATCGCCATGAAGTGCGGCTGGCTGCGGAGGGATCGTTCGCCAGGCTGCTCGGCTGCGAGTCGATCCGCGTCAATTCCCTGCATGGTCAGGGCATTCTCGAACCCGGCGGGCGGGTCGTCATCGAGGGAGTGGCGGAGGACGGCACGATCGAGGCGATCCGCATCGCCGACGCGCCCTCGTTCGCCCTGGGTGTCCAGTGGCATGCCGAATACGATCCGCAGTCCAACCCGATCAATCGCGCCTTGTTCCAGGCGTTTGGCGCAGCGCTTGTGGAACACAGGCGGGACGCCGGCAATCGATAGCCCCGCTACCTGACGAACGAGCCCAGCCCATGCCCGACACAGCCGTCCTTCCGGCATCCGCCACTCAGAAGACCGAGCATTTCGACGTCCTGATCGTCGGTGCCGGCATCTCCGGTGTCGGCGGTGCCTATCACCTCACCAAGCAGCTCCCCGGCACGAGCTTTGTCGTGCTCGAATCGCAAGAGAGCTTCGGCGGGACCTGGCTCACCCACCGCTATCCCGGCATCCGGTCCGACAGCGACCTCTACACCTTCGGCTACCGCTTCAAGCCCTGGACCAGCGCGCCGATCGCGACGGCGGCCGAAATCCTCACCTACATGGGCGAGGTCATCGAGGAGAACGACCTCGGCCGCCACATCCGCTATGGCCACAGGATTTCCACGGCCCGCTGGTCGAGCCAGGATAATCGCTGGACGATCGCCGCCACGCGCGCCGACACGGGCGAGGCCGTCCGGTTCACGGCGAACTTCCTCTGGATGTGCCAGGGCTACTACCGGCACTCGGAAGGCTATACGCCCGAGTGGGAAGGGATGCAGAGCTTCAAGGGCCGGATCGTCCATCCGCAGACCTGGCCGGAGGATCTCGCCTACGCCGGCAAGAAAGTCGTCGTCATCGGCTCCGGCGCCACAGCCGCTACTCTCGTGCCGGCAATTGCGAGTGAGTGCGGCCACGTCACGCTGCTGCAGCGCTCGCCGACCTATTTCATTCCGGCGCGCAACGTGAACGACCTCGCCGACACGTTGCGCCAGCTGCAGATCGACGAAAGCTGGATCCACGAGATCGTGCGCCGCAAGATCCTGCACGATCAGGCGGTCTTTACGCGCCGCGCCTTCGAGGAACCGGAGGTCGTGACCAAGGAGCTGCTGGGCGGCGTGCGCGCCTACCTCGGCCCCGACTACGACGTGGCGACCCACTTCACGCCGACCTATCGGCCGTGGCGGCAGCGCATCGCCTATGTTCCCGACGGCGACCTCTTCAGAGGCATCCGTGCCGGCCACGCGTCAGTCGTCACCGACGAGATCGAGAAATTCACCGAGACCGGCATTCGCCTGAAATCCGGCAAGGACCTCGAGGCCGACATCGTCGTCACCGCCACGGGCTTCCATCTCAACGTGCTGGGCGACATCGACTTCACGATCGATGGCAAGCCGCTCGATTTCGCCGACACGGTCACCTACCGCGGCATGATGTTCACCGGCGTGCCCAACATGGTGTGGGTGTTCGGATATTTCCGGGCGAGCTGGACGCTCCGCGCCGACCTGGTCGCTGACTTCGTGTGCCGCTTGCTCGGACATATGAAAGAGAAGCAGGCGAAGAAGGTCGCCGTGGCGCTCCGGCCCGAGGACAAGGACATGCCGCTGCTGCCGTGGATCGATCCGACCAATTTCAATCCGGGCTATCTCATGCGCGGCATGCACCTGCTGCCCAAGCGCGGCGACAAGCCCGAATGGCAGCACACCCAGGACTACTGGACCGAGAAGGACCAGTGGCCGGCGATCGATCTCGACGACCGGATATTTGCCTACGGATGAGCGAGACGAACGACGTGGAGGTCGCCTAGCTGTGGCGCGGCCCAGGCACGTCTGAACACGGCCTGCCGCGCGGCGGGGTTGGCATAGATCTCCGCGCCCAGCCTGTAGGGCGCCGGATAGTCCGAGGCATTCGGCAGGCCGACACTGAAGACATAGACCTCGCGGCCCGGCGGCACGTCGGCCAGGTCGAACACCATGGGGCGCGGCGCGTAGACGGCGGGTGATCGACCGTCCGTCGCCAGCAAGACGGCGTTTGCCGGCAGCAGGCGGTCGAGCTTGGTGAAGTCATCGAAGAAGGCAACGTAGCGACGATAGAAGGCGCTCCGGTCCTCGAGACCGAAGGCCATCGCGGCGAACTGCTGGGTGTAGGCGGCCTGTCCCGCCATCCAGGGCAGGATGGCGATGGCGATAGCAACCGTCGTCGTCCGCTTCCAGGAGGCGAGCTGCGGCGGCAGGTAAAGCGCAAAGCAGATCGCCAGCCCGTACTGAAGCCCACCCAGGAACCGCGCGTGATACGGCAGCAGCCAGGCGATGAGCAGGCATTGCCCGAGCAGGAGGGCCGCGCCCCACCGGCGAACCGCCAACGGTGTCGTGCCGGATATCAACGCACCGATGGCACCCACCCAGACGAGAGGCGAGTAGCCGGCGAGATTGTCGAATAATACCGCGCTCAGCGGTGACCTGTTCGCGGTCCGCGTCGACTCGGCAAAATCAGCGAAGACCTCAGGACGGAAGAGGCTCTCGCCGAACAACCCGGCCAGCAGCGGGCCGAAGGGCGAGCCTGTCCCGAGATAGGTCCAGACCATCAGGGGCGCACCTAGAATCAGCCAGGGCGCGACAGCCGCGCCGAGGATGCGAACCCGCGCGCCGCCGCTCCCCGACGCACGGAGGGCGAAGAAGATCGCGAGCAGTGCCACCGCACCGGCGACGGGAATGAGAGAGACCTTGGCGGAAGCCGCACTCCACGCCAGCAGCGACACCATGAAGGCAAAGCGCGCGGGACCGCAGGCGGCCAGCAGTTTGTCCGCGAGCGCCAGAGCAACCACGGCGGTCGCCAGCGACAGGTCGCCGAACGCGTGACTGCCGCCGGTCACGTGGAAGACCATCGGATAGGCGCCGACAAGCAACGCCGCTACCAGGCAGTAGGCGACGGGGTCGCCGATGCCGCGCTGGCGCAGCAGAGTCCAGCCCAGCCAGACCAGCGTCAGGCTCAGCATCCAGCTCACGATGTTCGGCGCGTCGGGATAGCCTAGCGCGTGCAGGGGGGCGGCAAAGAAGGCGTAGGCCATCTGTGGCAGCACCGCCGACTCGATCGGTGCGCGATAGATCGCGAGGCCGTGGTCGGCCACGACGCGGGCCGGCAACAGCATATGATAGTAGAGTTCGTCGATCTTGCTGGAGGGAACGACGGCCGCCAGGAGATTGAGGCCGGCGGCCACCGCCGCAATGACGATGGCGAACCGGGGGATTGTGGGGAGAGCGCCGGCGTCCCGGATCGGCCGGCAAAAGATCCAGCCCGCGGCGCCAAGGGCAAGCGAGACACCCCAGAGGGTGATCAGGACGGCCGGAGTCGCGGCCTGTGCCATCGCGACGAGTTGGACGGCGAGGCTGGTTGTCTGAATGCCCAGCAGCACGGCGACGATCTGGCAAAACGGTGCCGGTAACTCGGTGCGCAGCAGCCGCAGAAGCAGCAGGCCAAGGCCCATGCAGCCCGCGAATGTCGACAGGCCGAGCAGCAGGACGATGGGCGCCGAATAGGCGTTCTGGGAGAGGAACGAGGTCAAGGACGGAAGGCCGTGGGCAGGTCCTTGCCGAACCAGGCGGCTCGGCGGGCCAGCAGATTGAAGTAGAGAATGTGCCAGATCGCGGCGACGCCGTCGCGCCAGCCGATCTTCTTGCCGTCTCCCCGGCCGCGCGGTGCATAGGAGACCGGCAGTTCGACGAGGCGCACTTTTAGGCGGGCGATCTTGGCCGTCACTTCCGGCTCGAAGCCATAGCGGCGCGATTCCAGGCGGACGTTCTTGATGATGTCCGCCCGGAAGAACTTGTAACAGGTCTCCATGTCCGTGAGGCGAAGGCCGCTGCAAAGGTTGCTCAAGCAGGTCAGCATCCGGTTGGCCAGATAGTGGATCCCCCGCGATGGCGGCGACGCCCCCGGCCTGAAGCGCGAGCCGTACACGACGTCGGCCTCGCCCGCGATGATGGGGTCGACGAGTCGGGCGATCTCATCGAACCGGTATTCGAAGTCGGCGTCCTGGATGCCGATGATGACCCCGGTCGCGCGGGCAATGCCGGCCGCCACCGCGGCGCCTTTGCCGCGATTGGCCGGCTGGTCGATGATCAGCACGTCGTTCCTGAATGGGAACTGCCGGATGATCTGGCTGGACTGGTCGGCGGAACCATCGTTCACGATCACGAGTTCGCACGGCCGGGGAAGCTGGACACGGTCGAGCGCGGCGAGAAGTTCCGCGAGGTGCGGCGCTTCGTTGAACACCGGAATGATCAGGCTGATCTTGTCGGCCCAGGCTTTTGGCACCCGGAGTACCTACCAGATGGGCCGCGATTCGACACCAATTTGACAATCCCGCTGGCCCCCGCCGCCCCGGCGCATGCTAGCGTCGGCCGAGGAGGACACCATGACCACAGGCACCGCGACCACAGGCACCGCAACACCCCGCCGGCTCGGCAGCAGCGACCTCTCGGTCTTTCCGGTCGGGCTCGGCCTGATGTCGCTCTCGGGCGCCTACGGCAAGAGCGACGACGCAGAAGCGATCCGGGTCATTCACCACGCGCTCGACCGCGGCGTCACCCTGCTCGACAGCTCTGATATGTACGGCTGGGGCCATAACGAGACCCTGCTGGGCAAGGCGCTGGCCGGTGGACGGCGCACCAAGGCAGTTCTCGCGACCAAGTTTGGGCAGACGCAGAACGGCGTCGACGGCCGGCCGGAATACGTAAAGTCTGCCTGTGAGGCCAGCCTCAAGCGGCTGGGAGTCGAGGTGATCGATCTCTACTACCAGCATCGCGTCGATCCCTCTGTGGCGATCGAGGAGACGGTGGGCGCTATGGCCGACCTGGTGAAGGCGGGCAAGGTGAGGGCGCTGGGTCTCAGCGAAGCGCGGCCGGAGACGATCCGCCGGGCGCATGCAGTCCATCCGATCGCTGCGGTGCAGAGCGAATATTCCCTGCTCTTCCGGGTCGATGCCGAGAAGACGCTCGAGACGACGCGGGCGCTCGGCATCTCCTTCGTCGCCTATTCGCCGCTCGGCCGCAGCCTGCTGACGGGGGCCGTGCGCCAGGTCGCCGACATTCCGGAAGGCGACGGCCGCGGCCGCCATCCGCGCTTTGCTGCCGACAATCTCGCGCGCAACCTTCTGAAGGTCGCCGCGATCGAAGCGGTCGCGCAGGCCAAGGGATGCAAGCCGGGGCAGGTAGCGCTCGCCTGGCTGCTGGCGCAGGGCCACGACATCGTGCCGATCCCGGGCACCAAGCGTTCCGAGCGCGTCGACGAGAATCTGGCTGCACTCGACGTTGCCTTGTCGGCCGACGAGATCGCGCGGCTCGACGCGGCCCTGCCGCCCGGGTCGGCAGCAGGCACGCGCTATCCCGAGGCGGCGATGAAGGCCGTCTATCTCTAGGGACGTGTCGATATTTGACGCCCATCAACGTCGGGCGTAGTCGATTGACGGTCAGTCCCGCCGTCTCGGCTGGACGAGGGGAGACAAGATGTACAAGCACATTCTCATTCCGACGGACGGCACCACGCTGTCGGACACGGCGGTGGACAAGGGCCTGGCGTTCGCCCGGGAGATCGGCGCCAAAGTCACCGTGATGATGACCATCGAGCCCGCTCCTATGGTGATGATGGCAATGGTCCAACTCACCGAACAGCAAAACCGGTACCACCAGCATGCCGCGGAGCAGGCGGCCCGACATCTTGGTGAGGCCCTGGCCAAGGCCAAAGCGGCGGGCGTTGCCTGCGAGACCGTCCAGGTCGACCACGATCACCCCTACCAGGCGATCATCGAGACTGCGGCGAAGAGCGGATGCGACCTGATCGCCATGGCGTCGCACGGCCGGCGCGGTATCTCCGCTCTCGTGCTCGGCAGCGAGACCATGAAGGTGCTGACCCACAGCACGATGCCCGTTCTCGTCTATCGCTGAGACACGCGGCACGGCCGCACGATGTCCAATACCGGCACCAATCGTCGGCTTGCGACCATCTTGTTTGCCGACGTCGGCGGTTACAGCCGCCTGATGCGGGCCGACGAGGAGCAGACCCTCATCGACTTGCGCGCCCACCTGGCGGAGCTGGTGGCACCAGTCGTCGAGCGCTTCCACGGGCGCATCGTCAAGACGGTCGGAGATGGCGTTCTCGTCGAGTTCAGCAGCGCGGTCGAGGCGATCCGATCGGCCGTCGAACTTCAGCGCGGCATGGTCGAGCGCAATGTCGGAACCGTTCCGGAACGACGCCAGGCTTTCCGCATCGGCCTGCACCTGGGCGATATCATCGCCTATGAAGACGACGTGTTCGGCGACACCGTCAATGTTGCCGCCCGCCTCGAGGCTCAAGCCGAGCCGGGTTCGATCGTGCTGTCGGACAGCGTCTACGAGCAGGTCCGCGACAAGCTTGCCCTGCCGTTCCGTGATCTCGGCCGGCGGACGGTCAAGAACATCGACCGGCCGATCCGAATGTATTCGCTCGACGGGGCGGCCCTCGCCGAGGCCGATGTGCCGCCACGTCCCACAGGTTCCTTCGCCGGCAAGCGGCGGTCGTTCATCGTGGCCGGCGTTGCCGTCGCCCTGATCGCGCTCGGTGTGACAATTGCCTATCGGTCGGGCGGGCCGCCGCCGCAAGACGCGATCGGCGCCTTCGGCCGTCCACCGGCCGAGAGTGGGCAGTCGGTCGCCATTCTCGTCCTCATCAATCAAAGCGGCGATCCTGCCCAGGATTATTTTTCTGACGGTCTCACCGAGGACATCACGCGCGCCCTTGGGCGCTTCAAGCAGCTCACGGTTCTCTCCTACGGCGCGGTGCTGCCGTTCCGCGGCAAGGAGATGCCGCTGTCGGAAATCGGCCACGCGCTCAATGCGCGCTATCTCGTGGGCGGCAGCGTCCGTCGCATGGGTACGCGGGTCAGGGTCACCGTCCAGTTGAGCGATGCCACCAACGGCACCCAGCTCTGGGCCGAGCAATACGACGACGAAATGACGGACATTTTCGCAGTCCAGGAGCGCATTGCCCGCCGTGTCGCCGGAACGCTGGCGTCCAGCTTGCAGCAGATCGCGCTGCAGCAGAGCCTGCGCAAGCCCACCGACAATCTCGATGCCTACGATCTCCTGCTGCGAAGCCGTGCGCTCGCCGCCGATTCGACACGGGCTGGCAATCGATCGGCGCGCGATCTCCTGGATCGGGTGACGCTGCTATCGCCGACCTATGCCGAGGCCTACGCCGAAATGGCCGACCTTACCTTCCAGCGCGCGACATTCGGCTGGTCGGAGTTTCCAGAGCAGGACGTCGACACCGCCATCCGGCTCGCCCAGAAGGCGGTTGAACTCGACGATGAGTGCGTCCTCGGCCATAGCGTTCTCGCCCGGGCCTATGCGGCCCTGCAGAAGTACGACCTGGGGCTGGCCGAGTCCGAGCGCGCGCTACAGATCAATCCCAGCGATGCCGAGGCATCGCTCGCCCGGGCCGCGGCGCTGCTGTGGACCGGCCGGATCGACGACTCGATCGCGGCCGCGGAGTTTGCAGTCCATCTCAACCCCAACATCGGCCCCGAGGCGGCGCTCAATCTTGGTCTCGCCTATGTG
This sequence comes from Rhizobium sp. Q54, assembly GCA_945903635.1. Classification (GTDB taxonomy): domain Bacteria; phylum Pseudomonadota; class Alphaproteobacteria; order Reyranellales; family Reyranellaceae; genus Reyranella. Next base: position 30,563 of record CAMDOT010000022.1, on the reverse strand, counting down.
CTGAGCCGGCGCTACGCCGATGCCGCCAAGCTGCTGGAGGCGGCGCGAATACGGTACCCGGGCTATCCACTCCTCGATTTTCCGTTGGCTGGCGCCTATGCGGAACTGGGCCGCACCGCCGATGCGATGGATGCCCTCGAGCAGGGGCGGCGCAAGAACCCGCACTTCGTCCTCACGAGCTTCGGCTCGCGCTTTCAGGATCCGGCACTGCAACAGCGGATCGAGGCAAGCCTGCGCAAGGCCGGCCTGAACTGAGCCAGGCTCGAACGAGCCTTGACCGGGACCGTCTACTGGCTCGGCGTGTTCCTGAGGCTCTTCCAGTTGGCGGCCGCCTTGGCGGCATTGGCCTCGACCTCCTGGCGGAACCGCTCGGCGCCGCCGGCTCCGGCGAAGACGTAGAGGTTGCCATTGGAGATCACCCAGATGGTCGGGTCGGATTCGCGCTTCGTGCCGTTGGCCATGTTCATGGCGCACGAGCCGCCGAACTGCGGCGCATACTTGTCGGGGTTCGCCTTGAACATGTCGCGATGCCGGGCGTTGGCGAAGCGGTAGCGGACGCCGTCCAGAACATACTCGTACTCCACGACGCCCAGGGTGGGCGTGGACAGAGTGAAGTAGGCCACCGGGTCGTAACCTTTCAATCCCAGGCGCTCCAGCGCCAAGGCACTCATTGGTTTTGCCGCGCTGCCGACAACGGCAGCACATGCCATCACCATCAGAAATCTGCGACGCGTCGACATTGCTTGATCCCCACTTGGTGCCGGCAATAGATCGTTCTCTCCGTGCCGGCAAACTGCCCCTGAGCCGCAATTGGGGCGAGATTGGGGGCAAGATATAAATGACTGTTCAAGGCGTGGCAGGCGGTGCCTCGTTCGCTATTCTGCGCCTCGCATAGGGAGGAATAAATGATCGAGATCGCGCGGCGTCGCCTGATCGGGGCGGGGATTATGGCGGGGGTGACGGCGGCAGTCGGCAGGCCGGCCTTCGCCCAGGGCTTTCCCACAAAGCAGATCCGCTGGATCATCCCCTTTGCGCCGGGTGGCAACTACGACGTCACCTCGCGCATCGTGGCCGATCCGATGGGACGGCAGCTCGGCCAGAGCATCCTGATCGACAACAAGCCCGGCGCCGGCGGCGTGGTCGGCCTCGAGCTCGCCTACAACGCGCCGGCCGACGGCTACACCATCGTCATGGCGAGCTTCACCGTGGGCTACGTGGCGCCGATTTTCGCCGGCAAGAAGGAGATGCTATCCTCGTTCGCGCCGGTCAGCATCCTCACCACGGTGCCGACCCTGATGGTGACGCGGGCTGACAGCCGTTTCCCCGACATGAAGAGCGTGTTGGCGGAAGCCAAGGCCAAGCCCGGCACGGTCAGCGTCGGTCAGCCCGGCAACGGCACCACCAATCACATCGCCATCCTGCGCCTGCAACTCAACGACAGCGTCAAGTTCAACATCATCCCCTATCGCGGCTCGGGCCCGGGTGTCGCCGACCTGCTCGCCGGCAATATCGACTGTTACGTCGATCAGCTCACCAGCTCGATGCCGCACATCCGGTCCGGCAAGCTCCGGCCGCTCGCGAATTTCGGCCTCGAGCGCATTCCCGAACTCCCCAACGTGCCGACCTTGGGCGATCTCGGCATCAAGCCGTTCGATGGCGCCACGACCGCCGGCGTGTTCGCCCACATCGACACGCCCAAGGCCACCATCGCCCGCCTCAACGCGGGCGTCGTGGCCGGCCTCAAGGACGAGGCGGCGAACAAGCGGCTGCGTGAACTGGGCGCCATCGTCCGGCCCTCGACGCCCGAGCAATTCACGGCGGCACTGAAGGCCGATGAAGCAAATGTGTCCGAGCTGCTGAAGCTCGGCCTGTTGAAGCCCGAATAGGTTGAAGCCAGAGTAGGCCGGTCCCATATCGAGGCCATGATGACACGCCGATCCAGAGCCTTCGCGATGATCGTGGCCCTTTGTGCTGTCGCCGCCCTGGCGGGCTGCGTCTCGTCAGGCACTCCCCAAGATGGCCGGTATCAGACCCACGGCGGCGGCTGGGACAATTTCCGCGCCTGAGGTCTCTAGCTCTCTGGTCCTCAGGCGTCCTTCATGACCGACCAGAGATCGGCCTTGCGCTCGAAGCCGATGCCCGGTGCGTCGGGCAGTGCCACGCGGCCGTCGACGACGGGACAGTCGTCGGCGAAGCCGCCGAACGGCGCGAACACCTGAGGATATGATTCATTGCCGCCGCACTGCAGGCCGACGGCGATGTTGAGGGCGAACTGGTGGCCGCCGTGCGGCACGCAGCGCCTGGGCGACCAGCCGTGCGCCTTCAGCATGTCGAGCGTGCGCAGGTATTCGACCAGACCGTAACTGAGCGCCGGATCGTACTGCAGGATGTCGCGGTCGGGCCGCAGCCCGCCGTGCCGCACCAGGTTGCGGGCATCCTGCATGGAGAAGAGGTTCTCGCCGGTCGCGAGCGGCGGCGCGTACTGGGTCGCAAGTGCTGCATGCGCCAGGTAGTCGAGCGGGTCGAGCGGCTCCTCGTACCAGCGCAGCCCGTAGGGCTCGATCGCGCGGCCGAAGGCGATGGCCGTCGGCAGGTCGAACTTGCCGTTGACGTCGACCGCCAGCCGCTCGCCCTTGCCCACGATCTTCAGCACCGCCTCGATGCGCTTGAGGTCTTCGGCGAGCGGCACGCCGCCCACCTTCATCTTCACGCAGGAATAGCCGAGGCCGAGATAATGCTTCATCTCGTCCTGCAGCGCCTCGAGTCCCTTGCCGGGATAGTAGTAGCCGCCGGCGGCATAGACCCAGGCCTTGTCGTCGTGCGCACCGCCGTTGTAGCGGTCGGCCAGCAGCTTCCACAGCGGCACGCGCTGGGCCTTGGCCAGCGCGTCCCATATCGCCATGTCGAGCACGCCCACCGCCACCGAGCGCTCGCCGTGGCCGCCCGGCTTCTCGTTGGCCATCATCGCCGCCCAGCAGCGCGCCGGATCGAGGAAGCCCTCGTCGTCGAGCAGCATGTCGGGCTTGGCGGCCTTCAGTCGCGGGATGAACCGTTCGCCCAAAAGCCCGTGCTGGGCATAGCGGCCGTTGGAGTTGAAGCCGTAGCCGACCACCGGTTTGCCATCGACCCGGAGGTCGGTCTCCACTGCCACGACGCTCGCCGTCATCTGGCTGAAGTCGATGTAGGCGTTCGCGATGTCGGAGCGGATGGGCGAGACGATGTCTCGGATGGCTGTAATGCGCATGGGACCTCAGGCGTAGACGTTGCGTCGGTTTTGCCGCGTCAGCAGCCAGAATGCCACCGCGCCGTTCAGCACGTTCCAGGCGATGCCGTTGATGAAGGCGGCTCGGTAGGAGCCGGTCATGTCGAACAGCACGCCGCCCATCCAGCCGCCCAGCGCCATGCCGATCAGGGTCGAGGATATGGCGAGGCTGACGCGGAAGCCCGCCTCCTTGGGCGGGAAGTACTCGCGCACGATGATGGCATAGGACGGCACGATGCCGCCCTGGAACAGCCCGAACAGTGCCGACGCCAGGTAGAGCGAATGGAGCGAGTCATCGATCATGTAGATGACGAGCGCGAGGCATTGCAGGGTCGAGCCCAGCAGCAGGGTTTTCACGCCGCCGACCTTGTCGGCGATCCAGCCCGAGGCGATACGGCTCACGATGCCGAAGCCCAGCATCAGCGACAGCATGGTGGCACCTTGCGCCACGCCGTAGCCGAGGTCGGAGCAGTAAGCCACGATATGCACCTGGGGCATCGACATGGCGACGCAGCAGGCGATGCCGGCCACGATGAGGACTGCCTGCAGGGCATTCGGTGAAAGCCCAAGCGCCCGGGGCGAGTAGGGCGCGACACCCGCCGTGCTTTCACCGTTCGCCGAGTGATGTTGCGGCGGCTTGCGGCGAAGCGTCAGGGCCAGGGGCACCATGGCCACCAGACAAACAGCGCCCGCGACCCAATAGGTGACGCGCCAGCCATGGTCGCGAATGAGCAGTTCGATGATCGGCGGCCAGACCGCGCCGGCAAGGTAGTTGCCCGACGCGGCGATGGCGACGGCCATGCCGCGGCGCTTCTCGAACCAGTGCGAGATATCGGCGACCAGCGGGGCAAAGGTTGCCGCTGCGCTGAAGCCGATCAGGGCCTGGGCTGCGGCGACCAGCGCCAGCGAGTGCGCGGTTGGCGCGAGCGCGAAGCCCGCCGCGAGGCCGGTCGCGCTCAGGATCGCGGTGAGGACGATGCCGCGTCTGTCGACCACGTATCCCCAGGTGATGCCGCCGACGAAAAAGCCCAGCGTGTTCGTGGTGTAGGCGAAGGAGATGTCTGCCCGGCTGACGCCGAGATCCTGCTGCAGCGCGGGCAGCGCCACGACCAGGCACCACATGCCGACACCGCCCACCGTGCTCAGCGTCACGCTGGCGGCCAGACGCCACCACGAATAACTCGAATCTACGCCGGACATGAATTGATCAGCCGCCGGCCACGCCCTGGGTGTTGACGTAGAGGGCGTAGAGCGAGTGGCTCGCCGTCATGAACAGGCGATTACGATGCCGGCCGCCGAAACAGAGGTTGGCGCAGCGCTCGGGCAGGTCGATATGGCCGATCGGCTTGCCGTCCTTGTTGAAGATGCGCACGCCGTCGAGCTCGGCCTTGCCCATGCCCCAGCCGCACCACAGGTTGCCGTCGACATCGACGCGGAAGCCGTCGGGCGAGCCGCCCGGCCCGGCATCGATCAGCACCTTGCCGCCGCCGAGCTTCATGCCGTCGGCCGAGACGTCATAGCTCACGATCGTGCGGTGCGGCTCGGCGCGCGAGGCCACGACATAGAGCTTCTTCTCGTCGGGCGAGAAGGCGAGGCCATTGGGGCCAGGAATGTCGTCGGCCATCATCGTGAGCTTGCCGGTCGCCGGATCGAGGCGATAGACGGCGGGCTTGTTCTCGCTCGCCGCCTTATGGCCCTCGTAGTAGCCCAGGATGCCGAAGGTCGGATCGCTGAACCACACCGAGCCGTCGGACTTCACCACGACGTCGTTGGGCGAGTTGAGCGGCTTGCCGTTGTAGGAATCGGCCAGCACCGTGATGGCGCCGTCATACTCGAAACGCACGACGCGCCTGGCATCGTGCTCGCAGGCGATCAGCCGGCCGCGGCGGTCGCGGGTGTGGCCGTTGGCGTTGTTGGAAGGCTTGCGGAACACCGAGACCGCGCCGCTCTCCTCGTCCCAGCGCAGCACGCGGTTGTTGGGAATGTCGCTCCACAGCAGGTAGCGGCCGTCGCCGAAATAGACCGGGCCCTCGGCCCAGCGGCAGCCGGTGTAGAGCCGTTCGACCGACGCCAGCGCCAGGCGATACTGGCCGAAGGAGGGATCGAGCACGCGCACCGCCGGATCGGGGTAGCGCTCATTGGGTTGCCACATCATCGTTTCCTCGTTGGTACTTCGTTCATTCGTTGGCGCGGATGCTACAGGCCCGCAGCCTTCCGTGCTCGTCGTTCTCGTCATGGCTGCCGGGTCGATTGGACACACTCTCACGTCGGTCCGGGGAGTGTCTCACAGCCTTCAACTTATTGATTCGTCTGGCAAATGAGCCGTTGGACGGTATCGTTCCGTTGGACACCGGATGTCGAATTTAAAGTCGCTGGATTTCCGGAGAATGAAGACAAAGGGTCGTAGTTTCGAAGACGGTGTCATCCCGAACGAAGTGAGGGACCTTCGTGTGGCCTGATAAAGATCCCTCACTTCGTTCGGGATGACACATTGGCGTTATGGATATCGTACGTCACATCCCGTCAGAGTCTGCTCCAGGAAACCTTTCCTCGAAACGGCTATTTCCTACTACATAGGAATTAACCTGTCAAGCGAATGTGACGGCTTGTCGATGTCACCTTAGCTTCTGGCCGTTGCGGTGCCGGGCGATCGCCCTGTCGGCGATCTTACCGAGATGGGTGTCCAAGTCGGCGAAGGACTCGAACGATTTGCAGCGGCCGTTGTTCAAGTCGTCGATCCCGACCTGGGTGGCGTCGCGTAGGGCTTTCAGGCGCGCGCCGTTCTCGGCTTCGGAAGATTTGTTCACGGGATCAGTCGTCGCCCTCGACCCCGTAGTCGGCCTTTGCCCTTTCCTTGCTGACCAGCCCCAGCCGCACGTCGCGTTCGACCTTGAGACGGTCGCGCTTGGCGGGGTCGCCGAAGCCGCCGCCGCCCGGCATCTCGACCACCAGCCGCTCGCCGGCCGGGATGGTCTGGAAGCCCTTGGCCCGCAGCTCCTGGCCCGAGGCGAGCGAGAGGCGGCCATTGCTGCCCGCCTTGCCGCCGTCGCGGCCGCGCGCCGGATGCTTTACCCGCTCGAAGGTGGCGAAGATGCCGAAGGGCGCGCCCTCGCGATGCTCGACCTCCATCACCTGGCCGAGGCCGCCACGGTGCTGGCCGGCGCCGCCGGAGTCCTGGCGGTATTCCTTCTTCCACACCACGACGGGCGCGATGGTCTCGGTGATCTCGACCGGCACGTTGCGTACCCCCGAGGGGAAGGGCGTGGCCGAGAGTCCGTCGAGCGTCGGCCTGGCGCCGGTGCCGCCGGAATGGAAGGTCGTCACCATGAAGGGCCGGCTGTTGCCGATGGTGCCGGTCATGCCGTGGCCGGCGCCGAGCTTCAGGTTCCACAGGTTGGAGGTGCCCTCGGCCGGCACGCGGCCGGGGATCACCTGGTGCAGCGCATCGAAGCAGACGTCGGGCAGCATGTGGCCGATCGTGCTGCGCGCGTTCACCGCCGCTGGATGCAGCGCGTTGACGATGGTGTTCTCGGGCGCCGTCACCAGGATCGAATCGAGCGTGCCGGCATTGTTGGGAATGGTCGGCGCCACGACGCATTTGATGCCGAAGGCGGTGTAGGCCTCGGTGTAGCACATCGGCGAATTGATGCCGTAGATCGACGAACCCGACGTCCCGGCGTAGTCGACGGCGATATGGTCGGCGTGGATCGAGACGGCGGCATGCAGGTCGATCGGCGCATCGTAGCCGTCGATCCGCATATGGCCCTTCCAGGTGCCGCGCGGCAGCTTGGAGATGGCCGCCACCATGCCGGCGCGGCTCTTGTCGATGATATGGGCGCCGAGCTCGTCGAGATTGTCGATGCCGTGCTCGGCCATCATGGCCGAGAGGCGGCGCTCACCGATGCCGTTGCAGCCGATCAGCGCATGGAGGTCGCCCTCGACCTGCACCGGCTCGCGCACGTTGGCGCGCACGATGCGCATCACGCTCTCGTCGATCACGCCTTCGCGCATCAGCGGCAGCAGCGGCAGGAATAGGCCCTCGTGGAACACCTGCCTTCCGTCGGGCGACTGTCCCAGTCCGCCGATGTCGACCACGTGCGTGGTGCAGGAGAACAGCGCCACCAGCTTGCCGTCGTGGAAGGCGGGCGAGGTGACGACGATGTCGTAGAGATGGCCGGTGCCCTTCCACGGGTCGTTGGTCACATAGGCGTCGCCCGGCTTCATGGTCTCGACCGGGAACTCGCGGATGAAGTGGATGACGCTGCGCGCCATCGAATTCACGTGGCCCGGCGTGCCGGTGACGGCCTGCGCCAGCATCTGGCCTTTCAGGTCGAACACGCCGGCCGAGATGTCGCCCGCTTCGCGGGCGCTGGTCGAGAAGGCGGTGCGCACCAGGGCGCGGGCCTGCTCCTCGACCACCGACAGCAGCCGGTTCCACATCACTTGCAGGCGGATGTCGGCCAATGAGGCGTTGGGGGCCGTGCTCATGCGAAATCCTCCAGGACGATCTGGCCTACGGCATTGATTCGGGCGCTGAAATCCTGCGGCACCACGGTCGTGGTGCCATCCTCGACGATCAGCGCCGGCCCGTCGAGCGACATGCCGGGTTTGAGCGCCATGCGCTCGTGGATCGCGGCGTTCTCGCGCCGGCCGCTCGCCGGATCCAGCACCTCGCGATGGCCGACCGGTGCGGGGGCTGCACTCTTCGCAGGATCCTTCACCGGCTTGGGCAGTGGCCGCGCGGTGGCGATCGAGAGCGTCCAGGTCAGCGCCTCGACCTCGAGCTTGGGGATGGCGCGGCTGAACACCGTTTCATAAGTCGCCTCGAAGCGGCGGCGCAGGTCAGGCGCGGCATCGGCTGCGAAGGCACTGTTGGGCAGGGGCACCGCGATCTCATGGCCCTGGCCGCGGTAGCGCATGAAGGCGTGGCGCGTCTCGACCAGTTCCTCGCCGGGCGCCGCTGGCCGCACGACGGCCTCGGCCTCGGCGCGCATGGTGGCGAACAGCTCGTTCAGCATCTTGGCGTCGAACATGTCGAGCCTGACATGGCGCGTGCGCACGACCTCGTAGGCGATGGGCGCCCGCAGGAAGCCGAAGGCGGAGCCGACGCCGGCGCCGACCGGCACCACGACGCGCTTCATGCCGAGCTTGCGGGCGAGGCGGGCGGCATGGAGCGGTGCGGCGCCACCAAAAGCGATGAGGGTGCGGTCGGCGGTGTCCTTGCCGTTCTCGACGGCGTGCACGCGGGCCGCACTCGCCATGGTCTCGTCGACGATTTCCGTAACGCCTGCCGCAGCACCCTGCGGATCGGTTTTCAGCGCGCTGGCCAGCGCCTGAAGGGCAGTGTTGGCCTTGTTCGGATAAAGCGGGATGGCGCCGCCCGCAAACCGCGCGGGATCGAGACGGCCGAGCGCGGTGTCGGCGTCGGTCACCGTGGGCTCGGTGCCGCCATTGCCGTAGCAGGCGGGGCCGGGAACGCTGCCGGCCGAATCGGGGCCGACCTGGATGCGGCCCAGCGCGTCGAGCCTGGCGATCGAGCCGCCACCGGCGCCGATCTCGACCAGTTCGATCACCGGGATACGCACCGGAAGGCCGCTGCCCTGGACGAAGCGATAGGCGCGCGCGACCTCGAACTGGCGCGAGCGCTGCAACTCGAGATCGTCGAGCAGCGTGAGCTTGGCCGTGGTGCCGCCCATGTCGAAGGCGACGGCCTTGGCCAATCCGTTTTCCGCCGCGACCGTGAGCGCCAGGATGGCGCCGCCGGCCGGGCCCGATTCGACCAGGCGCACGGGATAACGCCGCGCCGTGTCGACCGTGGTGATGCCGCCCGACGACATCATCAGCAGCAGCGGGCCGGCGATGCCCTCCTTCTCGAGGTCGCGCTCGAGCTGGCCGAGATAGCCCGCCATGCGCGGCAGCACGTAGGCGTTGGCGATGGTGGTCGAGGTGCGCTCGTACTCGCGGATCTCCGGACAAACCTCGCAGGAGAGCGAGATGGCGATGCCCGGCAGTTCCTCGGCCAGGATCTGGCCGGCGCGGCGCTCGTGCGCCTCGTGGGTGAAGCTGGGGAGGAAACAGACGGCCACTGCCTCGATCTTGCGCTGGCGCAGCTCGATCGCGACGGCCCGCACGGCCGCCTCGTCGAGCGCCAGCAGCACCGCGCCATCGGCCGCCACGCGCTCGGGCACACCGTAACGCAGGTCGCGCGGCACCAGCGGGTCGGGCCGCTCCATGTAGATGTCGTACTGCTCGAAGCGGTGCTCCCAGGCGATCTCGACAGAATCGCGGAAGCCTTCCGTCGTGACCAACGCCGTGCGCGCGCCCTTGCGCTCGATCAGCGCGTTGGTGGCCAGCGTCGTGCCGTGTACCACCAGGGTGACGTCGGACGCTGCGACCTTGGCCTCGGCCAGGATGGTGCGGACGCCGTCCAGCACCGCGCGCTCGGGTGCGTCAGGTGTGGTCAGCAGCTTTATGGAATGGGCCCGGTCGGATGTTTCGAGGACAACATCGGTGAACGTACCGCCGATATCGACGGCCAAACGCGCTGACATGATTTTCAGTTCTCGTTGATCTTGATGTTGCCCTTGGCGACGACATCGCCCCAGGTTTTGAGGTCGCGCTGCAGATAGGCGATGTACTCGGCGCGCGGCATGGTCGCGGGATGCAGGCCCTGCTCATCGAATTTCGCCCGCACCGCCGGATCGGCCATGACTTTCAGGATGGCGGCCGTCAGCACGGCGATCACCGGCTCGGGCGTCTTGGGCGGGGCCGCGATCGCGTACCAGTTCTCGGCCTGGTAGCCCGGCACCACTTCGGCGATCGTGGGCGTCTCGGGCAGCACCGGCCAGCGCTCGGGCGAGGTCACGGCCATGGCGCGCACCTTGCCGCCGCGGATCAGGCCGAGCGTGGCGGGATCGCCGAAATAGGCATCGACGATGCCGGCCGCGAGATCGTTCAGCGCCGGCCCGGTGCCGCGATAGGGCACGTGGATCATTTTCAGGCCCGACATCTGCGTGAAGAGCTCGCCCGCGAGATGCTGGCTGGTGCCGATGCCGCCCGACGCCCAGCGCAGCTCCTGGCGCTTCGCCAGCTCCATGAACTCGGGCAGCGTCTTGGCCGGCAGGTCGTTGCGTACCGCCACGATGAAGGGCATGCGCACCAGCCGCGTGATGTGCGACAGCGCCATCGGATCGTAGGGCATCTTGCGCAGGTGCGGTCCCGCGGTGAGCGTGCCGACGCCGGTGAGGCTGAGCGTATAGCCGTCGGGCGGGGCATGCGACATCGCCTCGACGCCGATGATGCCGCCGGCGCCGCCCTTGTTCTCGATCACGATCGGCTGGCCGAGCTCTTTCGAGAGCGGCTCCATCAGCAGGCGCGCGGTCAGGTCGACGCCGCCGCCGGGCGGGAAGGGCACGATGATCTTGATCGGCTTGTCGGGAAATTTGCCCTGGGCATGTGCCGCAAAGGGCGTGGCCAAAGTTGCAACAAGCAAGGTTCGACGACTGATACTCAAGGCAATCCCCCAATACTTCCCGGCGGTAGCGTAATGGACATCGCTTGCGAGGGAAACGATCCCAGCTCTGCGCTGGGGGCGCGCCACTCCAGTGGCGCGGTCATGGCTCATGAATAGGGCGGGCTACAAGGCAACGCGCTTGAACACCTCGACGAAGCGATCGACGTCTTCCTCGTCGTTGTAGACGTGCGGGCTGATCCTGAGGCGGCCGAGCCGCGGTGCGGCGTGGACGTTCTCCGCCGCCAGCCGTTTGGGCAGGTCGGTCGCCATGCCTTTGGGGAAGGCGAGGCTGAGCACATGCGGTGCGCGCAGCTTCTTGTCGATCACCTGGACGCCCGTGTTGGCGAGGCCGTCAGCCAGACGGTCGGTGAGCATGGCGAGCCGGGCCACGATCGGCTCGTTGCCCCATGCCGCCATCATCTCCATGCCGATCGCCGCCATCTCCATCGAGACGAAATGGTCGCGCTCGCCCATGTCGTAGCGCTTGGCGCCGTCGGTGTAGGAAACGTCGCGGAAATAGAGCGTGTCCTCGGCCGACACGGCGCGGCGCGCGCCGGCGGTCTGCTCCAGCGGCACGCCGTTCTGGTGGCGCCGGGCGACATACATGAAGGCGCGGCCATAGGGGCCCAGCACCCACTTGTAGGTCGGGAAGATCAGGAAATCGGGATCGAGGGTTTTTACATCGATCTTGCGCACGCCGGCATCGTGCGTGGCGTCGACCAGCAGCGCGGCGCCGTGCTTCTTGGCGGCTGCGGAAATGCGCGCCATGTCGAGCGCGCCACCGTCAGACCAGTGCACGGAGGAGATCGAGACCAGCGCCAGAGGTGCGGCACCTGTGCGCTCGACGGCGTTCATGACAGCGGTGGTCCAGTCGCCGTCGGCCGGCTGCTTCACCTGCTCGACGCTGAAGCCACCGGCTTCGGCGCGGCTCATCCACTCCAGCACTGGCGAGGTATGGTCGTTCTTCAGCACCACCACTCGGCTGCCGCGCGGGATCGATAGAACCTTGCCAGCCGTCGACACGCCGTAGCCGACCGAGGGGATGAGCGCCACGTCGACAGGATCGGCGCCGATCAGGGCGGCAGCGGCCTTGCGCGCGCGTTCGTACTGCTGCGACTGGAAGCCGGCTTCTAGTTTCCATGGCTGGCCCTTGCGGCCCATCGCGGCGCGGCCGGCCTCTTGCACGGCCAGCGGCAGCGGGCTCCAAGAGGCGGCGTTGAGGTAGCAAACGTCGCGCGGCATGTCGAACAACGCGCGTTGGGAGGGCAGCATGTTTCGGTCTCCATCGATCGGTGCGATCGGGAGACTAGCGCGCGCTAGCGTCGATACCGGCAATAAAAAAGGTATAGGCTGCCCTGCATGCGCCACTTCCCGCCGCGTCGCCTGATCTGCCTCACCGAGGAAACGGTCGAGACGCTCTATCTGCTGGGCGAGCAGGACCGCATCGTCGGCGTCTCGGGCTATGCCGTGCGACCACCGGAGGTGCGGCAGAAGCCGCGGGTCAGTGCCTTCACCTCGGCGCGTCTCGACAAGATACTGGCGCTGAAGCCCGACCTGGTGCTGGCCTTTTCCGACCTGCAGGCCGACATCGTGAGCGATCTCGCCAAGGCGGGCGTGGCGGTGCATCTGTTCAACCAGCGCGACCTTGCCGGCATCTTCGCCATGATCCGGACCGTGGGGGCGCTGATCGGCGAGAATGAAAAGGCCGAAGCGTTGGCGCGGAGCCTCGAGGAGCGCGTGGCCACGGTGGCGAGCGAGACTGGTGCGGCCACGCGCCGGCTAAAAGTCTACTTCGAGGAGTGGAACGATCCGATGATCTCGGCCATCGGCTGGGTGTCGGAGCTGATCGAGATCGCGGGTGGCGAGGAGGTGTTCCGGCATCTCAGCGCCGCATCGGGCGCCCGGGAGCGCATCGTCACATCGGCGGCGGTGATCGCGGCCCAGCCCGATGTGATCCTGGCATCATGGTGCGGCAAGAAAGTCGTGCCGCGCCAGATCGTCGAGCGGCCCGGCTGGTCCACCGTGCCGGCCGTCGCCAACGGCCGCATCGTCGAGATCAAGTCGACGCTGATCCTGCAGCCTGGCCCCGCGGCGCTGACCGACGGGCTGGACGCGATCAGAGCGGCTCTGAGATAAATTTCGGCGGGGCTGGCATGAGGATGACTCGTGCGCCTGATTACCTGGCACATCATTGAGAGGTCACTGCGCGAGGACCACGTTCGGCTCATCAACCCAAGGAGGGAGAGATGAGCTTTCAGTCCCGCAACCGTCTCACCATCGAGCAGGATCTGTTTGTGACGCCAGTCGCCGCGGAGGTCGCCGTGCCGCCGTCGTTGCGCAAACGTCTCGCCCTCACCATCGCGGTGTGGCGCGAGCGCACGATGGCCCGGCGCTGTCTCGCCCAGATGGATGCGCGCAGCCTGCGCGATGCCGGCATTTCACCCGCCGCCGCTGCCTACGAATCGGGCAAGCCGTTCTGGCAGGGCATGGGTGGGTTGCGCTAGGCGGGTTTCGCCACAGGATCGTCACATCTCCGCGGCTTTTTCGCGGAACCCCGGTCGCCAGAGGACGTTGAATTTCCGCGTGGTTGAATTTCCACGTGTAAGGCGTGGACGCTGACGAGAGAGGTCTGCGCGCGCTGTCGTCGGCGCGTTGTGGTGGTGGTCCCTTCGCGCCTCGATGATCAACCTTGGCGCAAGGGGGGACGTTCAGGATGACGCCGCCGGAACTCGACAGGATGTCCGCGCTGTTTCTCGATCTCGACGGCACGCTGCTCGAGATCGCCGCGACCCCGGAGCTTGTCGTCGTACCGACCGGCCTGCCGGTCCTGCTCTCGCATCTTCATCATTTTCTGCAGGGTGCGCTCGCCATCGTGACCGGCCGGTCCCTCGCCGTGGCGGACGGTCTGCTCGCGCCTTTCGCTGCCGCCGCGGCGGGCGAGCATGGCGTCGTGTTGCGATACGCCGACGGTACTCTGGAAGAGATGCCGGCGGGTCTTGCCGTGCCCGAGGCCTGGCGCGATTCGTTGGTCGCCGCGGCCGAGCGTTGGCCCGGCGTTCTGGTCGAGCCCAAGCCGCACGGCTGTGCCGTTCACTATCGTCTGGCCCCGGAGCACGGCGACGATGTCTGGCGGCTGGTACGCGCGCTGGTCGCCGACGATCATCCCTGGTTCAAGCTGATCCCGGCGCGCGAGGCGGTCGAGATCGGACCTCGCGCCGCCTCCAAGGGACACGCGGTCGAACGCCTGATGACACAGGCGCCGTTTGCCGGTCGTTGTCCGATCTTCATCGGCGACGATTTCACCGACGAGGCGGGCATGAATGCCGCGCGCACTTTCGGCGGCCAGGGCCTGCGCGTTGCCGAGTTCTTCGGCGGTGACCCCGCCAACGTGCGCGCCTGGCTGAAGCGCGGCGTGGAGCGTCTCGACGGCTGTCCGGCCACGAGCCCGGTACGGGCGGAGGTCTCACCATGAGCACTCTCGATCTCGGTGTCGTCGGCAACTGCGCGATCGCGAGCCTGATCGATCGCAACGGGCGGCACGTGTGGCATGGGTTGGGCAGGCTCGACGGCGATCCGGTGTTCAATGCGCTGCTGGGCGGCAACGATCCGCAGAGCGGCTTCATGGACGTCGTCGTGGCCGGGGCCAAGGAGACGCGCCAGCGCTACCTGCACAATTCCGCCGTCCTCGAGACCACGATCGACGGCGCGGACGGCACGGTCCGCATCATCGACTTCGCGCCGCGCTTCCGCCGCTTCGGCCGCATGTTCCGGCCGCCCATGCTGGTGCGGCGGATGGAGCCGGTCGCCGGGCGACCTCGGGTTGCCGTGCGGCTTCGGCCGACCTTCGATTATGGCGCCCGCCGGGCGCAGGTGACGGCCGGCAGCAATCACATACGCTACTACGGCGACGCCTCGGTCCTGCGACTGACGACCGACGCCTCGATCAACTACGTGCTCCATGAGACCGAATTCTCGCTCGACCGGCCGATCACGCTGCTGGTCGGCGCCGACGAAAGCGTCACCGACACTCCCGACACGCTCGCGCGCTCCTTCCTCGCCGAGACCGAGGGTTACTGGCAGACCTGGGTGCGCGATCTCAACATACCGTTCGACTGGCAGGTCGCGGTGATCCGCGCGGCGATCACGCTGAAGCTGTGCAGCTTCGAGGACACCGGCGCCGTGCTCGCGGCCCTCACGACGTCGATACCCGAGGCGGCGGGCACGCCGCGCAACTGGGACTATCGCTTCACCTGGCTGCGCGACGCCTTCTTCACGGTGTCGGCGCTCAATCGCCTGTCGGCGACGTTGACGATGGAAAGTTATGTGCGCTTCATCGTCGACATCGTCGAGGCCGGCAGCACGCGCGGCGAGGTCCATGAGATCGCGCCGCTGTTTCCCATCGCGCCCGGGACCGACACGACCGAGCGCCTGATCGATTCGCTGCCGGGCTATCGCGGCTTCGGGCCGGTGCGCGTCGGCAATGCCGCGGTCGGGCAGCGCCAGAACGACACCTACGGGTCGATGGTGCTGACGGCGGCGCAGATGTTCTGGGACGAACGGCTGCCGCGCCAGGGCGATGTCGAGCTCTATCGTCAGCTCTGCGTCGTCGGCAACGAGGCCCATCGCGCGGCACTCACGCCCGACGCCGGCCTGTGGGAGTACCGCGACCGCGAGGAGGTGCACACTTTCTCGGCGGCGATGTGCTGGGCCGCCCAGCACCGCCTCGGCATGATCGCCAAGCGGGTTCGCCTCGATGCCGAATCGCGCGAGTGGCTGGCGCGCGCCGGCGTGCTGCGCCAGGAGATCCTGAAGCGCGGCACGACGTCGGAGGGCTGGCTGTCGGGCGTGCTCGACCGCGACATGCTCGACGCCTCGAGCCTGGTGCTGCCCGAGATCGGCCTGCTGCGTTCCGACGATCCGCGCTTCCACGCCACGATCGACGTGGCCGGCAAGCACCTGATGAAGAATGGCTTCATGATGCGTTATCGCGAGGCCGACGACTTCGGCAAGCCGTCGAACGCCTTCCTGCTCTGCACCTTCTGGTACATCGACGCCCTCGTGAGCGTCGGCCGCCGCGACGAGGCGCTCGAGCTGTTCAACAACCTGCTCGGCCGGCGCAACCACCTCGGACTGCTCTCGGAGGACATCGATCCCCTCACTGGCGAATTGTGGGGGAATTTTCCGCAAACCTATTCGCAGGTCGGGCTGATCCTGTCGGCCATGCGCCTGTCGAGAAGCTGGGAGGAGGGACTATGGCACGCCTCGTGATCGTTTCTAACCGGGTGCCGATCCCCAAATCCCGCGGCGCGACGGCGGGCGGACTTGCCGTGGCGCTGCGCGACCTGCTGATACCGGGCTCGGTGTGGTTCGGTTGGAGCGGGCGGCTCACCGCCGAGCCTGCGGCGCAACCGTCGCTCGTCGAGGCGCGCGGCGTCACCTATGCCACGATCGATCTCACGCCCGAGGCGCATCGCAGCTTCTATGTCGGCTTTGCCAACGGGGCGTTGTGGCCGCTGCTGCACTTCCGCCTCGGCCTGATGCATTTCCGCCGCGACGACTACGAGGGCTACCTCGCCGTCAACCAGACCTTCGCTCAGTCGCTGGAACCGGTGCTGCAGCCCGACGACACGGTGTGGGTGCACGATTACCACCTGATCCCGTTCGGCCGCATGCTGCGAGCGCAGGGCTTCGGTGGTCCGATCGGCTTCTTCCTTCATGTTCCCTTCGTGCCGCCCTCGATGCTGGAAGCCATGCCGGTGGCGCGCGAGCTGGTGGCCGATCTCTGCGCCTACGACCTGGTCGGCTTCCAGACCGAGGAGCATGCCCGCGACTTCCGCGACTGCGCGCAGCGCATGTTGGGGGCCACGGTCGACGGCGAATGGGTCCGGCTGAACGGCCGCCGGATGCGGGCCTTTGCCGACCCGATCGGCATCGACGCCGAAGCCTTTGCCCAGGAAGCCGAGCGCGCGGCCGGCGACAAGCTGGTGCGGCGGGTGGCCGAGAGCATGGTCGGGCGCGCGCTCATCATCGGCGTCGACCGCATGGATTATTCCAAGGGACTGCCGCAGCGCTTCGAGGCCTTCGGCCAACTGATCGAGAAGCATCCCGAGCACCGTCGCAAGATCCACTATCTGCAGATCTGCCCGAGGTCGCGCGAGGAGGTCGACGAATATCGAAGGCTGCGCATCGATCTCGATCGTCTGGCGGGCCGGATCAACGGCAAGTTCTCCGAGTTCGACTGGACGCCGTTGCGCTACAGCGCGCGGGCGGCGCCGCGCGCGACGCTGGCCGGCCTCTACCGCCTCGGCCGGATCGGCGTGGTGACGCCGCTGCGCGACGGCATGAACCTGGTCGCCAAGGAGTTCGTTGCCGCCCAGTCGGACGAGGACCCGGGCGTCCTGATACTCTCGCGGTTCGCGGGTGCCGCACACGAACTCACCGAGGCGCTGATCGTCAATCCCTTCGACCCCGACGCCATCGCTGACGCCATGCACCTGGCGCTCACGATGCCGATCGGCGAACGCAAGCAGCGGCATGCGGCGCTGAAGGCCAAGGTGTTCCGGACCACGGCCCAGCTCTATTGTCGCCGCTTCCTCGACGCGCTGGCAGCGCGGCCCCTGGTGCGGGCGGCGGCCTAGCAGCCTCTACCACCCAGCAGTCTCTACCACATCGTCTTGGCGGCGCGGCCCGACCATTCGCGGTCGTAGGTCTCGCCGCCGACACGAATGGTGGTGAGGGTAGACATTGGGCAACTCCTGTCGTTCGCTATCTACGTGACCGGCTTGGAGGGCGCCATGATTTTGGACGAAGACCGAATCGACGATGCAATTCTGGCGTTGCTGTATCTCGGCCTACACAACGAAGATCGCGCGTGGAAAGGCTTCGATTGGGACGCGATGGATCGTCTGCATGGAAAGGGCCTGATCTCCAACCCCAAAGGGAAGGCGAAGTCAGTCGCCTTCAGTGAGGAAGGCCTGAAGCTGGCGGAAGATCGGTGCCGCGCATTGTTCGGCGCCCGGGCGGACGGGTGATTACCACAGTCGCTTAACGCCATAGGCGTCGAAGGTCCGCTCGTTCGACACGAGTGTCAGATCTTCGAGCATGGCTTGAGCGATCAGCATTCGATCGAATGGATCTTTGTGGCGTCCGCCCAGATTGCCGGCATGTTGGGCATGGCGAACTGAAATGCTGAGTTCGGCGAATCCTTCGGCGGCGACCGTGGCGGGGATGTCATCTGCAACGACACGCGCATCGGGCAATTTGCCAATCCTGTGTTTGGTGGCGATTTCCCAGGCGGAGGCGGCACTTACGAAAACTTCGTTCTCACTGTCATTGTCGATCGCGATGCGGGCACGGCGGGAGAGTTTGGGGTCGGCAAACACCCACCAGAGGAATGCGTGTGTATCAAGGAGAAGCCGCACGCGTCATTCCCAGAGCTTGAGTTCGTCCTCGGGCAGTGGCTCGAAGAACGCCGGACCGACCGAGCCCTTGCCCTTCAAGCGGCCGAACTTGCGCTTGGGCTTCGGCGCGACCGGCACGATTTTCACAACGGGCTCCTTGCCACGTGCGAGCACGATCTCCTCACCCGCCTCGGCGCGAGCGACGAGCTTGGAGAGGTTCGTCTTGGCGGCATGGATCGTGTAGGTAGGCATGGATTTAGATTAGCTAATTGTCTTAGCTAACTCAAGTCCACCGCGCCGGCGAGCTGCCGAGCGGCTCTGCCGGTCGGGCGTAGAAGGCGGGCGTCTCGCTCAACTGCACGATCGGGCGGAGATGGTTCAGGCGACCAAACGGCCCGATGCTTTCGGTGATGAGGCCGGCCAGTTCGTCGTCGCCGAGTTCGGCCGCGCCTTTCGAGGCATCGACGGTGCCGAGGTTCGCGATCCAGTGCGCGACCTGGACCAGCGAGACGCGCACCAGCCACGAGCCGCCCTGTTCGGTGCGGCGGGCGAGGCCCACCATGGCGCCGAGTGCTGCGAGATAGCCCGCGACGTAGTCGTTGGCCTGCACCGGCATGTTGCGCGGCTTTTCCAGGGTGCCCTGTGTCGCGGAAAGGCCGGTGACGTTCTGCACGATCGAATCGAAGCCGCGCCGCGAGGCCCAGGGGCCTTCGTGGCCATAGGCGCAGATGCTGACGCAGACGATGCCGGGCCGCAGTTCGGCCAGCCGCTCAGGCGAGAAGCCGCGCGCCGCGAGCGTGCCGGGCCGGTAGCCTTGCGTGAAGACGTCGGCTTCGCGCACCAGTCCGGTCAGCGTCTCGATGCCGGATGGCTCGCGCAGGTCGAGCCAGGCGCAGTGTTTGCCGTGCGCGGTGTCCATCAGGATTTCGGTCTGGTAGGGCAGGTGCTGTGCGGCGATGTGCAAGACCTCGGCGCCGTTCTCGGCCAGCACGCGACCGCTGGTCGGGCCGGCCAGCACGCGCGTGAGATCGAGGGCGCGCACACCACTCAGCGGCCGGTCACCGCCATCCTTCTTGAGGGGCGGCAGCGGCCGCGCCGGCGCTTCGCCGATCTTGATCATGTCGATCAGCGGCAGCCTGGCGACGGCGATGCCGTGAGGATGGGCGTTCCATTCGTCGCGGCTGCGCACGAGGCCGCCGACGCAGTTGCCGGCCGCGATCGCCTCCTCGATGGCGAGCCCGTCCCACTTGGCGACCGCCTCGGCCAGCGCTTCGCGCGTCTCGGCCTTGGCGCCCGAGATGCTGAGCGCGCCGGCGCGATGGTGCGGGTGATTGGTGTGCAGGAACATCGTCCGGCCGTCGCGCGTCGGGTAGTGGCCGGCCAACGGATCCCACGACACCGGCTTCTCGCCGTTGCGACGGACATAGGTGTTGGAGCGCAGCGAGGCCGCGGCGGCGCGCAGGTCGATGCCGACGCCCTGGGGTTTGCCGGTCCGCAGGCGCCAGAGATCAGAGACAGCGAGACCCACGGCACCGAGCGCGGCTGCACCCGCCTGACCGATTCGCCACGGTGTCGGGAAGACGGGATCGCTGCCGCCGGTCAGCGTGAGGGAATCGTCGGCACGTTTGCTGCGGCCGAGCTGGCCAAGGACGTCGTGGACCAGCGCGTCGCTCATTTGTCCGCCCTCATTTGTCAGCCCACGTGTTCGGCATGATCCGGGTCAGCAACGCCATCAGCGCATCGGGACAGGTGATGTGGGGGTTGTGACTGGAATCGAGTTCGTAGGACTTCCAGCCCGCCTCGCTCTTGGCGCGCTCACTGAACTGGCGGAACACATCGCCCGGGCCGTTGCGCGTCGCATAGATATAGTGACGCGGCGGCGGCGGTTCCTTCGAAGTGAGCTGGATCTTCTGCTCGAAGGTCCGGATCGGCTGCGGCCGGCGGCGCGGACTGGCCCACGCCACATCCTCGGGCGCGGTGTCGGGCGGCATCGGATTGATGGGCAGCCGCCAGCCGTCGCCGTCCTTGGCGGCGCCGGCGCGCATGTTGCCTTCGGCCTTGGGACCCACCAGGTCGAACAGGCTTTGGCCATCCTTGGGCGCGAAGGCGTCGATATAGACCACGCGTGCAATGCGCTCGCGCGCCTTGTCGGCGACACCGGTCGCGACCATGCCGCCGTAGGAATGGCCGAGCAGGGTGACGTCGGTCAGGTCCTCGAACTCCAGCACCGCCAGCACGTCCTGGATATGGGTCGCGAGATCGATCTCGGGGCGGGCGAGATGGGCGCGCTCGCCGAGCCCGGTGTAGGTCGGCGAGAAGAACTCGTGACCGGCGGCCCTGAAGCGGGGGCGCATTTTTTTCCAGGCCCAGGCCGCGGACCAGGCGCCATGCGCCAGAACGATCGATGCCATTCCCTCTACCTCCCTGCTGGAAAAGCCTCTTTTCCAGTGCTATTACGAATTAGTCGCAATGTCTGACAAACCAACCATAGCACTAGGTAATGCGCGTGTGGGCTTTCGTGGTCGCATCGAGGCGCTCTCCGTGGAGGGTGCCGGGATCGGCTTGCCGGGACCTGAGCTGGAGCGCCGGCTGATCGAACTGGGCTTCGTCGAAGGCGCCGATGTCGAGCTTCTTCATCAGGGCCTGTTCGGCAGCGATCCGATCGCGGTTCGGGTGGCGCATGCCACTATCGCGCTGCGCCGGCGCGAGGCCATGGCGATCCTGGTGAGCACCGAGGTCCCGTCATGAGTGCCGCCACACCGACAATTGCACTGGTCGGCAATCCCAACTGCGGCAAGACGGCGTTGTTCAACGCCCTCACCGGCAGCCGCCAGAAGGTCGCCAACTATCCCGGCGTCACGGTCGAGAAGAAGACCGGCCGCCTCACCACGCCGGCCGGCCGTACACTGCAGATCGTCGACCTGCCCGGCACCTATTCGCTGCGCGCGCGTTCGCCCGACGAGGAGGTCACGCGCGATGTCGTGCTCGGGCGCCTCAAGGGCGAAGCCGCCCCCGACCTGATCGTCTGCGTCGCCGACGCCACCAACCTGCGCCTGGCGCTCCGCCTCGCGCTGGAGCTGAAGCGTGTCGGCCGTCCGGTGATGCTGTCGCTCAACATGATGGACATTGCGCGCAAGCGCGGCATCGAGATCGACGCCGACCGTCTCGCGCGCGAGCTCGGCGTACCTGTGGTGAGTTCGGTCGCGGTGCGCCGCGGCGGCATCGACGCCTTGCTGGCCGAGATCGATAGCGCCGTCGCCAACCTGCCGGAGGCCGGCACCTCCTCGTGGCATGCCCCCGATGCCGGCTAACTGCGCGGCGGCCAACACGAGGCCGACCGGCTGCAGCGCACCGTCGTGCGCCGCAGCGGCGCGCGCGATGTCGGCACGTCGCGGGCGGATGCCGTGCTGCTGCATCCCGTGGCCGGGCTCGTCATTCTGCTCGCCATCCTGTTCGTCATGTTCCAGGCGGTGTTCGCCTGGGCGCAGCCGGGCATGGACGCGATCGAGGCGGGCTTCCACTGGCTGGGCGATCTCGTCGAGACGCTGCCGCTGCCCGACCTGCTCAAGAGCTTCCTCAAGGACGGGCTGATCGGCGGTGTCGGCAGCGTGCTGGTGTTCCTGCCGCAGATCGTGATCCTGTTCTTCTTCATCCTGGTGCTCGAGGACCTGGGCTACATGGCGCGCGCGGCGTTCCTGATGGACCGCATCATGGGTGGCGCCGGCCTGCATGGACGCGCCTTCATCCCGCTGCTGTCGTCCTTCGCCTGCGCCATTCCGGGAATCATGGCGACGCGCGTGATCGACGATAAGCGCGACCGCCTCACCACCATCTTGGTGGCGCCGCTGATGACCTGCTCGGCGCGCATCCCGGTCTACACCCTGATCATCGGCGCCTTCATCCCCGACCGTGAGGTCTGGGGTTTCGTGGGCCTCCAGGGCCTGGTGATGTTCGGCCTCTACGCAACGGGCATCGCGGGCGCGCTCGGCGTGTCGTTCGTGATCAAGCGCCTGATCTGGCGCGGATCGCCGGGCGAGCCCTTCATGCTCGAGTTGCCGGACTACAAGATCCCGCAGTTGAAGAGCCTCGCCATCGGGCTGTGGACGCGCGCGGCAATTTTCGTCAAGCGCGCCGGCACCATTATCCTCGCCATGATGGTGTTGATCTGGCTTCTGGCGACATTCCCGCAGCCGCCGGAAGGCGCCACGGAACCTGCCATCAGTTACAGCCTGGCCGCCATGATCGGCTCGGCGATCCAGCCGCTGACCGAGCCGCTCGGCTTCAACTGGCAGATCAACGTCGCGCTGATCCCCGGCATGGCGGCGCGCGAGGTCGCGGTCGGCTCGCTCGGCACCATCTACGCCATCAGCGGCGGCGAGGAGGCTGCCGACAAAATCGGCCAGGCGATCGCCGGCCAATGGAGCCTCGGCACGGCTCTGGCGCTGCTCGCCTGGTACGTCTTCGCGCCGCAATGCGCCTCGACCCTGGCCGTCATCCGGCGCGAGACCGGCAGCTGGAAATGGATGTGGGTCACCTTCTTCTACATGCTGGCGCTGGCCTATGTGGCCGCGCTCGCCACCTATCAGATCGCCCGCGCCTTGGGTGCGGGATAGCGCGACCCGTTCTTCCAAGGCCGCCGACTAATGCCGTCGACTAACGTGGCGGCGGCATCAGGTCGTAGAGCTCGATCGCGCGCCGGCGCTCGGGCGGCAGCGAGCGCCACAGCGCCGGATCGACCGGCACGCCGTGGGCGCGGACCCAGGTCTGGAAGTCGGACGACCGGCGTGCCGTGCCGAGAATGACGAAGCGCACGTCGCCGTTTGCGACCTGCTCGGCAAAGTCCTCGACGTTCATGATCGGATCGCTGCCCATGAAGCCGCCGAAGGCCATCGCCGGCTCGCCGGTCCGGACGATCACGGGTGCCGCCAGCAGGGCGTTGGGCGCCGCAACCACGAAGCGCGCCTTGCCGCGATTGGCCTGCAGGTAGGCCAGCAGCTTGGGATCTCCCGTCAGCGGCTGGTAGGAACGCGACAGCAGCGGGCCACGGCCGTCGTCGAGGCCCAGCCAACGCGGCAGGCTGGCGGACGGCAGGATGAGATTGCCCGGCGCGAAGACGGCACTCATCGCCCACGCGGCGGGCAGCACCAGCAGGGCGATGCCGCCGATGAAGGCAGGCGGTCGCTTGTCACGCCACAGGACGGCGGCACCCACCAGCAGTGCAGCGACGGGAAAGGCAATCCAGAGGGTGGTCCAGCCGAGCGACAGTTCCACGATATAGCCTTGCCAGAGCGCCGTGGCCGCAAGCCCCAAGGCCAGATGGCGGGAGCCGTGGCGCCACAACTCGATGCAGCCGATGGCGCCGAGGGCGGCCAGCGGCGGCGCCAGGGTGGCGAGGTAGTAGATGTGAAAGATGCCGCCGGCGGCGCTGTAGACGATGCCGTAGGTGAGGGCCCAGGTGCCCCACAGCACCACGGCGGCGCGCCGCCGCCGCCATGCCAACACCGCGCCGAGGACGGCGAGCGGTAGCGCCCAGGCGAATTGACCCGCGAACATCGGCTCGGCGAGCCTGAACGGGCCTGCCGGTACGGCGTCGTAGGCCTCGTAGCGTGGCACTTGCGTCGGCGTCGGCACCGGCACCGGGATCGTGGGCTGGGGCCTCACGAAGCGTTCCCAACCGTTGTGCATCACGACCAGCTCGAACATGGAGTTGCCGATGCTGCTGCCGGCGTAGGGCCGGCGGTCCTTGGGCGTGAGGTCGAAGGCGGTGACCCAGGAGAGGCCGACGACCACGAGCGCCGCGCCGCCGCAGGCGAGCCAGAACAGATGCCGGCGCCAGTCGAACGGGGCGACGGTGAGATAGACGGCGACGAGGGCGGGTCCGCATACGAGAGCCGCCAGCATCTTCACGTTGAAGGCGAGACCGAGCAGGACCATCGCCAGGACGAAGGAAAGGCCGCGCCCGCGCTGGGCCATGCCGGCTGCCAGCAGCAGCAACAGGACGAGCCATGAGTCGGTGTTGTTGGAGCGGTCGATCGCGACGGCGATCGGCGCTGTCGCCAACAGAAGGGCCGCGATCACGCCCGCCGCCGCGCCGAACGGGCGGCGCACTAGGCGATACAGGATCGCGACCGAAGCGACGCCGGCCAGTGCTTGCGGCAGGTGGATCGTCCAGCCGCTGAAACCCAGGACCGCGGCGAAGAGCGTCTGGATCCAGAAGGCGAGCGGTGGTTTGTCGAGGGAGACGAAACCCGCCGGGTCGAAGGCGTTGTAGAAGAAAAGCCAGCCGCCCTGCAGCATGCTGCGAACGCCGGCGGCGTAATACTCGGTGCCGAAGCCGTTGTCTTCCAGGCGCCACAGCCGCAGGACAGCGGCGAGCAGCAGCACGACGCCAAGTGCCGCCGCCTCGAGCCGTCGCCGTGCCTTCAGTTCCATCGAGCGCCGTTTCTCCCCTGGAAGAGACTACGCAGGATAGGGTGTTTTCATCCCGTGTCAGGCCGGGATCGGTCCCTTGAAGACGAAGAAGGCCCCGGCGCAGATCAGGGCGAAGCCCACGAAATGGTTCAGCGTGACGCGCTCGCCGAGATAGAGCACCGAGAAGACGGCGAACACGGTGAGCGTGATCACCTCCTGCATGGTTTTGAGCTCGGCGGCGGAATAGACCGTGTGGCCCCAGCGGTTGGCCGGCACCGCGAAGCAGTATTCGACGAAGGCGATGCCCCAGCTCGCCACCACCACCAGCCACAGCGGCCTGTCGGTGAACTTCAGGTGCCCGTACCAGGCGAACGTCATGAAGACGTTGGAGATCAGCAACAGGACGATGGGTGCAACGGCGGGGGGCAGCCAGGTCATCGGTGGGTCTACTCCGGCTTGATTCCGAGCTTCTTGATCAGTGGCACGACCATCTTGTCCTCGGCGTCGAACATCGCCGCGGTCTCCTGCGGCGTGGTCGGGAAGGCCTCGGCCGTGAGGTCGGCGAAGCGTTTTACGACAGCCGGGTCCTTCAGGACCGTGACCATCGCCGCGTTGAGCTTGGCCACCACCTCGGGCGGCATCTTGGCGGGGCCGAACAGGCCGGTGAAGGTCGAGAAGGTGAAATTCTCGAGACCCTTCACGCCCGACTCCTTCATGGTCGGCACGTCGGGCAGTTCCGGCAGGCGTTTGTCGGAAGAAATGGCGATGGCCCGCAGCTTGCCCGCCTTGATGTTGCCGATGGCGGCATTGACCTGGTCGACCTGGGCGGGGACCTGGCCCGCCATCACGTCGATCATGGCGGCGCCCGACCCCTTGTAATGGATCAGCGTGTACTTGGTGTTGGTCGCGTCGCCGATCAGCTCGAGGGCGATGTGGTTGGTGGTGCCGATGCCGGAATCGGCCACCGGGAACTTGCCGTCGCGGCCGAGCGCGATGAAGTCGGCCATGGTCTTGATCGGCGAGTTGGGCGGCACGACCAGGACAGCGGGCACGCGCTGGATGTGGCTGATCGGCGTGAAGGCGGTCCGCCAGTCGTAAGGCGCGTTGCCGTAGATCGCGGGTACCGCCACCAGGGAATTCGCCGAGACCAGCAGGGTGGTGCCGTCGGGCGCGGAGCGGGCCACGATGTCGCTGCCGATCATGCCGCTGGCACCGGCCTTGTTCTCGACGATGACGGAAACGCCCAGCACGTCCTTCAGCTTGTCGGCGATGATGCGGGAGGTGACGTCGATATTCCCGCCCGGTGCATAGGGCGCCATGATCTTGATGGGCTTGTCGAAGGTCTGCGCGAGGGTCGTGCCGGACCCGCCGAGGGCGGCCAAAAGGCCTGCCAAGACCGCTATGAGACGCATTGTTTTTCCTCCCTGTAAGTCTTTTCACAGGGAGATTAGCTCACTTGCTGTGCAACGCTACAGTGCTGGGCTACAGCGCCGGCGGCCGATGCTGTGCCCACGGCCTTGCCGTTTCGAGGAGCGCACCGAGCCGCAGCACATCGGTCTCGGCGCCCCATTTGCCCACGATCTGGACCGAGGTCGGCAGCCCATCGGTGCCGAAGCCCGAGGGCAAGGCGAGCGCTGGATGGCCGGTCAGGTTGAAAGGGTACTGGTAGGACGTCCAGCCCTGGCGGGTGATGCCGCATTTCACGCCGTCGATCACGACCTCGTCGTTGGCGGCATCATGAGTGACGTCAAGCGCGGTGCGTGCGTTGGTCGGTGTCACCAGGAAGTCGTAGCGCTCGAGCAGCGACTGGATCTTGCGGAACAGCACGGTGCGCGCGAACTGGGCGTTGCGGAAGTCGGCCAGGGTGAACTTCTCGCCGCGCTGCATGAAGGCCAGCGTCACCGGGTCCATCTGGTTCTGCCACTTCGGCAGGTATTGCGCGCAGGTCACCGCGAAGCCCGCCTGGTAGAGCACGCGGCCCTCGTATTCGATCCAGTCGATCTTCTCGGTGATCTCTTCGACCGTCGCACCCATCTCCTCCCACGCAGCGAGGCTCGCGCGCGTGTTGGTGCGGACATCGGTGGCGATGCGTGGATTGGCGCAGAGCTCGATATAGCCGATGCGCACACCCGATAGGTCCTCACCCGAGAGCTTGGGCGAGAGTGGCCGCGGCGGCGCAGCCCCCAGTGCCCACGGGTCCTTCTCCGTCGGGCCGATCAGCGTCGCGTGCATGACCGCGGCGTCGGTGATGGTGCGCGCAAGCGGACCGGCAAAGATGTTATTGCCGTAGGCGTCGCGCGCCGTGTCGTAAGGCACGATGCCGAGTGTCGCCTTGAGGCCGACCAGGCCGGAGCACGAGGCTGGGCCCCGCGTCGAGCCCGCGCCATCCGTTGCAAGCGACAGCGGTCCCAGTCCAGCGGCTACGGCCGAGGCGCCGCCACCGCTCGAACCGCCCGGCGTGCGCTCGAGGTTCCAGGGATTGCGCGTCGTGCCAAAGGACGGTCCGTCGGTCAGGCCCTTGACGCCGAACTCGGGCGAGTTCGCCTTGCCGATGATGATGGCGCCGGCCTTGCGCAGGCGCTCCACGAGAACGTCATCGGCCGCCGCGGGCGGGTTGTCTGCGAAGATCGCCGATCCATGCCGCGTCGGTACGCCTTTCACGTCCAGCAGGTCCTTGATGCTGACCGGCACGCCGTGCAGCGGCCCCAGCGGCTTGCCGTCCATCACCGCCTCCTCGGCTTTCTTTGCGTCGCGCCGCGCCGCGTCAGCCGTGACCTCGCGGAAGCAGTTGAGCCTCGGCTGGGCGCGCTCGATTGCCTTCAGGACAGTGTCGACATACTCGACAGGCGAAAGCTTCTTGGTGCGGATGAGGGCGGCGGCTTTTACCGCCGGGGTGAACAAGAGATCGGTGTCGGTCATGGCGCACCCTAGCCCATCCTCGACAGCGTCCGCACGCTGCGCTACGCCGCAGCCGATGTTCTCCCTGTCCATCCTGGTGGCGCTGGCGGCCGTGGCCGTCGTGACCTCCTTCATTTCCGGCATCTTCGGCATGGCGGGCGGGATGCTGCTGATCGGCTTCCTGCTGGTCCTGCTGCCGGTGCCGGTCGCAATGGTGTTCCATGGCGTCATCCAGATCGCGGCCAACGGCTGGCGCGCCTGGCTGTGGCGGCATCACGTCAAATGGAGTGTCGTGCTGCAATTCGGCGCCGGAGCCGCCGCCTCGCTGGTCGTATTCTCCTTCTTCGATTTCGTGCCAGACAAGGCGCTGGTGCTGATGGCGGTGGGCGTCACGCCCTTCATCGCCTTGTCGCTGCCACAGCGGATCGCACCCGACATCGAGGCGCCGGGCCAGGCATTCCTGGCGGGCGCCATCGGCGGCGCCCTCCAGCTCGTCTCGGGTGTCACCGGACCGCTGCTCGACATCTTCTATGTCCGCACCGGCATGACGCGCCAGGTCAACGTGGCCACCAAGGCGGCGGCCCAGGTGCTGGGCCATCTCACCAAGGTCGTCTATTTCGGCGCCCTGATCGACAACCCGGCCGCGCGCGATCTTGAGCAATGGCTGGTGATGGCCTATGCCGCCGCCTTCGCCGTCGCCGGCACCACGCTCTCGCGCCGCTTCCTCGATCGCATGTCGGACAAGCAGTTTTATCACTGGACCCGGCGGGTCATCCTGGCGCTGGGGGCGGTCTATATTGCGCAAGGAGTCTGGCGCATGGTGCACGGATGACGGACGTGAAGGCACCCAGTGTGAAGGCAGAAGTGCGGGCGCTGCTCGATCGCCTGCCGGACGACTGCACGTTTGCCGATGTGCAGCGCGGCATCGCCGTGTTGATGTGGCCCAAACAGGGCGACGGTTCGCTGGCGCCACCGCAGCGGCTCGAACCGGAAGAAGTGAAGCGCCGCCTGCGCGAATGGCTGAAATCGGAGTCGGAGAAGGACAAATGAAGGACCGTGTCTCGATCGATCTCAAGGACGGCGTGGCCGACGTCCGCCTGATCCGTGCCGACAAGATGAACGCGTTGGATCCGGCGATGTTCGAGGGCATCATCGAGGCGGGCGCCAGGCTGGCCGACATGAAGGGCCTCAGGTGCGTCGTGCTGTCGGGCGAGGGCAAGGCATTCTGTGCCGGCCTCGACATGGCAAGCTTTGCCGCGATGAACCAGGGCGATGCCGCGGTGCCAGGGTCGCGCGACCTCACCAAGCGGACCCACGGTATCGCCAACCGGCCGCAGCAATGCGCCTGGCTGTGGCGCGAACTGCCGGTCCCGGTGATCGCCGCCGTCCATGGCGTGGCCTTCGGCGGCGGCTTCCAGATCGCACTGGGCCCCGACATCCGCTACGCCACGGCGGATACGCGCTTCTCGGTGATGGAGATCAAGTGGGGCCTGGTGCCCGATCTCGCCGGCACCCAGCTCATGCGCCACCTTGCGCGTGAGGACGTGGTGCGCGAGCTCACCTACACCGGCCGCATCTTCAACGGCACCGAAGCGCAGCAGATGGGGTTCGTCACGCGTGTCGTCGATGATCCGCGCGCGGCGGCCTTCGAGACGGCGAGGGAAATCGCCTCCAAGAGCCCCGATGCGATGCGGGCCAACAAGCGGCTGCTCAATGCCGCGGTCGCGACCGATGCGGCGTCGGGCCTGATGATGGAGTCGGTCGAGCAGCAGAAGCTGATCGGCTCACCCAACCAGCTCGAAGCCATCATGTCCAACTTGCAGAAGCGCGCCGCCAACTACAAGGATTGACGCCATGAACCGTCAATGGCTCTACGCCAAGCAGCCGCAAGGCAAGATCGCCGCCGACACGTTCGAATGGACCGAGACGGCGATTCCCGTACCGAAGGACGGCGAGGTGCTGGTGCGCACGCGCATGCTCTCGCTCGATCCCGCCAACCGCGCCTGGATGATGGGCAAGACCTATCGCGACGCGCTGGAGCCGGGCCAGGTGATGAGCGGTTTTGCGATCGGCGAGGTCGTCGACTCGAAGGCGCCCGGCCTGGCGAAGGGCGACATCGTCGAAGGCGACTGGGGCTGGCAGGACTACGCGGCACTGCCGTCGCGGCGTCTCACCAAGCGCACGACCAAAGCGCCGCTCGAACTGCTGATCGGCCCGCTCAGCGTCACCGGCCTCACGGCCTATTTCGGCCTGCTGGACGTGGGCCAGCCCAAGCCCGGCGACACGGTGCTGGTGTCGGCGGCGGCCGGCGCGGTCGGCACCATGGTGGGCCAGATCGCCAAGCTCCAGGGCTGCCGCGTCGTCGGCACGGCCGGCGGCCAGGACAAGTGCGACTGGCTGGTGCGCGAGCTCGGCTTCGATGCTGCGATCGACTACAAGGCTGGCGGCGTCCGCCGCGCGCTGGCGGCGGCGTGCCCTGATGGCATCGACGTCTATTTCGACAATACCGGCGGGCCGGTGCTCGATGCCGCGCTGTCGCTGATGAATTTGCGCGGCCGCATCGCCTGCTGCGGCAACGTCTCGCAATACGATGTCGACAAGCCCGCGCCGGGGCCGATGGCGGTGCCGGGCTTGGTCGTCACCAAGCGTCTCAGGATGGAAGGCTTCATCGTCATGGACTTCTTCGACCGTCGCGCCGAGGCCGAGCAGCGCCTCGCGCGCTGGGTCGCTGATGGGAAGATCAAGGCCATCGTCGATGTCGTCGACGGGCTCGACAAGGCGCCGGAGGCACTGATCGGGCTCTTTGAAGGCAGGAACCGCGGCAAGATGGCGGTGAGGGTGATCTGACCATGGCGCTGGTCCTGCACGGCCATCCCTTTTCGTCGTACTGCCAGAAGGTGGTGATTGCGTTCAACGAAACCAACACGCCGTTCATATTCGCAATCACCGAAGGTGAATGGGGCCTCGCCGAATTGAAGCGCTTCTGGGCGCATGGGCTGATGCCAGTGCTGCGCGACGACGGGACTACGGTCGTCGAATCGAGCATCATCATCGAGCATGTCGCGCCGCAATTGGTGCC